>CAITIS010000077.1 GCA_903892515.1 uncultured Planctomycetota bacterium | reverse complement strand
GCCGGACGCACCTGCGACATCACCCCAACATCCTCAAACGATTGCTGATCCACGTGGCCGGCTTCAACCTCGGGCTGATGATGCGCAAGGTCTTTGGCATCGGCAAGCCGCGATGTCTGCAAGATGGCCTTGCGACCGCTGCTCTATGCGTTCTTGACTCGATTCGCGGCCTGCTGGAATCGCTGCGGCGTCGCTTGGGCGGATTCTGGCGCATCTTGGGTTGGGCGAACCTGAAAACCGCCCTCGTCCCGGCGGCCTGAGACGGCTCATGAAAAAGACCGGTTCTTCAACGGGCTGCTAGAGCGGTTTCCAAAAGTCTCTTCCTCAAAAGTCTCTTCCTGGAGGGTGGTGGGTCTCCTGACCCACCACCGCCTCACGACAGGCACCGTGGCGGACCAGGAGACCCGCCGCGCGGAAGGAAGTTGGGCAGCCTCTCTGACCATGCCACCCAGCGTAAGGCAACATGGGCGAGACGCCCATGACACGCATGGCCGAGACGGCCATGTCACAAATACTAGCGCAGCCGTTCGATGCGCATGATGGCGGGCCACAGGCCGCTGATTTCGTCGGGGCTGTATTCCTCGACGGGGTACTTGTCGTTGAGTGGCTGGAGGCGGACGCGGTCGTTGTGGATCGTGAAACGCTTGAAGGTCGTGGAGTTGTCCTTGGCGAAGCGGACGAAGCAGTCGTTGCCGCTGCTGGCCTGCAAGTTGGGGGCGAAGACCACCACGTCACCCTCGACGTACTTGGGCTCCATAGAGTCGCCCACCACGCGCGTGGCGAAGGCCTGCGGGTCGTGCACGTCGGGCACGCGGACGTAGTCGTCGGCCACCGAAGGCGGGTAGTCCAGGTCGGTGAAGTGATGCGGGTAGCCGGCGGCCACGCGGTTGATGACCGGTACGGCCCGCCCGGCCGAAAAGGTCTCCGACACGTTCTCGGGCGGCTTGAGCTTCCGGGCCATGTCGGCGTTCTTGCCCTTGCGGCCCTCGCTGAGCTGCTTGATGGCGCTGCGCAGCTGCTCATTCTCAGCCGCGACCTTCTCGTGCAGCTGCCGGACGTCCGAGGGCGTGCGGGCGATGTGGGCCAGGCCGCACAACTCGCCGCTCTTGAACTGCAAGGCCCGCTCCAGTTCGCGCAGCACCTCGTCGGAGGGCGGGTTCTTCACCCGCCCGGTCTCGATGTTGGACAGGTACGGCTTGGAGATGCCGGCGCGGGCCGACACCTCGTCCTGCGTCATCGTCAGTTCCTTGCGGCGTTGCCGAATAATGTTGCCCAAGCTCATGTATCACCTCGCGCAGAACAGAACAGAACAGAACGGAATCGGGAATTCGGGGATTCGGGAATTCGGAAGGCCAGATTCTGCATTCTCCGGATTCCGGATTCCGGATTCCCGATTCCGGATTCCCGATTCCGGATTCCCGATTCCGGATTCCGGATTCCGGATTCCCGATTCCCGATCTTCCTGCTGTCCGCGATCGAATTCTACCGCGCGGGCTACCGCTGAGGAGACCGGAAATATTTTATTTAGTTAACACATTTGTCTTGACAGCCCCGAGGCTGGTATGTTAATTGAATATCTAACATTGGAGGTTAGTGAGCACCGTCCGCTGGTTTAGACCTGTCCTAGAAAGGGGATACCGATGTCACTGTCAGTCAAGAGTCCCGCCGTCCGCCAGAAGCGTATCGCCTGTGATGAAGCCGTTCTGGCCGGGAGGGCCGAGTTGCTCGACCGCGCCGACCGCGACCTGCTACTGGCGGTGTGGGTGCATCGCGGCTCGGCGGAGCTGATGGCCCACCTGGCCGGGCGTCATCCCGAGACGATCCGCCGCCGCGTCCGCAGGCTGCTGGAGCGGATTCAAAGCCCCTCCTTCCTATCGGCCGCCAGGGCGTTGTCGCTGTTGCCGGCCCGCCAGGCCGAGATCGCCCGCCTGCACTTCTGCCAGAAACGCTCGCTCCGCCAGATCGCCCGCCACTGCGCCCTGAGCCTGCACGAGGTCCGCCGCCAGGTCCACGAGATCCGCGGAGCCTTGGCTGGCATCGACGCCTTCCGGCGCGAAGCCAAGGCGGGATGATGCACACAGGGCATAGGTCCTGCGCCCTACGCCAAGTATTCGATGGGTGCCATAGGCTGCCCCGGCTTCGCGCCTTCTTGCGAAGATGGGGCTGCCTATGTGGACGTCCCGCATAGGTAGAGCCGCAAGAAGGCGCGGCTCAACCTATGGCACCCATTCGTGCCCATTCGCAACCGCCGGCGCCACACCCCCTATGCCCTACGCCCTATGCCCTGCGTCCTATGCCCTGCGTCTTTGTCCGCCACCAGGGAGAACCGCACCACGAACAGCCGCCGGCCGTCGGCGCAACGCAGGTCGCCGTACAGCTCCTCCAAGGCCGCCGTCATATCCGAAAGGCGTTCAAATCCGTCGCTCCTGGCCAGTTCCTCGGTGAGGCCGTCCAAGCCGATGGGCTCAACCCCTTCGACGCGGATTCTGCCCAGGCCGGGGATCGAGTGCACCTGACCGGCTGACATCCGCGCATGCCGCCAAAACCGCACCGTGGTGGTCTTTCGCCCCGCGCGAATCGCGTCAAAGAACCGCTTCTTCATCAGTAGCATGGGAGAAACTATGTCTCGCTGGAACTTCTCGGTCAACATTCACTTTCCGCTCCGGCTGCGTCGGCGGAGCCCTGACTGCCGCGCCGTCGCCAGCATGTTCGGGCTCTCGCAACGCCACGATGCCGACAATACCCGCACCGGCTTCAGGCGCAACGGAGCGGGGATGGACGCGGGCGAACCGACGCGCCGAACCGCTTTGGCAATAGCCTCGCACGAGTTGTATGACCGCTTTGGCTTTGGCATCTCACCGGGCCAGATCGTGGCCGTGGTCGGGCCCAGCGGCTCGGGCAAGTCGGCCCTGCTGGGGCATGCGATCCGACACGTGCGGAATGCGATTGTGCTGAAGCCCGACGCCATGACGCAGCGCGATGAGCCCGCCGTGGAGTGCCTGGGTGGCGATGCGTCCGATCTGCCCGAACGGCTGGCGGTGTTGTCACGCTGCGGCCTGGCGGAGGCGGCCGTACTGCTGACGCGGGCGGGCGACCTGTCCGGCGGGCAGCAGTATCGCCTGGCCCTGGCCGAGACGCTGTGGCGAGCGATCAGCCGGGCCAAGCCGGCACTCGTGCTGGCCGATGAGTTCGCATCGAACCTGGACCTGGCAACGGCGCGGGCAATCTGCCGGCAGCTTCGTCGGCTGGTCTCGGCCAGCCGGGGCAAGCTGGCGATTCTGCTGGCCACGCCGCGCGAGGAGCTGTTGCGGCAGCTCCAACCCGACGTGGTGATTCACAAGCCGCTCTTTGGCCCGCCGGTAATTGAAACAGCCAGCGAGCATTGCAGTGCGCGTAGCACAGCCGCCCTCGGCTGTGGACCTCGTAGCACAGCCACCCTCGGCTGTGGACCTCGTAGCACAGCCGCCCCCGGCTGTGGACCTCGTAGTACAGCCGCCCCCGGCTGTGAGGCTTTGGGGCATGCCACTGGCTGCACGCGTCGCCCGTCCGCAGAACCCGTCGCAAAAGACGCGAAGGAACCTGCGGACCCTACGGCTGTGCACCCTACAACCGCAGCCCCTACCAGTGCCCCCCTTGCACTTGCCGCCGATCCAATGTCCGCGTGTGACGACCCCGCCTGCTGGCCTATCGTGCCCGGAACGCTGGCAGATTACCGCCTGCTGGCGCGGTTTCACTACCTGGCCCAGCGGCCGGCGTGCTTCAAGCGAATCTGGACGATCCGCGCGCCCAATCCTTCGCCCTCGCAACCGGCCGTCGCGGCCGTGATGGTCATCTCGCCGCCGGTGCGATGCTGCCATGGCCGCAACGTCGCCACGCAGGGGCGTTACGTGCATCGCTCGCGCCGCCGCTCGCTGGCACTGCTCAACGCCGAAGTCGAGACCATCTCGCGCGTCATCGTGCATCCGATGTACCGCTCCGCCGGCCTGGCCGTGCGGCTGGTGCGACACGCGCTGGCGCGGGCCGACACGCCCTACGTCGAGGCCCTGGCCGCCATGGGCTCGATGCACCCGCTGTTCACGCTGGCCGGCATGACCGCCTTTGGCCCCTTCGACGGCGCCACGCGCCGATACACGTACTACATCGCCTCGGAGAGTTCTTAGTTCCTAGTTGAGAGTTCAGAGCAACGACAAGACGGCCTCCCCTGGAAACTAGGAACTATGAACTAAGAACTAGGAACTCATTATGACAGCCACTCCCGCCTCATCCGCTTCCGCCCTGCCCGTCGCTCCTACCAACCGCCAGGAACTGGCCCTGTGGGCCAAGGAGGTTTTGAATCTCACCATCCCCGATCGGGCCGTGTGCCCGCATCATCAGTCGCCGCTGGACTATCTCGAAGCCAGCTTCTTCTCGCGCGAGGACTCCGGGCCGGCCGACCTGCTGGTCTGGGCCAATCGCGGCGGGGGCAAGACGTTGCTGGCCGCGGCCGCCTCGCTGCTGGACGCCCTGTACCACAGCCCCATCGCGCTGCGAATCCTGGGCGGCAGCTTCGATCAGTCCGACCGCCTGGCCGACTACCTGCGCGACTTCCTGGCCGGGCCGCTGCACGAACTGGTCGAGGGCCGGCTGACGCGCACGCGCATCCGCCTGTCCACGCCGGCCGACATCCGCATGCTCAGCCAGAGCCAACGGGCCGTCCGCGGCCAGCACGTGCAGAAGATCCGCTGCGACGAGGTCGACCTCTTCGACCCGGAAGTCTGGCGGGCGCTGCAATTCATCACCCGTTCCAGCGAGAAATCGCGCGGCGGCATCGAGATCTTCTCCACGCTGCACTGTGCCGGCGGGCTCATGGAGCAGCTCGTCGAGCAGGCCCGGCAGGGCAAGGCGTATCGGCTGTTTCAGTGGTGCCTGTGGGAAGTGATCGAACGCTGCCCGCCGGAGCGCTCGTGCAGCGATTGCCCGCTGGCTGCCGATTGCCATGGCTGCGCCCGCGATGGTCGGGGATTCTTCCGCATCGACGACGCCATCGCCATCGCCCAGCGCAGCAGCCGTTCCAGTTGGGAGGCCGAGATGCTGTGCAAAGGCGCCCGCCGCGACTGGCTGGTCTTCCCCGAATTCGACGCCGCAATGCACGTTACCAACCTGCCGTACGAGCCCTCCTGGCCGATGTACCGCGCCATTGACTTTGGCTTCTCCGCGCCGCTGGTGTGCCTGTGGGTGCAGGTGGGACCGGCCGGGCAGGTGCACGTCATCGGCGAGTACAGCCACCGGCGACGCAACATCGCCAACCACGCCCAGGAGATCCTGCGCCTCGACCCGGGCAAGGTGGAAATGACCTTCGTTGACCCCGCCGGCCAGGCGCAGGAGGCCACCAGCGGCAAGGCCTGCACGGAAATCCTCGCCGCCCACGGCATCCCCACCGCCAGCCGGGCCAGCCTGATCGTCGAGGGGCTCGAACTGATCCGCTGGACGCTCGCTCCGGGCGTCGGCGGGCCGTACCTGAAGATTTCCGCCCGCTGCCCGCAGCTCATCAAGGCCTTCGGCACCTACCACTACCCGCCGCCAGGCAAGGGCGACAGCGACGTAGCGGTGAAAGACGGCCCCGACCACTTCATCGACGCCCTGCGCTACTTCTTCGTCAACCGCCTGCGACCCCGGATAGATATGGACCGCACGCAATATTAAAGCCGGTGCTTGCAGCCTCCGGGCGGGACAGCAAGTAGGGTCCGCAGGATGTTCTGCGGACGGGGACGGGGCGCGATACTGCGGACGGTGCGGACGGAGGCGTGGCGCGCCGCCCCGTCCGCAGAACCCTTCGCACAAGACGCGAAGGAACCTGCGGACCCTACTTTCTCGGACCCTACTTTGCCTGCGGACCCTGCTTTGCTATTGCTTTGTCAGGTCGATGGGAATCAGCGGCGTGACGGTGTTTTGGGCGGCGTCGACCTTGTACACCATGATGCGCCGGCTGGTATTGTCGGTCAGGTACAGCAGGCCGCGGCTGCGGCTGAGCTGCACGGTGGTCTCGGCGTACGGGCCGCCGTTGGGAGCGTTGAAGTCGGCCCCGAGGTCGCGCGAGGCCATGAACAAGAGCTTCTCCTGCGAGTCATCGTATCTGAAGACCGAGAGCTTCCGCCCCTCGTGGTCGATGACGTAGACGGCCTGGAACCTGTCGTCCACCTGGCCGCTGGCGACCGTGTAGGGCCGCAATTCTCGAAGCAGGGCACGGAAATCCTCGACGGCCGGGGCATTGCTGCCCGCCCCCGGCCGGGACTGCCCGTAGGCGATCCCGATCAACACCGCCCCGCAGATTCCCGCCGTCACGAGTACCGATTTCATCGAAATACGCATGGACTGCTCCTTTCATAGACACGCTGTGACACGTTCTGAAGTTGCCGTCCCGTCCGCAGAATCCTTCGCACAAGACGCGAAGGAACCTGCGGACCCTACTTCGCTGAGCTGCCGTCCCGTCCTACTTTGCCGGCGCCTGCACTTCAAAGCCGTCGGCGATGGCGTCCATGGCGGCTTGGCCTTGCTGGGGCGTGGCATCGCCGCACACCATCACCAGGGCGTACATCGTGTTCTTGCCCTCGGCGTTCGGCACGCAGATCAGCCGGCCGATCTCCAGCGACTGCCCGGTGGATTCAGCCGCGCCGGCCGGCGCAGATGTGGCCGCGGCCAGCGACCGCCGCACCACGAACTGGTAGCCCTCGACGCCGCTCATCTTCGCCGGCCCGTGGGAGAGCACCTGCCCCCCGAGCTTGCCCTGCCCGTACGCCTTGTCGAAAAGCGACTTGGCGGTGGCATCGGCCGGTACCGTCGTCACCAGCACGGCCGTTCGCGGCAAGACCACGCCGCCACGGACGAAGTCGATCTGCCCCATCACGAACGTGGCGTTGCCGAACTGCCCCGCCCAGCCGGCGGGCAGCTTGAGCGAGTAGAGGCGATTTTCGTCGCGGATCACGCTGGCCTGGGCCTTGTCCACCGGCAAGTCCAGCGGGCTGCGGAAGTCGATCAGCGCGAGGCTCCGGGCCATCGTCGCCAGCGTGGGCATGATGGCCTCGCGGTCCTTCTCCATGGCCCCGGCGCCCAGCACGTACGCCACGCCGCGTCCACCGCTGACCGGGCGGACAAAGCACGCCCGGCCCAGCGCGACCTTCTCGCCGCTGAACGTGCCGGAGTACAGCCGCACGATGGCCTTGTGCCCCAGCAGCGTCACGTCGGCCTCATCGGTCACGCTGAGGTCCTGGATTCGCGGGTCGGCCTTGAGGCGGTCCATGGCCGTGTTAAGGATGGTCGAGAGAGCCATGTCGGCCGCGACGGGGAAGGCGCTGAGCGAGACGGTTCGGGCGTCTTCCTGGCCCAGTTCGCCCTGCAAGCCGACGACAACCTGGTTTATCTGCGTGAGCGGCTGAGGCGCAAAGCCCTGCGGCAGGGCCAGGCGAATGCCCGCCCAGGGATAGTCATGCGGCTCGGCGAGGTCCGGCCCGTTCATCTTGATTTGTGCCGCGGACATGCTCATGCTCGTCTGCAGGATGAGCGCGGCGCTGCTAATAGTCATATTGCTCGCGGCCTTGGCTGCCTTGTAGGCGTCATTGAGGCTCTTGTTGGCCTCGGCCAGTTGCCGGTCGCGCCACTGAAGATACCCCAGCACGAACAGTGCGTCGCAGTCCTGCGGGCTCTTCTGAAGATGCTGTTGGAGCTTTTGCAGTATGGCCTGATACGCCCCCTCGTTGGCGTAAAAGTCCTTGGGGCAGACGCGGACCATCGGCAGCTTCGGAAAACGAGTGAGCGTCTGCCATAGGGACTGTGCCGCCTGAGCGTACGAGCCGTCGGCCTGGGCCAGCTCCGTGTGGAACAGGTCCAGCAGACTCTCGGGCGAGTTGCCCGAAAGATCGCGAGCGGCATCAAAGTCGGCCTTTGCCGCGGCAAAATCGCCCTTTTTCAGCGCGGCTTCGCCTGAGAGCATCTTGTTGCGCACCGCTCCAGCGGCCGGCGGCGCCAGTGAAAGCACCTCTTGCTTGGGATACAGGGCGCCCGAGCCGGTGTCGCCGGCCAGGCTCGCGGCGGTGTCCATCAGAGGCTGACCCGGCGAGGCGGCCGCCGCTGGCGCTGCAGGCAGCATTGGGGCCATGGTCACTGGCCGAATCGGATCGCCTATCTGACGATACTGCGGAGCCGCCGGCACCGGCATGGGGCGCACATCGGGCAAGCTTACCGGGCGGGGCATGTCCGGCAAGGACGAGTTGAGCACGCCCGTGCCGCCTGAGCCGCCATAGCGCGGAATGTCAGCCAGCCCGACCGAAGAGCCCTCGAAGTCCCGGACGGAGTTGGTCTGTCATTGTTGTTGAAGTACCGGCCAATGGAAACGCCGCGCTGGGCGAGACACTGCGACGGAATCGCCAGGCAGACAACCGCGACAGCTACGCTCACGCATATCTTGCGCATAAACATGCTCCTTGGTTCCGGTTTCAAAGCCCTCTGGATCCGTCGATACAGCAGCCATCGCTGCGGGCCGGACGACCCGCCACCTGATGTTCACAGTAACTGTCGCACGTATAGCGTCGCGTCAATTCGTCTTGAGTTGCAGGCCCGGCGAGGGCGCCGGAGGCGGCGTGTCCTGGGCCCCTTCGCCCGACTCCACGGCCGTCAGCATGTCGATCTGCTTGGCGTCCTTGGGCAGGCTGAGCTGGAAGGCCGAGGCCGGAACGGCGCCGCTATTCCATTGCGTCACGTCAAACTCGTACCGGGGCTGGCCAGTCTGGCCGCTGTAGTTGATCGAGACTTTGCGGATCATGGGCGTGGGCCCCTGCTGAATCCAGGCTTCCCAATCCGACCCTTCCTGGCGAAAGGCCAAGTGATCGCACGCTACGCCCTCGACCGTGTCCTGCCCGACGTACTGCCCGGCCTCGATCTGGCTGACCAGCCGTTCGTATGGGTTGGAGTACAGCAGGTCGTCCAGCGGCATGGCCATGTTATACTTCTTGGCCAGCGTGTCGAGCATGTTGTCCAGTGAACCCTTTTGCGCCACCGTGGCGTACAGGTTCTTGTCCATATCGACGGCCGTGAACACGTTGCCGTCGTAGAGTGCCTTCCGCTGCTGCTGATCGCTGGTGAACTCGACGGCCAGCTTGTCGGGCCGCTGCAAGTAGATGGTCCGGGTGCTGGAGAGCTGCACCTTCTGCCCGGCGTCGTTGACCTCGTCAAAGGTGTCCTCGACGGTCATGGTCAATTGCTGCTGGCTGGCCAGGAAGTCGGCGGCCTTCTTGAGCGTATCGAAGGGATCGGGCGGCGCGTTAGCGAACTGCGGAGTCGGCGCATCGTCGGCGGCTTGAGTCGTCGGCTGATTGGGCCCCTGCACCGCCACGTAGCCGGACTGGCCGTCCTGCTGCGAGGGCTGGTAGTACGAGCCGTCATAGTAGTAGTAATTGTTCCCGTCCTGGGCGGTGTACTGAATCGAGTCCGAGGGCAGGGTGGGATAGAAGTACCCCACCGGCACCGCCACCGGCCAATAGTACACGGAATTGTTCCACCAGTACGGGCGGTAGAAATGATGGTCCCAGTGATAGTAGGTGTTGCCGTGCCAATTCTCGCGGTGGTAATTCGAGGACAAGCCCGCCACGCCCCTGCCGCCGTATGGTCCGCGCGCCGCCACGGCCGCGTTGCCGCCGGGGCCGCGAACCCCAGCCGCCGCGCCGCCGCGGGGACCTTCCACGCGGCCAGCCGCGCCGCCGGCAGGCCCTTTCACCACATCGCCGCGTGCGCCGTAGGCAGTGCGAATGCCGCTGACCGAGCCGCCCTCGGGGCCGCGCGCCCCAGCTGCAACTCCGCCTCTAGGGCCTTGCACCGCTGCGGCATTGCCGCGCGGCGAGACCCACGCGGTGCCGCCGCCGGACTGGCCGGGGCGATTGACGTTGTTTTCCCAGCCGCCGCGATAGCCGGTGTTGTTCTGGATCGAGCCGTAGTTGGGCGGGCGAGAGTCGCTGCGGCCCCAGTTGCCCGAGGACGAGCCGCCGCCGGAGTAGCGCACAGACCCGCCGCCGTTGCCGCTCAGGCTGCCACCGCCAAAGCCGCCGTAGTTGCCCGAGCCGCTGAAACTTCCGCCGGAGCCGCCGCGATTTCCGCCGCTCATGCTCCCACCGCCGCGCGAGCCGCCGCCAAAGCCACCCCCTCCGCCACCAAAACCGCCACCGCCGCCGCCAAAACCGCGGGCCAGGATCTCATGACCCGCGATCAATAACGCCGCCAAGGCCACCGTGCAGGTAATCGTCTTTCGCAACATGGTTAGTCTCCTTCCCCGGCCTTGAGCAGCTCGGACATCTCGACCTTCTTGGCGTCCTTGGGCAGCACGGCGTCAAAGAGCTTGTCATCCACCGACGAAGACAGCGCCCAGTCCGACAGCATGGCCACGAATTGCGGCCGGCCGGGACGGGTCTTGTAGTCCATAACCACCTTCCGCGGCACCGGCGGCGTCCCGCGGTCTATCCATATCTGCCAATCCATGTTTTCTTGCGTGAACAGCAGGTGATCGCACGCCGCGCCGTGACATCTGTGCTGGCCGACGAATTCGCCCTTGAGCACATCTTCGGTCAACTCGGCGTAGGGATTGGGAAACATGAAATCCGCCAGCGGCACGACCATGCCGTACTTGTCGGCCATGAAGTCGAACATCTTGTCGATCTGGCCGGGAACCTCCAGCGTGGCGTAGCGTTTTTTGCTTTCATCCAGCACGGTCAGCTTCGTGCCTCGATACCACAACGTCCACGCCCGGTCGCCGCGATGCGCCTGGGCCCGCAGCTTGTCAGGCCGCTGCATCACGACCGAGGAGGTGCGCGTAAACGAGCCCATCTGCCCGCTCTCCAGCGGCTCATCCATTGTGGAATGGGCCTTGAAGCTGATGATCTGGGCGGAGGCGAGGGCTTGGGACATTCGCTTCAGGGCCGCGTCAGCCTGGGGATCAATTCGCGCCGCCACCGCCGAGCCTGAAGAGCCGGCTTGTGTCGGGCCACCCGAAGCCGAACAGCCGACCAACAGCGCGCTCGCGGCCAAGGCCGCCAACACCACATGGGATGCGTGTACTCGCATACGGCTCTTCCTTTCATTGGACCGGGAACAGGCTGCTCCAATCCCAGGACGCCTGCGCCCAGAAGGTATCATCGGCTAGAAAGTCTATGCGGCTTGTTCTCCGCATTCACTTTTGGGGAGAGATGTGTTCGAGACCATTTCCAGAAACCGGCCTTTAAGCCAGTCAGGGACACAGGCTCTTGAAACCGCCCCGCAGCCTTGGCCGCAGAAGCCACAGCCGAGGGCGGCTGTGCCACGGTCACACCGGTTATGAAAGCGGCTCTAACAGGCCACGACCTTGACCGTCACCACGGTGACATCATCTTCCTGGCGAGATTGGCCGCGAAACCGCGTCAGTTCGGCCACGACGGCCTGCGTGATCTCAGCCGCCGACAGGCAGGCGGACGCCCGCAGCACATCCCTGAGCCGTTCCTTGCCGAACAGTTCCCCCTGGACGTTGGAACTCTCCCAGACGCCGTCGGTGCCGAAAAACAGCACCGCTCCGTCGGGCAGATTATCGAATTGCCGCTCCGAGAATCGCCGGACCGAATCGATCCCCAGCGGAATGTCCTCGCCGGTCAAATCGCGAAACTCGCCGGTGGCCGGGTCCAGGAAAATGATCGGGTCGTGGCCGGCGCTGACCAGGCTGACCCGGCGGTTGTTGCGGTCGATCACGGCATACATCAGCGTCATGAACCGCCCGGCCGGGGTGTCGTCGCACAGGCGGCGGTTCACGTCGGTCATCAACTCCACGAGCGTGCCGGGCGGAGTGGCCCGGCTGCGGAGCAAGGCCCGGGCCGTCGTCATCAGCAACGCCGCCGGAACGCCATGTCCCGACACGTCGCCCACCGCGATGGCCAGCGTGCCGTCCTGCCAGGCCGACAGGTCGAGGAAGTCGTAATAGTCGCCGCCGGTGTGGTCGGCCGGAATGTTCGTGCCCGCCACGTCCAGGCCGGACACATGCGGCGGACCGTGAGGCAAGAGATTCTGCTGGATGTCGTTGGCCAGCCGCAGGGCGTTCTCCATGGCCGATCGCTCGCGCAGCTTGGGCATCATGTCGTTGAAGGTGCGGGCCAGGTCCGCCAGTTCATCGTGAGTGGTGACTTCAGCCCGGGCCGACCAGTCGCCTTGGGCCGCCTGCCGCCCCGCTCGCGTCAGCGACCGAATCGGACGCACCAGCCGGTGGGCTACCCCCATGGCGATCAGCACGCAGACCAGCCCGACTGCGGCCAGCGCCAGGCCTTCCTGTCGCGCCAGCGCCCGCAAGGGCTGGTCGAACTCGGCCTCGGGCTGCATCACGCTGACTTTCCAAGGCCGCTGCTTCATGCGGGCGTACCCGGCCACTCGCGCCGCGCCGTCGGAACCCGTGAACGTGACGCTGCCCTGGCTCTGCGACCGCCGCAACTCAGCCAGCACGCCGTCCAAGCCCAGCGATTCGATCTTTTCCACCCCGTATTGCAGCTTGGGCGAGAACCCCGCCAAGGCCGATTCGGACAACGTGCCCAGGCTGTGGTAGAGCATGGACGCGTCGGGATGAGAAATGATCACGTCGCGCGAGTCGATGACGGTGGCAAAGCCGTTCTTGACGTGCTCGCTGACGTCGCGGCAGACGCGGTCAACCACCGAGCCCCTGAGTTTGAGCACCGTGACCCCGACGATCTTGCCGCCCTCGTCGCGGATCGGGCCGGAGAAGAATACGCCCGCTTCGCCCGTGGTCGTGCCCATGGCCATGTCCGAGACGTACTGCGTTCCGGCCAGCGCCTGCCGCATGTACTCACGGATTTCCTTGTACCTGCCCCCGATCATGCCATCGCTCGTGGATAGGCAGCACACCCCGTCGCAGTCGGCCAGAAACATCATGCATAGGTCGGGGTTCGAGGCCAGAACAGCCTGCATCCGCTGCTGCGCCTTTGCGTGCAGCGCTGGCCGGGACGCCCCGTCGCCTTGGCAAAACTGGACGAACACGTCCTGGCTGGCCTGCGCCCCCTGCATGCGGGACAGGTCGCTGAACAACTGGTCGAGCTGCGTGGCCGTCACCTGGGCCACCAGTTCGAGATTCCGCCTGGCGGCCAATTCCACCGCGCGATACCCGCGCTGAATGCTCAGGATGGCCAAGCCCGCCAGCGGCACCAGCGTACACAGCGTCACCAGCAGCAGCATCTTGGCCAGGATGGGAACGCGGCGCGGGGCACGCGGGGGTCCGGCGGGCTTGCTGAAGGCATCCGGCGGCTGATCGGGCGTCATAGACAAGCTCCCGTAGAGAAGTGTGCTGCGGTACGGCTGCTATGCTGGGTGGCACAGGTTTTACACCTGCGCCACCCAGTAGCTAAGCGGTCCTACGTAAGTCTTTGGCGGTGGCACAGCCTTTTAGGCTGTGCCGAACAGGCTAAAAGACTGTTCCACCATCCATAATCTACATAATTTCGCTTAGTCATCATCCAAGCTTAGGCGGCGATACGGCCCGCGAAACTGCTTCGATTCTACGTGAACCCTACTTCGTCAACTTCACCCGCACGGCGGCGATGCCGTGGGCGGGAATCGTCACGCCAAAGCCGTCGGCGGTGGTCTTGGCCGTCGAGGTCTCGATGGGCCGCTCCATAAAATCAACCTCTACAGCCGACTCAACGGTGCCCATGAGGATCTTATCGAAGGCCACCTTCGCCGCGGCCTGCTTCCCGGCCGTCTCGTACACATGCACGATGAACCCGTCATCGTCCTGCGCCTTGCGGATCGAGGAGAGGATGACGTTGTCGGGCGTGACGGCTGTGATGCCGACGGCCGAGGAGGGCAGAGTGCCCTTGTGCACATCGGTGCTGAGCACGGCCAGCGGGTGATTGAAGCCGGCGCCCAGGCGAATCAACTCGGCCGATGATGGCTTCTTGCCGTGCGGGCAAATGGCGAACTTCATCGAATGCTCGCTGACTTCCGGCAGCGGGTCGGGATTGAAACTCGAGCGAATCAGCGTGGCCGTCAGCGTTGAACCGTCCAACGAATAGCCGTATTTGCAGTCGTTGAGCAGCGTGATGCCAGCGGGGGCCTTGCCGGCCGTGCCGGTCACGTCCGCCCAGCGCAGCGTGGGCACTTCCTGCCCGGCGTTCAAGTTCCGCTCGATGGAACCAAAGGGAATCTCGTACTGCGCCTTGGCGTCCTCGATGGCCAGCGGGAACAGCATGCGCAAGGCGGGCGTGCCCTTGTTCTCGCTCCCGCGCTCGACCCAGTAGGCTTCGATGCCGATCTCCAGCCGCCCCTCGCCGGCCCGCAGCGTGTAGGTCACGGTCACGGTCGATTCCTCGACCTTTACCTTGACGGCCACGCTGGCCACGTACGGCCCGGACTGCGGCTGGGTGATGCTCAGGACTTCCAGCGGGTACTTCCGCACCTGCGTGTCGCCGATGACCCAGGCTGACATGCCCCGGCTGCGTTCGAGCAGGAATTCCAGCACACCCATCGGCTTGTGCTCGTCGGCGAGGTTCAGGCCGGTGCCCTTGTCGATAAGCTTCTTGACGCCGCCGGTGAGCATATCGAACTCGACGGTGAGGAACTCGTTCTCCATGGCCAGGGAGCATGGCCGGGTCTGCATCCACTCATGCCGCGGCGGGGCATCGTACACGCGCACCTTGCTGGCCGGGGCCGGCAGGATGCCTTCCTCGACCACGTAGGAACTGTACCCTAAGCTGCCGACCTGCACAGGGAAGGCCAGATCGACGAAGTTGTGGCCCCAGTAGTGGCCGTTGCCCAGCGACTGTGCGGGCACCGCCTGCCCATCGAGCGTGCGGACGATGAACTTCTTGTCCCGCAGCTCACCACCGGCAGAGAGGCCCGTGTTCGTGTCCCACACGCTGGCCTGCACGACGCCGCGGCGCTCCCACGTGGTGGGATTGAAAACCACGAACGGCCGGGGACCGTCAACCACGTGCGAGGCGGACGTCATGCTGCCCGGCTCGCCCAGGATGCGCCCAACTCCGGCCCCGATGGCCATGCCGGCCTGCGAAGGCGGCACCTTGGCCTCCACCGTGCCGGCGAAGGAAGTATCGACCGCCGCTGCCATCTGACGCATGGCGTGCAGCTTGACCATGCTGGTCTTGGCCGCCACTTCCTGGAACAACCCGAGCATGTGCTCGCGCGTCCAGTGCACGCCCGAGCCGGGCAGAATGTCGTGGAACTGCCCGAACAGCACCGGCAGCCAGCTCTCGCGGATCTGGGCGGTCGGATACGTCCGCCCCACGGCCTGCTGGGCCAGCGAGCTGATCATCTCGGCCTCAAGGCAATAATTCTCGCCGTAGCGATTGGCCTTCTTGATGGCCGTCTGCGTGGTGTAGCAGCCGGTGAATTCAAAGTTCAGCTCGCCGTCGATCACCGGCCAGCGCTCGGCCTGCTTTTCCAGGATGGCGAAGTATTCCTTCGTGGTGGCCATGCGCAGGTTGGGCACCAGCGGCCAGGCGTTCATCTCGCGGCAGCGCAGGATGTCGCGCCGCACCGGCCCGCCGCCGTGGTCGCCCACGCCGTACACCCACATGTAGTCCTGGATGCCGGTCTTCTTGAAGAAACCGGCGGCGTTGCCAAACAGGTGCGGCTCGATCGAGCCGTTGTACCAGTCGTAGTCGACGAAGCCCAGCACGCGCGAGCCGTCAGGGCCTTGCCACCACAGCACGCGCGGCTTCTCGGGCAGGCCGGGCCGGCACATGTAGTAATGCTTCACGCCGCCGCGGGACAGGATGGAGGGGATGGTGTGGGCGTGGCCAAACATGTCGCCCTCCCAGTCGATGGTCACGTCCTCGGGGGCGAGGTTAAAATGCTGCTGCATGAACTGCCGCGTGTACAGCAGGTGGCGGGCCAGGGCCTCGCCGCAGGCTAAGTTCTTCTCGCCCTCGACCCACTGGCTGGCGGTGACTTCCCACCGGCCCTCGGCGATCCGCCGGCCGATCTGCGCCAGCAAGTCCGGGTTGTAGTCGCGGCAGATGGCGTACACGCTGGCCTGGCTCTGGCTGAAGCGGAAGTCCGGGAACTCGTCCATCAGCTTCAGCACGGTCAGGAAGGTGTCGTTGGTGATCGAGACGGTCTCAGGCCAACTCCACATCCAATTCATGTCGATGTGGGCGTGGCCAATGCAGTGGATGGTGTAGCCCTTGGCGGCCTTGCCAATGGGCGACATGATGGCCTCGGCCTCTTCGACGGCCTTGGCGAACTTCTCCAGCTTGCCCGCCGCCAGCACCGATTCGACGATCGCGCAGGCCTGGGCGATGAGCTTGCGCCAGCGCGGCGCCTTAGTTTCGTTCAGCTCGCACAGCGCCTCGGCAAACTGAAGCTCGGTAGAAAACCTCACGGCCACCGCGTTTCGCTGGGCGGCCAGTTGAGAGACCTTTAGCAGCATCTGCTCGCGTCGGAATTGATCCATGGTTCTGCCTTTCAGCTTTAAGGATATGAAACCATCGCTGATATCTGGCCGCGAGTCAAATCCATTCGGGCGGCAGGGGGCGAGCCACCTTGTTTCTGACTAAGCAAGGTTTGCCGCAGACGTGGGTTGAGTCGTGAACAAGTCGTGTAACAGGCCCCCGCTTCAGCGGGATTAAAAGGGCCCATACTCGAGTCCATAGCCCGTTTCAACGGGCTTACCCGGACCGGCTTTAGAGCAGTTTAAGTTTGCGTGTATACACGCTTCGGGTGGCACAGGCCTTCCAGCCTGTGCGACGCAGCCTGAAAGGCTGTGCCACCTGTAGCCAAGCAAGCTTAATCTGCTCTAGCCGTTGTGCCTCAAGGCACGTTTTCAAGCCCGCCCACGCGGGCTGAGGATACTCGGTTCGCCGCCCTATACCCCGCTGAAAGCGGGGGCCTGTTACACGACACTATTTGGGCGAGGCAGACAGGGCGTACACGTCGCTGCGGTTCAAATGGAACTGGCCGACGCGGCAGTGCAGCTCGATTCGGACGGACGCGTTGGATTTGCCCGCCTTGGCCGGGGAGACGGTTAGCAGACCGCCGGGAATCTTCAGCGCCGACACGTCCAGGTTCTCCGGGCTCTTTGGTTCCAACTGCCGGCCCTGGCTCCATGCCAAGGCGCTGGCGGCGAGGTTGCGTTCGCAAGCTGCGACGTACTCACGGTCGCTCTGGAACTTCAGGGCGAAGGTCATTTGCGTGATGATGACGGCTGCGGCCATCAGCATCGACAGCGATGCCAACGCCAGAACGGTCACAAAGCCCCGCTGGGATGTTCGATTCATGGTTCCTCCCGATGGCCGGGCAACGCAGAGGGCCGAAACAGGTGCGTATTGACCAGCTTGTCCTGGGTTTTGTTTGAGGTGCGATACTCCACGGCCGAATGCACCGCCACGTCTCCCGCGGGCAGTTGCTCAAACCGCAGCTTGGCCCGGGCCAGCGACCACTGCGTCTGGCCAAGATGTTTCGCTTCGGGAGCCGTTGCGTACTCGTCGCGGCTGACCTGCCCGGCCTGAACCTGCCAGCGGACCAGGTGCGTGCCCTCTGCCAGCCAGAGCCGAGTCTCGCCGGCGGCCTCATCGTTGGCGGAGGCCAGCAGCGCGCTGGCGGAATCGAAGTCCCGCTGCATGCGGGCCAGCACCGTCTGTATCTGCCCGTTCGTGTGCGTGGCCGAGGCCAGCTGCGGCACCTGGCGGACCATCTCGGTGAACAGCACGCCGAAGATCAGCCCAGCGGCGATCAGGAGCGGAATAACCGCCAGCAACTCCAGCAATGTGAACGCCGTTCGACGCATAGCGACTCCTGAAGCCAGTTTCATAACTGGCTGGACCCGTAGCACAGCCGCCCTCGGCTGTGGCTTTTTTGGGCCCGTAGCACAGCCGCCCTCGGCTGTGGACTTCGCGGCCAATCGACGTCTTCTCACGCATCTGACGCCCGAGGGCGGGCGTCCCACGGGGATGCGACCGCGTCTAGCGACTCTTAACGTATCGTGCCAACTCGATACTCACCACATGGCCTCGGGCGTCGCCGACGGCTTTGGCCGTCACCAACGTCAGCCCTTGCCACTGACCCTGCCCGGCGGCGCGACTGACCTGGGTCTTTACGCCCGGCCAGAGGCGGCTGACTTCAGCAGGCGGCAGTTCCTGGGCGGTCGCGGCCACGCTGTCGAGCTGGGCGCTTGCGGCCGCAATGCAGCGCTGCCGCATCAACTGAATGGCGTTGAATCGCCCGGCCTCAGCCTGGGTGACCGACAGCGCCGCGGCCACCATGCCCAGCAGAGCCACCGTCACGACCGCCTCTACCAGCATCCAGCCGCCGCGAGTGCGAGTCCTTCGGCAACACGCCGGCTTGTTCGAAACGGCGTTGCCATGGCAGGGGAACCCGCGCCGCAGCCGCGGGCCGATCACGTTTCTTTCACGCTCGTTCATGGCATTATCCTCTGGCTCATCCACTCGATCATGTCCCGCAGCGGCATGAACAGGCCCAGGGCGATCAGGCCCACGCACGTTGCCAGGGCCAGCGTCGTCAGCGGGAACAGGATGAAGCGGGCCAGGTTCGTCACGTAGCTGTAGTTGGCGCGGTAGAAACACTCCAGCGAGTCCAGGGCGTCGAGCGTCTGGCCCGGGCCGATCTGCTGCTCAAAAGCCCAGGCCAGCGGCTCGCCAACTCGGCAGCGCCGGGCGGAGCGGGCAATGTTTTCGCCCTTGAGCACCTGGCTGTGCCAGCGCAGCAGACGATGCCGATACACGATGTTCACGTCCAGCTCGGCGGCGCTGGCAATGGCGTCGTCCACGGGTCTTCCGGCGGCCAGCGCCATGCGCAGGAACGAGACCGTTTGCAGCAACGAATCGTTGCGGGCAAACCAGCGCAGCAGCGGCGTGGACCAGGCGAAACGATCCGCCAGCCGGGAAACCGCGTACGGCCGGTCGGGCCGCCGAGGCCGGAAGCGAACGTATACGAGCCACGGCGTCATGATACCAAGCACCACCACCAGGATGCCGCCGGTTGCCGCGACCGTCTTGTTGCTCGAAATGGCGAAGACCGCCTGCGTCAGGGGCGGCAACTCCTGGCCGAATTCCTTTCGGAAGATATCCTCGAATTTCGGCAGGATGAAGAGGGTCAGCGCCATGAGGATCAGGAACATGACGACGAGGACCACGGCCACGTACGCGGGCGTCATGGGCCGGAGGCGGCGGCTTTCGCGTGAGCGGCGCTCGATGTAGCCCTCGACGGCGGCGACGGCCTGCGGCGCCTGCCCGATTCGCTCGGCCGCCGCGACCATGGCCAGGGCGTAGCCGGGGCACGGGGCGAAGCCGCGGCGGATCGCCTGGCTGAGCGGCAGGCCCTCGGACAGCCATCGACCGATGCGGAGCATGATCCGCCGTCGCTGGCCACGCTGGCTGGCGGCCTCCAGTTCCAGGGCCGTCGCCAACGGCAGGTTCTGTCGCATGCTGGTGCCAAGGGTGGAAAAAACGTACGAGGTCAGCGTGTCGCGGGCGATGAGGTTGTAGCGGATGATCGCACCGGCAAAAGCGATCACCAGCAGCGGGCCATAGATGCCCGGCAGATTGATCACCAGGGCCCCGATGAACAGCATCACCAGGAAGACGTAGAACATGGCCTTGCCGAAGATTCGGATTCCACTGTTCGACTCTCGGTACGTCGCCAGCGAGGGCGGCAAGGACGGCCCGGCCGTCTTCACATACTTAAGAATCGCCCCCACCAACCCGGCAGCAAACGAGACAACACAGGCGAACACCGCGCGCAACTCCACGTCACTCGCCCACACGCCTTGGAACGAACCCGAAGATTGCATCGCCTTAAATAAGCCCACGCCCATCGCCGCCAGAACGATGACGAGCGCCGTACCGGCCAGCAGGCCAAGGACCCGCCAGCGATAGCCGGCGAAGAAGCACAAGGCCGCGGGCAGCAGGATCAGCCCGATTTCAATGGCACTCCGCATGGGCAGGCTCGCTCCGTTAGTAAGTTTGCATCAAACGAAATATCGACGTCAGGGGCATGAACATCGCCATGACGGCCACGGCGATGACCCCGCCGACGAAGACCAGCATGACCGGCAGCATTAAGGCTTGCAGCCGCGACTGGCCCGTCCGCGCCTGCTGCGAGTACATCTCCGACAGGCTGTACAGGTTCTGCTGCAACTCGTTGCGCTGATACCCCAGTTGCATCGAGTACACGAACAGCGACGGAATCACGCGGCAGGACTGCCCGGCTTCGGAGAGGCTCTGTCCCTGCTCCAGTTGCGCGGCCAGGCGCTCGGACTCGCCTCGAATGCGCTCGCTGCCGGAGGCGGCCCCGCCCAGGCGCAGGCACTGGGGCACATCCATGCCCGAGCCCACCAGCAGCGCCATGGCGTCGGACAACCGGCTGAGCATGCTGGCCTTGTACAGCGGCCCCATGACCGGCAGACGGCTCCAGAACCCTTCCTTGAAACGCCGGCCGCCGGGGAAGCTCGACAGCAAGCGGGCTGTCACAATGACGCCCGCGATGACGAGCCCCACAATTACCCAGAACGCCAGCACGTACTGGCTGATAAAGAACATGAGTTGGGTGACGGCGGGGAGATGGGGTCCAGATTCAACGCCAAGAATGAGGTGGAACTGCGGAATGACGAAGTGGAATACAAAGCTCAGGATGATCGCCGCCAAGCCCAGCACGACCAGCGGGTACGTGGTGGCCTCGAACATGATCCGGCGCGTCTGCGTGCCCATTTCCAGGTGCCGGTTCAGGCTGGTGAGCATCTCCGAGAGCCTCCCGGTCTTGAGCCCGGCCCGGATGATCTGCACGTACAGCGGCGGGAAGAGCCCTTCGCGCCGGGCAAAGGCCTCATCGATGCTCGAACCCGATTCCAGATCGGCCGCCAGCTCTGCGATCAGCTTACGCATCCGCGGGCTTTGCACGTCAGCGGCGACGGCGCGCAGCCCCTGGTCCAGCGGGATGCCGGATTTTGTGATGCCGATCAGCTGTTCGTTAAACAGCAGGAACTCGCTGCGGCCGATCCGCGCCAGCGGAACGCTGGGCCGGGCCAGTTGAAGGGAGTTCACGGCCAGGTTCATTTCCGTCAGCGATTCCTGGGCCTGCTGGCTGGTCGATGCCTCCAGCGTGCCCTTCATCACCCGGCCCGACGATGTCAACGCCTCGTACTCAAAGATCGCCATGTCCCCGATCCTTCTCTTTATCAGCTTGTGACACGGGCGTCTCGCCCGTGCGTGTCACGGCCGTCTCGGCCGTGCGTGTCACGGCCGTCTCGGCCGTGTTCCTTAAGAAACCATGGGCGAGACGCCCATGACACTCATGGCCGAGACGGCCATGTCACGTTCATGCCCGAGACCGCCATGCCACGTTGTGAAACCTAGTTCTACGCCAATTGCCCGCAGACCTTATCGAGTTCCTCGGCGGAGGTTATTCCCTGCTCCACGAGGCACTGTCCGTTCTGCCGCAGGTCCATGTGTCCGTGGGCCTTTAAGATGGCTTCCATCTCTTCTAAGTCCGCTTTGGCCAGCACGGCCTTTCGCAACGGCGCGTCCAACTGGACCATCTCGGCAATCAGTGCCCGGCCTTTGTAGCCGGTCTGCAAGCACGCCTGGCATCCGACGGCCTTGAACGGGCCCGCGTCGCCGGCTCGGCTCTTACAGGCTGGGCACAGCCGCCGCACCAAGCGTTGATTCAGCACCGCCAGCACGCTGGAGGTCACCTGGTAGGGTTCGATGCCCATCTCCAGCAGCCGCAGGATCGCCCCGGCCGGATTGCCGCTGTGCATCGTGCTCATGAGCAGGTGCCCGGTCAGCCCGGCCAGGATGCCGATCTTGGCCGTCTCGGCGTCGCGGATTTCGCCGATCATCAGCACTTCGGGGTCCTGCCGCAGCAGCGACCGCAAGGCCGTGGGGAAGGTCATCGGGCCATGAGGCGAGATCTGCACCTGCGTGGCCCCGGCGATGATGCGTTCCACCGGGTCTTCCAGCGTCACGATGCTCTTGCCGCGGCAATGGTGCACGATGTGACGCAGCAGCGCCGCCAGCGTGGTGCTCTTGCCGCTGCCGGCCGGACCGGTCAGCAGCAGCACACCCTGGCTGGAGGCGGCGATCGCCTTGAGCGCCGGGAGGATCTGCGGGCCCAGCCCGAGTTGGTCGAGTTCCGACACGGCCGGGTCGGCATAGAAGATCCGCACCACCGCCCGCTGTCCGTGAATGGTGGGAAACACCGAAAGCCGGCGGTCAACAATATGAGCGCCGGGGCTTTGCTTAAGCTGGATTCTGCCCTCTTGCGGGATGTCGCTGCGATACGTGAGCAGCCCGGCCAGGACCTTCAGCCGGGCGACCACGTTTTCCGCAAGCGTCTCGGGCAGCGTCTCGAAGACGTTTAGCACGCCGTCGAGGCGAAACTTGATGACCAGGCCCTTGCCGGTGGGTTCAAAGTGGATGTCGCTGGCCTGAGCGGCGGTGGCCTGGGCGAGAATGTCGTCCACGATGGAGACCGCATCGTGAACCTGCCCCTTGCCGGCATCCGTGCTTTTGGCCTTGGTCATCATTCGAGACTCCGCTCTGCACTTGATACTGGACCTGGTTCCGCAACGTAGCATGGGCGTCTCGCCCATGGGCTTTTCGGCCGCTTCGACAGTGCTTGGTCACGGGCGAGACGCCCGTGCTACGTTATCGAACCTGACACTAGGACGCACCGGGAGGCCTGGCGTTAGCACAGCTTGTGAAATTCACCACAGGAGCGCGCGACTGGCGAATTGCAGAAAGAGGTGTACAATGCTGTTAACGCTTCACGATTTCAGCCGTCCTAGAGGGTGGAACAGTCCTATGGCCAAGGACGCAGCCAGTTTGAGCATCGCTTGGGATTCGGCCGCTGCTGAGTCGGTTGACATCAGCCAGCGCTGGATTCTCTCGGCCATGCGCGAGCACGGCCCGGCGCTGCTGACGATGCTCTGGCGGTTCCTCGGCAACGAGCAGGATGCCTTGGACGCATATCAAGACACATTTGTTCACCTGGCCCAGCACGAGCACGGACAAAAGGTCGAGAATCCCCGGGCCTTCATGTTCCGCACGGCCGCCAATGTTGCCATCTCGCGACTGCGGCGCAAGCGGCTGCACGAGACGGCTTGCCAGGAGATGGCGCAGCGGCCAGCGGCGCAATCGGCGGACCTTTCAGGCGAACTGGATGCCCGGATGCTGCAGGAGAGTTTGCGGCTCCACATTTCGCGGCTGCCCGAGACGCTTCGCAACGCCGTGATGTTGAAAGACCTGGCCGAGATGCCTTACGAACAAGTAGCCAAGGTGATGGGCACTTCTGTGGCGGCGGCACGCGTGTACCGGTTTCGGGCCGTCCGGTTGCTGAGCCGTTGGATGGGCTCAAAGGACAGCACTCATGAGTAACTCACACAAACAATCTGCCTGCCGCGCGGCCACGTCCTGGTTGGTGGGCGCTGCGCTGGACCGGCTGCGAGACCCGCTGGAGCGGCTGCACGAGCATGCCATGAGCTGCCCGCGCTGCCGTCAGCGCTTGCTGGGAATCAACCGGCTGCAACTGGGCCTGACGCTGATGAAGTCGCAAGTGCACGGTCACGATCTGCTGATGCACGCAAACCGTCGCGCCATTGCCGCGATGAGCTACACCGTGCGGGCCCTGCCGCAGGCGGAAGCCCTGCGTCACGCCGAGCCGAAATTCCCCTGGCGCCAGCGGATGGCGCGCTACAGCCAAGGTCTGACCCAGGCGGCCGCATGCCTGGCGGTCATGTTCCTGCTGCGGCTGGGAGTGCTCCACTCGATCAGCAAGCTCGACGAAGGCAGCCAGCGGATCGCCCAGGAGTATCAGGCCAACCATCTGGGCGACGACCTGAACCAGGACAGGCCCGCGACCTGATCGGGCGAAGCATTTCTTGACGCTCTTGCACAACGCATCGGCCCGAACGCTTCCGCCCTGGCCGATGCGCCAGGCAAACTTAATCGGCCCTAGTTAAGCTTGCCTGACTACAGGTGGCACAGCCTTTCAGGCTGTGCCGCACAGGCTGGAAAGCCTGTGCCACTCCAGACGTGTCAACACGCAAACTGAGACGGCTCTGAGCAGGCGGGCGAGAAAGTGGAACGTATCGGGCTTTGAGGGGTGTGCGGAAAGAACTGGTCGTAGCGGAGGTTCAGGCGCGCCGGCTGGGGAAGAGTCGCTGACCAAGCACGCCGGCAAGGAAGCGCAAATTGTTCAGGTTTCGGCCATACATCCTTCTGGGTTCTTGCGCCAGGCGGTAGGCCCATTCCATGCCGATGTAACGGATCCACGCCGGCGCCCACCGAACCCGCCCCGAGTGGAAATCAAAGGCCGCCCCGACGCCGATCAGCGCCCTGGCGGCGACCCTGTCGGCATGCTGGGCCATCCACTTTTCCTGCTTGGGCGCCCCCAGCCCCACCCAGACGATGTCGGGCCTGGCCTCATTGATCCGGCTCACGGCCTGGGCATCTTCCTCGGCCGTCATGGCCCGAAACGGAGGGCAATACTCACCGGCCACGGCCAGGCCCGGAAACTGGCGCGTCAATCGTTCGGCCAGCGTCTTGGCGACGCCCTCGGCCCCGCCATAGAAGAAGTGCCGCAGCCCGTGCGCCCGCCCCTGATCGCACAGCCGGAGCATCAGCGTGGGCCCGGTTACCCGGCCTTGGTGTCGCAGCCCCAGGATTCGCGCCGCCAGAATCACGCCCACGCCGTCGGGCAGCGTCAACGCGGCATTGCATGTCGCTTTCTGCATGTCCTCATCGCTGCGGCAGAGCAACACGCTGTGCGGGTTGGTGATCGTAATGCAACGGCTGGGCGCCTCGAGCGGCCACTGTCGCACGGTAGCCAATACTTCGTCGTAATCGATGAAGTCGAACCTAACGCCCAGAATCCGATTATCCCGGCGACCCTTGGCCGATGGCGTTTGTGCGTGCATGGTCAAATGGCCGCTTCCATATCCTTGCTGGGTGCGCCCAGGCTGATGGTTCGCTCATACAGCGCCATCAGCCGGTCATAGTAACGCTGGGCCGAGTATTCCGTGGCGGCCTTGACGCGTGCGGCCTCACCTAGCTGGGCACATAGCGTAGGATTCGACCACAGCTGCATCGCTTTTTCGTCCAGGTCTTGAGCGTTGCCCGGCTCGAACAGCAGGCCCGTCTGTCCGTTTTCCACGATCTCGGCCAGTCCGCCGATGCGCGAGCACACGACCGGTACACCCTGTTTCATGGCCTCGAGAATCACCAGCCCGAAGGCTTCATACCAAACGGAGGCGACCACGAGCATGCGGGCGTTGGCGTACACCTCTGCCAGCCTTGGACCCGCCACATGCCCCAGGAGTTGCAGGTTAGACGGCACTTGGCGGGCCAGTTGCGGCGCATGGTCATAAGCGCCAGCGGCCACGAACGGAATGTCCGGGTGCCGTTTGGCCAATTCCAGGAAGTGCCCAAAGCCCTTCTCCGGACTGATCCTCCCGACAAAGGCGATGCTGCCGCCGGGTGAAGGGCGCGATATGACCGGCGAGTCCGGGCCAAAATGCGGCAGCACGGCAATTCGCTCGCCGCAATAGCCTTCAGCCACCATGAGTCGGCGCTGAAAATCCGTCAGGGCCAGGTACATCCACACATTGTCGCGGTACATCCGCCACGTTCGCGCCACCATGCCGCGCAGCGAATAGCCGAAGCTCTTGGTCACGCTGCCCATGCAGTTGCGCAGCAGACACCGGTATTCGCGCCCGCCGCGGCATTCCTGGCAGATATGCCCGGCCCTGAATAGCAGCCCGTTGGGGCACATCAAGCGCGAGTTGTGAACCGTCATGACCACCGGGACCTGCGATGAGCGGCACTCCAGCAGAATCGAAGGCGAGAGCTGGGGATACAGGTTGTGAACGTGAACGATATCTGGCCGCTCAGCCCCTGCCAGCAGGCGTTTCATCTCCCCTCGACTGCGGAAGGAATATATGCCCGAGAACAGCGCCCGCGTCTTGCCGGTCAAGCCGTGGATGTCCGCGCTGCAGCGCGTCAGCATCGCCACCTGGTGGCCATGATCGCGCAACAATTGCACCATCCGCGCGACAATGACCTCTTCGCCACTAAGCGCGCCGTACTCGTTGTGAACCATCAGCACTTTCACAAATGCTTCACCATTTGTCGGAATGCCCGACTCGCAGTAGGCCGCGATGTCCTCACTGTTGCAGCGCCTTTGCCATTGGCGGCCACAGCTTGGCCAAGTCCGAGGCAAGATGGTGGGAATCGTACTGCCTGGCTATCTCCAGGCTTACCTGTTGAGAGCCAGGCAGGCTCGCCGCCGCAAGCATGCGCTGGGCGTATTCCTGCGGATCGCGCGTGCCGATGACAAAGCCGTTTTCGCCGTCGCGCACCATCGCCGTGGCGCCGCTGACGGCCGTGGTTACGATCGCCTTGCCGCACGCAATGGCCTCCAGCATGGCAATCGACCAACCTTCGCGATGCGATCCCACTGCCACCACGTCGGCGGCATTGAGATACGCCGAAACCTGTTCGGGCACAACATATCCCGTGATGCGCACATTGGCCTGGAGCCCCAGTGTCTGGGCCCGGCCTCGCAGCAACTGACGATCCTCGCCGTCGCCCACGAAGACCACTTCAAGCTCAGGGCGATCTCGTTTCGCCAGGACGGCACTTTCAAGGATCAGATCCCAGCCCTTGCCCCAGTTGAGCCGGCCGCTGGCCACGACGATGAACCCGCCGCCATTCAAGCCGAGTTGCTCGCGAGCGTGCTGCTTATCTTGCGGGCGGAAGATGTCGCTGTCAAACCGGGTGGGGAACTGCACGATCTGCTCGCGGGACAACAGCCCGCGACTTCGCTTGACGAGGGCATCGATCGACGCGTCGTCGGCGCTGGCCAGGATGCGATCGACGTTCTTCAGCGTCTTAAAGAGCCGCCGCTCGACCAGCGCCGCCGTCCATCGCAGCCAAGGGTAGCGCGAATTGGCGACAGGGTTCTCCACGCCCGGAAAGCAGTAGCAAATGCTGTCCCAGGACGCCGACGACGCTGCCATCAGCAGTTCCGGCGAGCTGATGAAGACATCCCCAATGCCAACTGAACGGATCGCGTCCAGGTGGCGACGCAAATTCCAATGACAGGTGATCCTGGCCGGGATCAGCGGCTTGGAAGCCTGTGGCCGACAGTGGTGCGTGGCAAAATATGCGTACTCCACCCCGTCTATTCGCCGCTGCACCCATCGTCCCACCGGCGTTTCGTCGGTCGACAGCCCAACCAGGGCCAGGCGGTTGCCCAAGGCCTTGCACAACTGCTTGACAAACGTAAGACTTCCGCCCATGGGGAAGTCCACGTAGTTGCAGCCTTCCATCACCAGTATTCGGGATTTCACTTCTTCTTCATTCCGTCCGGCGCGGGAGCCATTAGCTTGCCGGTCTCAGCCGTGCCCTGCAAACCGAACTCCACTCTTGTGACTAAGTGATTGTCTCAAAGACTGCTTCACCGCAGACCGCAGAGATCGGGAAGCTTAAATGTTGCACAGAAGCTTCTCTCTGCGTTCTTCGCGGCCTCTGCGGTGAGTTCTGGGGTAGTTTCTAACCTGCTTGCGAGGCCCTCGGCCCAGCGCCGCAGATCCCCGCGATCACCGGCAATGCGCACACGTAGTGCGCCACAAATCGGTTCCACAATGACTGCCGGCGGCGAATACTCTGTATTAGGTCGAACAGGCAGAAGCCGCACACAACAGCCAGAACTGACACCCAGCCGCGCGACCAGCCACAGGCAACAGACGCCATCACGATGGCCGTGACGAGCAGCAGCAGCGCCAGCCCTTCCGTGCCGACGCCGCTGCGACGCATCAGATCCAGCAACACGACTGGCCGGTCAAGATTCCTGCGTACGACCACTCCAAAACACAGCGGCCGCCCTTTCCTGAGATCGTCGAGAGGCGCCGGACGCCGCTGCAATGTGTGGTGCGTGCCCATGGCTACGGGTATTGCCAACCCACGAGTCAACCTCGATAGCCGCAACGTGTAGTCGTAGTCCTCGTTCACCGCCAGCGACTCATCCCACAAGCCAGCCGCCCGCGCGATGCTGCTGCGCACCATGAACGCCCCGCCACTATGCCAGAATCGCCTTTGCCGATGCACATGGAACCTATCCTGCACAACACGCAGTGGCCCCGCGAAATCCGGGGAATAGTATGTTTCCTTCAACTGGCCGGTGACCATTCCCGCCTGGCCGCAGCGCAGAATCTCCAGCGCCTGTTCCACGAATTCCTGCTCGACCTCCATGTCACCGTCGAGGAACAGGAGGAAATCCCTGCTCACCAGCCGCATTCCCGCATTTCGAGCAACCGCGGCATTGAGAATACCCTGAATCGAATGCACCTCAACAGCGTGGCAGGTACGAGCGTATGAGTCCATTATGGCCCGAGTGTCATCCGTGGATCCCGAGTCGATACAAATGATCTGGCTATTCTCCATCGGCAGAGAAGTCAGCGCCCCAAGGCACTTGCGAATTCCGAAACTCTCATTCCGGGCGATCACCACTACCGAGAGATCCCGGATCACGCCTTGACGCCCCCAGGAGACAACACAGCCTTCCTCTGGAGTGCCCCCATGTTTCGTGACGTGACCTCGCCCGGCAGTTCAAGGCTCCTGCGCATCAGCGAAACCGCGAACAGCAAGACGCCCCATTCAAAGGCATACTCGTACCACAGAAAGATATGATACCCGCTGACAATGTAGAACAGCAGGTAGAGCTGGATTGCCACGGCCAGATCGCGACTATATCCGGTTCCTCTCTTGCGCACCTCACGCGTGTCTTTATACAGGCGTACCACCAGCCACACGGTTACGATTATCCCTTGCAGGCCGAACTCGAACAACACGGCCGCGATGCCGATATCGGCGAGGTTGTACCCTTTCAGCATGCCTTCACCGACGCCGGCATCTGAATACCGCGCCGCGGAAAGCAAGCCGGTTCCAACATACCCGCTGGCGACAAACTCGTTCCAGTAGTATTGCATGCAGTCGAAACGTATCCCCACATTGCCCCGGTCGTGCGTTGTCTCCTCGACGAGGGACTCGTAGCTCCGTGTCAACCTGGTAATCGGCCCGTCGGCCATCACCAGTTCGCCGGCCAGAAGAGCCAACGCGGCGGTAAGGATAATCGCAATCCGCCGACGGGCGTTGCCGGCGCCGAGCACACAGTGCACCACGATACAGCCGCCGACCACAAACAGCCGAGTCCGGCTCGCGAGCACGTAGGTCAGGTAATAGAACAGAACTGGCAGCGCCAGCAGCGCCGCTCTCCTGGTAAGTTTGGGGGCAGTGTCGGAGGACACCAGGACCACGCAGTACAGCGAGACGAAGACGACCAGATTGTTGATTGCCCCGCCTGACAACCGGATACGATTGAAGCGGTCTTCGATCTGGCTCGATGGCGTCAACATTGTCCCGACAAGTCCCGGGAAGAACGATGCCGCCACGTACAGCAAGGCCACAGCCACGATCACGACACACAGCGGGGCAATCACGCACGCCAGCGACTGCCCCGGCCGCACCCAACAATACAACAACACAAAGATCAGCATGGCGTAATGCGGCAGCGGCAAACGCACCACCTCGACGAGGCCCTGGCCATATAGTCCCACGCCCGTAATCAACGTTGGAACAAATATGACCAGTAGCAGCACCAGGATTGCCCGAAAGTACACATCGTGCCATATCTCCCTGGCAAGGCCCTGCTTGAACAACATACACACGCCCAGCCCCACCGGCACCAGGGTCAGGAGCCGCAAGAAATTGTTATAGTCCGGGTGCTGCAGGATGGATATCTGGGCGCCATTGCTCCACAGAAACGTCAACAGCCCCATTGTCACATACAGCCAGGCGGCGTGTGTCGGACGCGCGGGGGAATGGCTCAGATCGGCTTCGTGCCGCCGCGTCTGTCGTCTGCTCCGGTGTGCAAGCAGCGTCATCACATGCGGATTCATGACTCTGCCCCCAAGGCGATAACCCCGCGCACCAATTCACCACCCGCCCGGGCGCGGGCCTTGTACGCCGGCATCACTTGGGTGAGCTTTTGCCGCAACTCCGACGCGGCCTCAACAAGCACAGCCATTCGCTCGGCCAAGCCATCGGGCGTCAGTGCCGTATGTGCGATCATCCAATCCAGGTGTCCGAATATGTCTTTGTTCAATCCTCTGGCCTTGATGCTGTAGCCGATCGAGAGCGTGGGGGTGGCACTGGATAGGGCCGCTATCGTGGCATGCGTGCGGGCGCCTGCAAAGGCGTGCAACTTGGAGATGATCCACTTCATCTGCCGGCAATTATGGCGTGGCTCCAGCAGGTGCAATCGCCCGCCACAGCCACCGAGGCGACGGCAGATTTCCGCCATGAACGCATGATCGTCATTGGCGGGTGGTTGAAAGACATGCGGCACCAGAACCACCGGCCGGGCGAGCAGCGCGACGACTGCCTCAACGCATTCCGTCGCCCGGTCCAACCAAGCCGCCGGTGAGCCCAGATACCGCGCCAGCAGCGGCGATAGGTTCAGACCGACGCAGGGCTCTTGCAGCACGATCTTCTCCGCCGCCGACAGTTCGGCCGGTTGCGGCTCCAACAGGAACGCGGGGTCCGCCACCATGCGGACATTGTCCCGAACGCCCAGGCTGTCAAGGTAGGCCACCGTTTCGCTCTCGCGGGCGCAGATCAGCGTGACTTCCTTCAGTTTGCGGGCCGCGTAGCGTTCGAAAGGCTTATCGGCGGAGAACGGCCCCACGGAGGCTCCCCACAACACCAGGGGCACGCGGTGCTTGAGCACCAGATCATTGGCCCAGAAGAACGGATATGGACGTCCATAGTCCAACGAGTAATTGTCGCCTCCCAGCGTCAGGGTCGCCGCCGCCTCGTGCAGATACGGCTCGCACGGCAGCTTGATCGGGGCTCGGCGCAGCAGGCGATACTTCGCCTGGTAGGCGCACCATTGCGGACTCCATCGCCGCGGCATCGGCGGCGGCAGAACGCGCTGCAGGCCCGGCTCTGTTTCCACGTAGTCTGCCGGGAAGTCCCCACCGGCCGGTGCATCCACGAAACGGCAGGAGCCGAATTCCTGCTTCAAGATCGCGATGGTTGAACGCAGAATGGCTTCACAACCGCGATTCCGCGGCGAGCCGTTTCCCTGCAAGATGAACACAGGTGGCGTTATGTGACGTCCTTTCTCACCATTTCCCAACGGGCCTGACTGCTGCGCCGCCGGCTCCGCACCGCCGGGCAATGGCGGAGAGACTGGCTTTGATCCTTGAGAGAACTCGACGCGTCAGCGGAGGCCCGCAAAGGCGATACCTCCGCACAAGTTCCTCAAAGGATAGCGTCTTCACATCTCCGTAGAATGTGTCGCGCTCCGGCGGCCGGCCACAGGCTCGGATAAGCACCGGGTTGCCGGCGATGGCCGTCTCGATGTCCGCCTCGCCGACAAAGAGGCTCGCCCGACAGGCCGTCAGCCAGTCAAGCCCGCGTGCGTTGTTGGCGAGCACGAGTGAGGTCCCTTTATCGTCGCGGTCGTACTCGGGATATCTATTCGCCACGCCCCAGAAGTCCGCGATGGTCAGGTCGCTGGTGCGCGTCGTGCTGGCAAACTTGCACGCATAGCATGCTGGCCGAAGGGCGTAATCACGCAGGAATGCCGCCATATACGGGTCGTCACGCATGGGCGTGGTTCTGGCATCGCCGTCCTGGGACTCACGGCGCACGCTGTATGTCTTCCACCCCGGGGCCTTGGCGCGAAATGACAGGCTTCGCAGCGGGCCGCCCATCTGGGCATGATGCTCGATGTATCGCTCCAATAACCGCGGCGACGGCACGCCGTGGCATGCCACGTCACAGCAGAGCAGACGCCCTGTTCCCTCATCCAGCGCACTTCGCACACCCGCCACCTGACATGGCGTGCCCGAAAACAACACCGACCCGCCCTGCTTGAGCTGGCCCTGCATGTGGCGAATAAGATCGGGGGAAAGATCGCTCTGAACATATTTCGCACCGCGGAGACGGTGAAGATCATCGCTACGCTCAATCATCACGTGGCGCACCACGAGTTGCGCGTCAAACGCGGCCCCAACGACCACGCCGCCCAGGCCCAGCACATACTCCGCCAGCGCCGTGAACACCCCGCCGGAAGAGCTTTCGCGGCGAACCGTCTCGTCCAGATGCCAGGCCGCAAACACCTGCGGAAATGGACGGAGCGAGTCTTTTGATGTTTCTCCGGCCACGCTTACTGCAGGAGGTCGCATTGCCGGGCATATCCTGCGACAGACATTGCAGCCATTGCACCGCAGGGCATCGATCTGCGGCTGCACAAACCCTTCGGCGTCGGGCTGCATGCTGATGCATCGCTGCGGGCAGGCGGCAGCGCATGCGGCGCAGCCAGTGCAGGCCTGCATTTGCTCGCCCAATGTATGGCGGGACGAAATGGCCGTCATGCTCTCTCCGCCAGTGCCATGTTGCGAATGCGGGTCGAGACTTGCCGGAGGCTTCGCTTAAAGAAGTCGCGTTCCCGGGCGTCCAAGCCGAAGAACCACGCCATCAGCACGAACACCACAAGGGCGGCGCCGAACGTCAGAGCCAATCGCATCGCCGAAGGGGGCAGCACGAGGCTTGGCACGCTGGCCGCAACTGCCGCGACGCACCCGACGACGGCGCAGGGCACCAGGACTCCGCGCAGCCAGAGCCGGATCGGCATGGCCAAGAGCCGCCTTGCCCACCAGACCCGGCCCAGACAACACGCGCTCATCGACACGATGAACGCTACGCCAATGTAGCTCGGAGGGCACTGAAGCCGGAAGAACAGGTATGCCAGCGGCAACGTGAGTATCAGCACTCCGCCCACCGTCGCCTGGTAGGCGGCCACGCGCCCATGGGCCGTGACGGCGAGCATGTACCCGGCGGTCAGGCGATCGATGAGGAACGAGCCCAGGATCAGCCGGCACATGATGGCGGCATACGGCAACTCCTGGCGCAGCCAGAGCCGCAGGACGTAGTCCATCTCCACCATGAGCGAAATGGCAAAGAGCATGACCAGCAGCGTGCCAAGCCGGCACGCCCGCAGCGACAGGCTGGTCATTCTGTCGCGATCGCCCCGGCCTTCACTGCTGGTGATCTCCGGCGACATGGCGCCGAGCATCGACGTCGCCAGTTGATTCCCCTGGGCCGAGACCATATTCGCGACGCCGTATGACGCATTGACCCGCGGTCCGAAACATATGTTCAGGAGAATGGCTGAGCCCTGGTCGCGCAGCACGCCAGCCAGGCCGCCGAAAAGGTTCCAGGCCGCAAATGACATGATCTTGCCCGCCCGCAGTGTATCCAGCCGCCGGCCGAGGCGCAGGCCGCATTCGGGAAAGACGACGGCCGCGCGAAACATCTGGCCACATTGCACCACGACGACTATGCCGGCCACGCCGACAGCATAGAAGACAAGGCGGTCGCCCGAGACGCCAAAAAGCGAATACGCCAGGCCGAATGTCAGTACTGCTTGAAGAATTCCCCAGCACGCCGGCTCCACGATTCGCTGCCGGGCGACGAACATGGCAATGAACGGGACGGAGATCATGCTCGCAAACGCTGAAATCAGCGAGACCCGAAACACCCACAGGCACGATGCCACTCGATCCGAAGGAATGGTCAGTACGTGCCCGACGACGTACTCCCCCACCGGCCAACCGACCACAACCAGAACGATAGCCAGGAGCAAGTGCAAGGCCAGAGCGGCTCCGAACCAATTGGCGACTTCCTCCGATGCGCCCTGTCCGATGCAATACGCGAAGTGGCGTGACACGCTCACGGCCAGAACGGTATTGATAATCGTGATGAACCAGATGATCGACCCGTTTATCGCAAACAGGCCGAAGTCACTTTGCCCAAGGGCATTGAGTACCCAGCGGCTGCTGAACAGCATCAACAGCGCAGTGAAAAGGGACCGCCCATAGATGGCGACAGTGTTTACGACGATGCGCTGTGAGGCGGACACCTAAGCTCCTGATAGAACATTGTTACGTCAGCGGCCCGTTTGGTGAGTATCGCGGGCCGTCAGAGCCCTGCATCTGCAAGGAACGCCTCAAAGCTGTCGTATCGTGGCGTATGAGTGGAGCGAAATGACTCGCGTGCTTGCCCCAAGGCCCGGTCGACCGCGATGTCCGTTCGCACTTCATCCCGTTTCACGAACAGCGGAAACTCCTCCCAGAAATCCGACTCCACCGGCCTGCGCTTCAGTCTCTTGACAAGTTCCCTGGCGTACTCTTTTGCCTCTTCAACGTAGCATTGCTTGCGCTTCTCGAAATACTCAGATAATGAACACAACGTCCTGGCTGGATTTCCTGCAGCCACCACGTTGGCTGGAATGTCCCTTGTCACAACTGAGCCAGCGCCAACGATCACGTTGTCTCCAATCGTGACGCCCTTCAGAACTATGGTGTTCATTCCAAGAAACACATTATTGCCGATCCGCACCTTCCCCGAGGATGCTATAAGCTCCTTGAAGGCGTTCCTGAGCACGCACCAATCGTAGCCATGAGTCAGGACTATGCATCCGCGCGTGAACACGACATCGTCCCCGATCGTCACGAGGCACGGCCTGGTCGTGTCTATGACCAGGTGTTTGGGGGAGAAGAACCGCACCCGTTGTCCAACCTGCACGCCCTGGGCTCTTAACCATGCCGCGTAACGCTCGGAACTGGTGCAGGCTATATGATGACTGGCCCAGCTATGTGCGCGGCCAATGAGTCGAGTCAGGATCATGTAACACCTATCGAGCTGACGAGAGAGAACGCTTATGTTGCATTGTTCGGTCTGTGGTCGCACAGGCTCACTGGCGATCAGAGGGCTTCGTCCGATCAGCGGCGTATTGCCCTTGCGAGCGTTTAGGCGTGAAGAGGCCAGCTTGCACAGAGCTGCTCTCGCGCGCCACCAGGACCGCCTGATCGCCCTGCTCAGCCGGTGCATCCGCCGGGATGTCCAGAGGGCCGGTCTCATCGAGCAGCCTGCCCAGGAGACTGACGCGCCATAGCGCGCTTTCAAGCGAAGGCTCAGGCGAAAGGATAATGTGCAGGTGCATGTTCGCGCGCTCGTCCTGCCCGGCAATCGGGACTGATATGCCGATGGTTCTGTCAGAAGAGCCACCATCACCGTCTTGAGATGACTTTGCCTCGGGGCAATCCAAGGGAGTCGCGACGCTAGAACCGTCGCCGCGGCCAGCGCCCGCAGAGGCACTTGACCACGCGAATGCCCGAACAGTCCCGTCACGATCAATGGCTTTGAGAGTGACCTGGCGGAACCCAAACTCTTCCCCTGCTGCGCACACGGCTTGCCACCACTGGGAAAATGACTTTGCGGCCCCAAGTCGAATGTGAGCCCGCGCGAAGACATGCATTTGCTCATCCAGGCGCGACTTGCGCTGCATATTGCGATGAATCGCCCCGAGCGATTCCCGAAGGCGCACGGCCCCGATCATGCGGAACGCCAACAGCAGCAGCAGCAGCACGCACAGGCACACCACCAGCGTCGTGGCCCCGCGCGTCAGCATCATGAACAAGCTCATCCCCGAGACCAGAACGGTCAGGCCGTAGATGATGATGGCGACCTGGCGCTGCTTGAGCCCCATGTCCAGCAGCCGATGATGAATGTGGCTGCGGTCTGGCGAAAACATCGGCCGGCGTTCCAGCGTTCTCCTGAGCATGGCAAAGAGGGTGTCGAAGATCGGCACGCCCAGGGCCAAGGCCGGCAAGGCCAGCCCGACCAGCGCTCCTGACTTTGTGGAGCACAACACGCTGGCGCTGGACAGGATAAAGCCCAGGAACAGCGCGCCGCTGTCGCCCATGAAGATCTTGGCGGGGTGGAAATTGAACATGAGAAACCCGCTCAGGCTGCCCAGCATGGCCAGCATCAGGACGGCCATCACCGTCTGGCCGCTGCAAATGGCGACGACCGCGACCACCGCGCAGGCGATGGACGCCACGCCGGCGGCGAGCCCGTCCAGGCCGTCAATGAAGTTGACCGCGTTGGTAATGCCGACGATCCAGAGTATCGTCAGGGGCCAGGCCAGCGGGCCGAAGTGGATGGTCATGCCATCCATCAGCGTCAGTGAGTTTATGCGCACGCCCGCGCAGCACACGGCCAGGGCGGCGGCGATTTGCGCCAGCAGCTTGACCCGCGCGCGCAGGCCGCGCACGTCATCTATGAATCCCACGACAAGCAGGAAGGCGGCCGACACCAGCAGCGTGGTTACCTCAACCGTCGACTTGCGAAATACCTGGCCGATCCGGTTGTCCAGAAAGAACACCGGCACGGCCAGCAAGAACATGGCCACGGCTATGCCGACGCCGCCGATTCGAGGAATCGGCGTCTTGTGAACCTTTCGCGCGCCAGGGGCATCGACCCAGCCATGCGCGTGCGCCAGCAGGCACACCAAGGGCGTCAGCCCCATGGCCAGCAGCAGCGCTCCGCAATAGACGACGATATAAGTTCTCACGGTTTCACGATTACCCTGGGCCTGGGTTGCGCGATACGCATCACCCTATCGGCTCGAGCAAGTCCGGATCGATCTCCATCAAGGCGCCCTGGCCAAGCATGCTGACCTCTAACACAACTTTTGCCAGCTTTGCCCTGTCCACGATGACGCCTTCAATACCCTGCATCGCGCCGGCCGTCACGCGGCAGCGGCGCCCGACGACGGCAAATGGATAGGCATCCAGCACCGCCCCGCCCTTAATGGCCTTCTCAAGGTCGGCAAGCTGGCGGCGCAGGAGCTCCTGGTCCGTCACCTCGATGGCCTGGCACAGGCGGTTGGTCGTCAGCGCCAGGTGGCGGTCCTTGTCATCTCCGCAGAAGAAGACGTACGAGGGAAACAGCGGCGTCAGCACCTGCCGCTTCCTGCCGCCCGATACGCGCACTCTCCCGATCATGGGGAGAAAGTAGCCGATGTTCCGACGGCAGAGATCCCAGGCGAATGCCTTCTCAAAGCGGGCCTTCGTGTGGGCAACCCACCAGCGCCCGTCCAAGTCGGTCAGGCTGGTGGCCGAAGGCGTCAGCATCGGCGGATTGTCGCTGGGCTTCAGCATCTTCAGGTTCCCTGCCTCTGGTTCGGCGCGCACTCCGTCCCCGTCGGTGCACCGACGCGGCTTTGGGCCGCCCACCACGCAGCGCTGGCAATCGTTACGGAGTCTGGCCCGAGCCAAGCTTGGGGCTCGACTCGGCGATCAACTTCTGTGCGGCCGGCAGTGCGGTCTGCTGCCGCAAGCACAGCCGTGCCTGATCGATGGCCTGTGCATGCTTGCCCGCCTTGGCCAAGGTCTTTGCCAGCGCCAACCGCCAGCCAACTTGCCCGCCGCTCATGGCCAGGGCTCGCTGGTAGTAGTCGATGGCGGCTGAGTAGTCGTTCTCAGAGGCGCAGATGTCGCCCATGCCGGCCAATTCCCACGCGCGGACGTCGGTTCGCCTGCATCTTTCTTCGAGCAACTTCACGGCGTCAGCTCGGGCGCGGGCCGCGAGATCGGCCGTCGGATTGGCCTGGCTCAACAGGCTCACCCACGCCTGCCAGATCGAAGCGTCGGCCTGGCCGGCGCGAGAGGCAGCCATTTCTCTAAGGTCCGCCCTGACGGCCGCCATGCTGCCGGAGGGGCTGGACTCTTCCAGTCTTTCTGCAACGGCCAGAAGCCGAGCTGCGTTGCCTCTGGCCAGATCGACAGCCAACTGAGGCTGCGAAACCCCAAACACATAGAAATCGACGGCGTCGCGGAACAGGTCCGCGTCCAGCGTCACGGCCCGCGTCATCTTGGCCAGAGAGTCCGCCAGTGCGCCCTGCGTCGCGTCCAGCTCGCCGGCTACGTAGCAGGCCGTGGGGTCGCAAGGGCCAAGCTCGTAGCCCTTTCGGATGTGTTTGGCGCCGAGATCGGAGCCAAGCACGGAGCACTCCAACTGGCCGGTGAAGCAGTACGTGGCGCCGAATGTCGGGCAGACGGCCCGGCTGCCACGCAGCTCGTCGATGATGCGCTGAGCATAGCCAAGGGTTTGGGGAGTCACCACCACTGCACCATTGACGTCCCTGACTCGACTGATCGCATACCATCGGTACACGCCCAGCCAGTGCCGATACTCCACGTGCTCTGGCTGTGCCGACGCCGCCGCCGCGGCCTCCGAAATCAGTTGGGCATAGTCCTCGTTCGTTCCCATCCATTCCCGCGTGCGAAGATAGTCCTCCATGCGGCTAGCTGTTCGCCAGTGCGCTTCGGCCTGGCGGGCACCTTCGGCAGCAGGAATCGACCAGGCCGCAGTGACCAGCACCAAGCCGACAATGACCGCGCCGCTGACGCACTTTCCCAGCAGCCCTGTCGGCTTGGAGGCCGGATCAGGCTTGCGGCCGCTGAGTTGCGAGATCACCACCAGCAGGCCGCAGAATACCACTGATAACGCGGCATTGGCAGGCAAATGCTGGCCGAAATCCGTGAAGCTCTGGACCAGGATCGCCACCAGCCCAAAGCCCAGCCCAAGGGCAGCGACACGGATGGGCATCGTCAGCCGCCGCGCTCGCACGAAAGACCACCCGATCAGCGCTCCCACAACGAGCAGGCAGGCCAAGCCCAGGGCTCCGGTCTCTTCGGCGGCCTGGGCGTATTCGTTCTCGGCGTGGGCCGCCAGCGAAGGGCTCGTGGAGTGGTCGAACATCGGATACACGACGGAATGCGTGCCCAATCCCGTGCCGAACAACGGATAGCGAGTCCAGGCCGAGGCAATATCCTGGACGATCTGAAGCCGGCCCTCGTCAGCTCGATTCGGCTCGCGAAGGGTCGCTAAGCGATCATGAACGGCCTCAAAGCCGATGTACAGGATGCATAGAAACGCGCCCAAGGCCACGGCCGCCATGATCAACCCGCGTCCCCTCAACGACTTCTTGGTCACCATCATCAGGGCCAGGAACGTCAAGGCGATCATACAGCCAATCATGCCGCCCCGGCTGAGCGAGACGAAAACAGACGCGATGCCTACGATAGCGAAGGCCGCGAGAGCCCAAACGCCCAGCATCCTCCGCTGGCCCATGCTGTTAAACACTTCCGCCGGCGTGACGCGCAGACCTCCGAAGGACTCATACAGCCTCACCAGCACCAGGCCCATCGCCGCCCCGACCGAGAGATTCATGAACTGGGCGAAATTGCTGTGATTGACGAATGTGCCGCCGTCGGCGATGCGATGGCCGGAGTGGAACAGCCAGTAGATGTTCTGGGTGCCCGTGGTGGTCTGCAAGAGTGACAGCGAGGCAACAACCGCCCCGATGACAGCGATCGCCCCAAGCAGGTGCTTAATGAGCGCCGCCGTCCGGTAGACCGTCACCACCACCAAGAAGATCACAATCAGCGCCACCACGATCCGAAGATCATGCCGCGTGGCATCGGGGTAGAAGGACAGCGTCATGGCCGCTGCGAGCGAATCAAAGGAGGGCAGATCGCTCAGCAGGTCCACTTTAGTGGCGGCTGTCATCGGTGACAGGGAGGCCACGAGAGCCTTGCCCAGCGGCAGCAACTGAAGTGCCGCCAGGGCCGTGAAGGCCGAAACAGGCACGTAAACCCACGTCCAGGGCAGCCCGCGCCGGCACGCGATCATCCGCAGGCCCAAGGCCAGCAGCATGGCGCCTGACATGCCGACCAGGATCAGTTCGCTCCAGGCCTCGACGGTCCCAAAGGCCAGCGGCAGGAAGGCCAGCGTCGCCACCAGCAGGGCGTGAATCACCCAGTCGATGCGCTTGACCGGCTCTTGCTCCTGAGCGATTGTGACCTGTGGAAGGTTCATCCCCTGCCCTCCCCGACCGCGAGCGGGTTCATTTCCGGCATCGTCTCGTGGGGAAGTTCGACCAGAAGGAGATGACCCAACTGCTTGAAGGCCGCAGCCACAAACGCGCAGGTCGCCGCTGCCGGGCGACACCGATTACCGAGAGTGATTTTGCAATCAATCAACATATCTGGCACGACCCTCTGCGGAAGAGCAAGGCTATCCGCTTGATGTGTCAGACAACGCTTCACTAATCACAACTACTCATTCTCCGCTTTTTGACGCGATTCTCACAGCCCAGGCCGGTACGGGCTTCTCAACGGCAGTCTGCACGGAATACGCGGAGCCGGGATGTAGCCGTCTCCCAGGGCAACGATGCCCGACGAGAACGAAAGAACCCCTGGAACCGGCGCCGGGACGGACAACTGCACCGTGGGTAATTGACCGGTCGGCACGGCCGCCGTCGTCAACGTGAAAGGGTCAAACGAAATGCAGTTGCCGGGATCAGCATGGCCCGGCACGAACGCTGCCCGAGCGGGCAGCCCGGCGAAACAAGCCACGCCGAGCAAGAGCAGGGCGCCAACCGCAGCCCACCCGCGCGAGCGGAGTTGTACTGACCGCATCATGTCAAGACCTCCCTCTTGCGTACATGCCGAGCGGCCTGATCGCCTGCTGCTGCACCGCTTCATTGCCTGGTGGGTGCGTCTTCACATTATCCTCTATCCGCTGCCGCGTTGCCCGATGTGTGCACCGTCAAGGCCGCCAAGGCCCTAGGCCGATTTCGATTACTGCCCGAGGGCGCCACTTGCCACAGTGAACGGGCCCATAGAAACGGTGAACTCGCTTTGCGGATTGTCGCCTAAAGTTGGCGAAAACTCAAGCAAGCCTTTTCTGGCCGCCGCAGCAGCAGCCCACCCAGCGCCAGCAACGCCAGCGTGGCAGGCTCGGGCGCAGGACCGACGACCGGGGATGAGGCAACGCTGTGGTCGATCATGTTCCCGGTGATCAAGCCGGGGGCCACGTCGCTCAGCACATAGTAGGTCTTTGACGACTGCCCGGGATTCAGGGCGCCCCCCAGCCAACCCGGGTAGCCAAGCACGATTGTCGGCCCGGCCGACACATCCACGCTTGCGCCGGCGGACAACCGGTCGCCCAGAGAAAACCCGGGTGGGACGCTGCCGGTCAGGTAGCCCATGACCACGTTCGCACCCGCGCCAAAGAAAGGCCCGATCGTAAAAGCATCAGCCGCATTGTTGCCGGCAACGCCGGTGTTGACCGGTTGGTACAGGTACACGTAGTGGCCCGACCCGTCCGTAAAGGCCTGGCTTACCGCTTCAGAAACCAGGTTCCCGCCCGACAGCGGCGTCAGCATAGGAGAGCCTATCGGCGATGCACTGCCACCTAAGAGCGAAGCGAAATCAGCGGGAACCAAGGTGACCCCGATGGGATCGCCCGCGACGCACGTAGCCAGCGCGGCCACGATACTGATGACACTAATGACATGCATCCGTCTGCAGAACATGGGTACCTCCCAGTTTGGCTGCGACGGCGTCGCACAAACGCTGTCTAGATGAACTCCCTCACTTTTGACACTCCCCCGGCAGCCCCGTAACACATGCCGAGATGTCGCAATGATACGTAGATGTCTGAAAATCGCAAGTAGCTGGCTGCGACGCCATCGCCGACGGGTCAGGCATACCGTGTAGCTACGATGCTGCTGCTACCCTAGTTGCATCGCAACCTCAGCCTGAATAGTGGCAGGCCACTGGCACTGATGTACGTCTGGCTCGCCCCACGTCGTGGCCTCTCAAGTTCTTGCGCGCCTAAACACTGTGACCTACATCGCCAAGGTCCGGCGCGGCGGCGCAAACCGCCTACCGCAAGCCGCGGCAAAATAAATGCATAAATCTAGCTATTTGTAGCTCATGCCAGGTTTTAGCTGGTGCCATCCGACAGCAGGGGGGACGTACCGCAACGTCTGCATCGTCGGCCATTCAACGCGAGGCCCAGAACCGGTATCGCAGCCGACTTGCCCCGTGGCACAGCCGCCCGCGGCTGTGGCTTTTGCGGCGCAATCGACGTCTTCTCGCGCGGCTCACAGCCGAGGGCGGCTGTGCCACGGGGCAAACCGGTTATGAAACCGGTTCTAGTCTTATGGGGCTTTTGTGGACTTGGGCGCTGGCGAGTCTTTCGACGCTTCATGTCTCAGCCGATAGGCCGAAGGGGTCAGCCCGACGCACTGGCGAAAGAGTAGCGTGAATCGGCTTGGGTCGCCAAAGCCGCTGGCCGCGGCCACGTCGGAGACCGGTATCGAGGTGTTCTGAAGCAGGCTTTGGGCCAGTTCCAGGTGAGTGCGACGGATTTCCACCATCACGGAGTGCCCGATGAACCGGGTAAATCGCCGCTGAAGCGTGCGGCGGGACGTGAACGCGGCCCGCGCCACGTCGTCGATGCCGATCGCGTGCGAAGCGTTCTGCCGGATGAATGTCATGGCCCGGGCGATTTCCTGATCGTCGATCGGCCGATCGCTGACCGTCTTGCGGCTGACGACCCCGACGGGCGGCAGCAGGATGGGCTCGGCGGGCGGGCGCTTGCCACCGATCAGGTCGTCCAGCAGTTTGGCGGCGGCATAGCCCACGCGCCGGCCGGGCTGGTCAATGCTGCTCAGGGCGCAGCTGGCGAACATGGGATCATTGTCGACGCCCAGAATGGACACCTGCTCGGGAACCGCCAGCCCAACTTCTGAACAGGCCCGCACGACCTCTGAGGCCCTGTGGTCCTGGCAGGCGAAAAGCGCCACCGGCTTGGGCAGCGCCATGAGCCATGGCAGAAGCTCCGGCCCCCACTTGCGTCTGGTTGGCCGTTCGCCTAGATGCGTAGGGTCGGCGAGGCATTCGAATCCCGCTTTTTGGAGCACGGAGATGAACGCACGCCCGCGTGTCAGCGAGTAATGGGCTTCGGGATGCCCGAGATACGCGAAGTGGCGGAAGTTGCGATCCAGAAAGAACTGGGCGGCCATCCTTCCGATCGCCTCGCTGTCCACGGTTACCGTCGGCAGGCCGGTGTCGGCGACGGCGCCGGACACGTTGACGATGGGAATCCGGTATCCGCGCGTCTCATCGGCGAGCTGCCGGTCCCAAGCCTGGATGACCAAGCCCCTGATCTGCAACGCCCGCAACGGCGGGCGATCGGATCGTCGGATATCCAGTTGAATCGCATATCGCCAGTGACGCGCGGCGCTGGCGTACTCCGAAAGGCCGTCGAGCACGGAAGAACCAAACGCTCCCACGCGATCGACCAGCACGGCGATCATCGCGGGCTTCGCGGCTCGACTGGAGGGCTTTGAACTCGATCTTGCCACGCCTGATAACATAATCGCAAGTCATGGCAAAATCATCATTGGAAGTAACGGTTCGACGCTTCCATGAGCGAGAAGGCGCCAATTGGGCCGCAACATCCACAGCCGAGGGCGGCTGTGCCACGGGTCAAACTGGTTCTGGCGTTACTTCTCTTTTGGGGTGCTGGCCGCGGGGGTCTTGCCCCTGGACTGGCGCCAGGAAGAGATTCCTTGCAGGACGTAGTAGAACACCGGCGTCAGGAACAGGCCGCAGATGGTCACGCCCAGCATGCCGGCCAGCACCGCGATGCCCAGTGTGCGACGCATCTCAGCGCCTGCGCCGGTGGCGGCCGCCAGCGGCACCACGCCCAGGATGAACGCGAACGAGGTCATGAGAATTGGCCGAAGCCGCAAGCTGGACGCTTCGACGGCCGAGTCCTTCACGCTCAGGCCGTGCTCGTGCTGCTGCTTGGCGAATTCGACGATCAGTACGGCGTTCTTGCACGCCAGCCCGATAAGCACCACGAATCCGATCTGCACGAAGATGTTGTCGTCGATGCCGTTGAGCGAGACGCCCAGCAGGGCAAAGGAGATGCTCAACGGGGCGATCAGGATGATCGACAGCGGCAGCAGGAAGCTCTCGTACTCGGCTGAGTGCACCAGAAAGACGGCCAGGATGCACAGCGGGAAGATAAGCACGGCCGTGTTGCCGGCCAGCAGCTGCATGTACGTCAACTCCGTCCACTCCACGGCCATCGAGTTGGGCAGTTCCTTTTTGGCCAGATCGTCCATGATGGCGATGGCCTGGCCGGAACTGACGCCCGGAGCGGTGTTGCCGTTCATCGCCGCGGCTGGATACATGTTGTAGCGGGTGACCATCAGCGGGCCGCTGACCTCGCTCACCGTCGCCAACGTTCCCAGCGGGATCATGTCGCCCTGGCTGTTGCGGACCTTGAGGCTCTTTACGTCGTCGGCCTTGTTGCGGAAGCGTGAATCGGCCTGGAGGTTCACCTGCCACGTCCGGCCAAATTGGTTGAAGTCGTTGACGTAGTAACTGCCCAGGTTGGTCTGGAGCGTATTGAAGACATCGCTCAGCGGAATGCCCAGCGTCTTGCACTTGGTGCGGTCGACGTCGACGAAGAGCTGCGGCGTGCTGGCGCGGAACATGGAGAACACGCCGACGAGCCCCGGCTGCTGGTTGGCCTTCTCGGCCAGGTTGTCGGTCTGGCCTTGCAGGGCAGGCAGGCCGGCACTGGAGCGGTCCTCGACCATGAGCTTAAAGCCACCGGCCGTGCCCAGACCGTCAACCGGCGGGGCGCCGAACACCGCCACCTGGGCCTCCTGCACGTTCTGATAGAATTGGCGACGCAACGTGGCGGCGATGCGGTCGGCATACAGTTCGGGGGCGCGCCGGTGCTCGAATTCGTCCAAGATCACGAACATCGAGCCGAAGTTCGAGCCATTGACTGACAACAGGAACGATTGGCCGCTAACGGTGATGGTGTGCTTGACGCCCTTGGTGGCCGAAGCCATTTTGTCCACGCGGGCCATCACCTCTTGCGTCCGCTCCACCGAGGAGGAGTCGGGCAACTGCACGTTGACCAGCAAGTAGCCCTTGTCCTGCGAGGGGATGAAGCCCGTCGGCACGGTGACCAGCCCGTGATACGTAGCGTACAGCAGGCAGACGAAGACCAGCAGGGCCACGACGGTGCCGCGGATGGCGAAGCGGACCGAGTGGCCATAGCCTTTGGTCATGGCCCCGAAGACGGCGTTGAAGCCCTTAAAGAACCAGCCAAAGAGCAAGTTCAGGATGCGGGTGAGAATGTCCTTCTGCTGTTCGCGCGGCCTGAGCAGCAAGGCCGCCAAGGCCGGGCTGAGCGTCAGGGAATTGAAAGCAGAGATCAGCGTGGCCGTCGCAATGGTCAGGGCGAACTGGCGGTAGAACTGCCCGGTGATGCCCGAGATGAACGCCACCGGAATGAACACGGCGCTGAGGCCAAAGGCGATGGCGATGACCGCGACGGTGACTTCTTCCATCGACTTATACGCGGCCTCCTTGGGCGAGAGGCCATGCTCGATCCAGCGTTCGACGTTCTCGACGACCACGATGGCGTCATCGACCACGATGCCGATGGCCAGCACCAGCCCAAACAGCGAGAGGTTGTTAAGGCTAAAGCCCCCTAGCGCCATGACGGCGAAAGTGCCCACCAGCGAGACGGGCACGGCGATCAGCGGAATCAGCGTGGACCGCCAGTTCTGCAGGAATATCAGCACCACGATGGCCACCAGGATGAAGGCGTCGATCAGGGCCTTTTCGACCTCGTGGATGGACTCTTTCACGAAAGGCGTGGTGTCGTAGACGATGGCATAATCCAGGCCATTGGGGAAGCGCTGCTTGAGTTCCTTCATCTTGGCCTGGACTTTGTCGGCGGTGGCCAGGGCGTTGGAGCCCGGCAACTGGAAGACCGCCAGCCCGACCGAGGGCTTGCCGTCGAGCGTGCAGCTTTGGTCTTCGCTCTTGGCTCCCAGTTCGATGCGGGCCACGTCGCGTAGCCGTGTCACCTGGCCGGCGGCGCCGGTCTTGATGATGATGTTGGCGAACTGGTCGGGGTCGGTCAGCCGACCCAGCGTGCTCATGGTGTACTGGAAGTCCTGGCCTTTGGGCGATGGCGGCTGGCCGATCTGCCCGGCCGCCACCTGGACGTTCTGCTCCTGGACGCTGTGGATCACGTCGGTGGTGACCAGCCCGCGGCTGGAAAGCTTCTCCGGGTCCAGCCAGACGCGCATGCTGTAGTCCTGCTGGCCCAGAAAGGCCACATCGCCCACGCCATCGAGCCGGGCCAGTTCGTCCTTGACCTGGATGGTGGCGTAGTTGCTCAGGTACAACTGGTCGTACCGGCCATCGGGCGAGTACAGGTTCACCACCAGCATGATATTGGGCGACTTCTTCTTGGTGATGACGCCCGTCTGCTTGACCACGTCGGGCAGGGTGGGCATGGCCATGGCCACGCGGTTCTGCACCAGCACCTGTGCCATGTCCAAGTCGGTGCCCAGTTTGAAGGTGACGGTGAGGTTGTACGCGCCGTCGTTGGTGCACGTGGAGGACATGTACAGCATGTTCTCCACGCCGTTTACCTGCTGCTCGATGGGTGCCGCCACGGTGTCGGCGACGACCTGGGCGTTGGCCCCGGGATACGAGCAGAAGACCTGCACCGTTGGCGGGGCGATCTCAGGGTACTGCGCCACGGGCAGCACGAACAGCGACACGCCGCCGGCGATCGTGATGACGATCGACAGCACGGCGGCGAAGATCGGTCGGTCGATAAAGAATCTGGAGATCACGGCCGCTCCTTCGTCAGTGGGCTGGTTGGGTCGGCGCCGAGGCGGTCGTTGCGGGCCTGCTGGCTGCCTGGCCGGAGGTCATCGCGACGCGCTGGGGCGAGACCTGCACGCCTGGCCGGACACGCTGCAAGCCGTTTACGATTACCCACTCGCCGGCCTTCAAGCCGCTCTGGATCACGCGCAGGCCCCCTTCCAGCACGCCGGCCTGCACGGGGCGATATTCCACGATGTTCTTGTCATTGACGACCAGCAGGTAGCGCTGGCCCTGATCCAAGCCGATGGCCCGCTCGGCCACCAGCAGGGCCTGCTCAGGGTCGCTGATGGGTATGCGAAGTCGCGCGTGCAACCCGCCCATCAATTCGTGGTTCTTGTTGTCGAAACGGGCGCGGCACTCGATCGTGCCGGTCTCGCGGTCCACGCCCGGCGCGACGTAATCCAGCACGGCCTCGTGGGGAAAGCCCGTTTCGTTGTCCAGCCCGACGTAAACGACGGCGGGCGAACGCTTCGTGGCCAGGCTCTCGCCGGACTGCCGCATCATCTCGCGAATACGCAGCAGATCGGCCTCACTGACGCTGAACTTGATGTACACGGTGGTATCGTCGGTGATGGTCGAGAGCAGCGTCTGCTGCGGGTCGATGAGGTCGCCCTTCTTGGGCAGGTCCAGGCTCATCAGCCCGTCGATGGGGGCGGTGATCTTCGTGTAGTCCAGGTTCAACTGCGCCGTCTCGATGAGGGCCTTGCACTTGTCGACGTCAGCCTTGGCCTTGTCGCGGTCGGCCCGCTGCTCGATGACCTGCACTTCGCTGATGGACTTGGCCTTCAAGGCCTCTTCCATGCGCATGAGTTTGGCCTCGGTCAACGCCAGCTGCGCCTGGGCCACCGCCAGGTCGGCCTTGGCCTTGTCCAGATCGGCCTGGTATGGGCGCGGGTCGATCTGAAAGAGCACTTGGCCGGCCTTGACCTGGTCGCGCGGCTTAAAGAGCGTGTCTTGGAGATACCCTCGCACCTGCGCGCGCAGCTCAACGGTCTTGTCGGCCGACGTGTAGCCGGTGTACTCGATGTACTCGGTCATGAGCTTGCTGAGGGGCTGGGCGACAGTGACAATGGCCGGCGGGGTCGGCACCGCGGCGGTCTTGTTCTCTTCACAGCCCGCCAGCAGGGCCAAGGCAATCAGGCCCAGCAGGCACACGCGTGGCAGTTTGAGCATATCGGCGTACCTTTCTTGTGGAGGGATTCTGATGCCAGATATTAGATACTAGATATCAGATATTTGGAAGACGGTCGCCCTCCGTGCAGCGGGTTGTCCCTGATATCCAGTATCTAATATCTGATATTTAATATTCGCGAATCCCGCATCCCAACTCCGCATCCCGAATCCCGAATCCCAATTCCCAATTCCCGAATCCCGAATCCCAATTCCCGAATCCCAATTCCCGAATCCCAATTCCCGATTCCCGAATCCCGAATCCCGAATCCCGATTCTCACTCTTTTGCCGGTTGGCTAGCCGGCTGCGTGGCGGCCTCGGCCGAGCCGGTTGCGTTGGTCTGGCCGGTCAGGCCGTCCTGCCCAAACGCCGGCGCCACCAGCGGCGTCTCCGGGCTCCAGCCACCGCCCAACGCCTTGTACAGCGAGATCAGGTCCTTGGTGACCAAACCCTCGCTGACAGCCAACTGGTCTTCCTGCTGAAACAGGAACCGCTCGGTATCCAGCACGTTCTGGAAGTCCGTCAGCCCATTCTTGTACAGATCCTGCACGAGATCCACCGCCTCGCGCTGGGCAACCACGGCCCGGAGAAGGGCGTCGCGGCGAATCTGCTCCTGGGCATACCCCACGATCGCGTCCTCGACCTCGTTCATGGCCGAGAGAACCGTCTGCTCGTACAGGGCTCGGGACTGTCCGGTGACGGCCTGGGCCGCCCGCACGCGGTAGACGTTCCGCACGCCGTCAAAGATGTCCCACCGCATGGCCGGGCCGAACGACCAAGCCCACGGCCAGACGCTCACCCCGAACGCCTGCGTGCCCGCCGCGGCGTAGGTGCCGCTCAGGGAGAAATGCGGGTACAGGTCGGCCGTGGTCACGCCGATCTGTGCCGACGCGGCGGCTAAGGTTCGCTCCGCCTCCCGCACGTCAGGACGCTGGCGAAGCAGGTCCAGCGGCATGTCCAGCGTAACCTGCGCGGAGGTCTTGGGGATGGGACCGGGCCGGCTCAGTTCGTCCTGCAGGCACGCCGGTTCCTTTCCCAGTAGAACGCTCAGGCGGTCGATGGCCTGGACCATGCCGGCCTGAAAGCTGGGAATCTGCGACTCGGAATTCGCCAGGTTCGACTCGGCCTGTCTCACGTCCAGCTGCGGCACCAGGCCATTCTGAAACCTGCTCTTGACCAGGTCCAGCGTCTGGCGCTGCCGGTCAACATTGTCGCGAGCGAAGGCCAATCGCTCTTGCAGCGTCCGCACGTCGGCGTAGTTCAAGCCGATCTCGGCATACAGCGTCACCATCACGTCGCGGTACTGCTCGACGCTGGCTTGGAGGATGGCGGTGGCCGATTCGATGTTGCGGCGGATGCCGCCAAAGACGTCGATCTCCCAGGTTGAGTCGAAGCCGGCGTTCGTGAGCCCTACGGGCGAAAGCGACGTGTTGCCCCGGCTGACGTGGCTCACTGACGCCCGCGTGTAATCGACGTTGCCGCCCAGGGTGGGGAACAATTCGCCCGTGGCGATACCGCGCTGAGCCCGCGCCTGCTGCACGCGGTAAACGGCGTCCTGCAGCCCCAGATTGCCCACGCCCGAACGCTGGATCAGGTCAGTCAAGGTCGGATCGTCAAAGACCGTCCACCACGTTTGCAGATTGGCCCGTCCCTCGGCCATGCCGGCGGTGGCGGCTTGTCGCCACTGGTCGGGCATCTTGGTCTCGGGCGTCCGGTAGTTAGGGCCGACCATGCAGCCGGTGACCAGCAGCAGGGCCAGCGAACTGGCGACCAGGGTAAGCCGGACATCTACGACGCTGCCAAATACTCTCATACTGGCCTCAGAATAGGTTCAGGCCTGCGGCGAAAGTTCTCTCAGTGCTATCGGACCACGGCGCGTACGGATTGAAACGTCTTCTCTGCGTCATCTGCGCCATCTGCGGATGAAGAATGTGGCTGACAATGACTATTGTCTTGGGCAGGCTGGATGTCAACAAAGAAGCCCCCTGGCGGGTCAAATGGGGAGCGACCAACTTATCTGGCAGGGCCGCTCTGTCGTGTAACAGGCCCCCGCTTCAGCGGGGGTATATGGTAGCGATTGTATATTTCCAGCCCGCTTCAGCGGGCTTGAAGCCGTGCCTTGAGGCACAGTGGCTAAAGCCTGTCTAGGTAAGCCCGTTGAAACGGGCTGCAAACACAGTTAGGGTTCCGCCACACCCCCGCTGAAGTGGGGGCCTGTTACACGAGAAGCGGGGGCCTGTTACACGACTTTCCCATGCCCGCGGCACGGCCTGCCTCACCAGAAACAAAGCCCCCGCACGAGTCGAATGGATATTGGAGTGTTGGCGGCCCCGCCGATATAGTTCCGACAGGACGGTGCGGTCGTGGGTGCATTTCTGACCGCATCGGTCCCGAACCTACAAAGCAAGAGGAGTCCTCATGGCCGATCGAATTGGCATCGTTACAGGCGGAGGCGACTGCCCGGGTCTCAACGCCGTCATCCGCGCCGTCTCCAAGGCCGCCGCCAAGCGCGGCTGGGAAAGCGTCGGCTTTTTAGGCGGCTACGAGGGCATGCTCCAGCCGGCCCAGTTTCTGCAACTGAAGTACCAGGACTTGGGCAACATGCTCACGCGCGGCGGCACGATCCTGGGGACCGCCAATCGAGGCCGGTTCTCCGCCAAGACCGGCCACGGCGAAGGCCGGCGGCTCGATCCCGCCCTGATCACGGGCGTCAAGGCCACCATGGACAGCATGAACATGCGCGGGCTGGTGAGCATCGGCGGCGACGGCTCGCTGAGCATCGCCCAGCAGCTCTTTGAAGGCGGCGTGCCGCTGGTGGGCGTGCCCAAGACCATCGATAACGACCTTCAAGGCACGACCATGACGTTCGGCTTCGACTCGGCTGTGGCCTGCGCCACTGACGCGTTGGACCGGCTGCACTCGACGGCCGAGAGCCACAATCGCGTCATCGTGCTGGAGGTCATGGGACGATACGCCGGCTGGATCGCCATCTATGCGGGCATCGCCGGCGGGGCCGACGTGATCCTGATTCCCGAAGTGCCCTTCAGTTACGACAGCATTCGCGAGGCCGTCCATCGCCGGGAAGAGGCCGGCAAGCATTTCACGCTGGTCATCGTGGCCGAGGGCGCCAAGGAGAAGGACGGCCAGTTCGTCACCTCCGGCCAGCAGCAGGAGAACCGCGAGGCCCGGCTGGGCGGCATCGGCGCCGTCGTGGCTGAGGAGGTGGAGAAGCGCTGCGGCAAGGAGACGCGCGTGTGCGTGCTGGGGCACTTGCAGCGCGGCGGCTGTCCCACGAATTTCGACCGGGTGCTGTGCTCGATGTTCGGGGCCCAGGCCGTGGAACTCATCGCCGACGGCCGGTTTGGCGAGATGGTCGCGTTCGATGGCTCGGGCGTGAAGTCCGTCAAGATCACCGAAGCCATCGGACAACTGAAAACGGTCCCCCCCGGCGGCAGCCTGTCGCGCACGGCCAGGGCGCTGGGCATCTGCCTGGGCGACTAGAAACACCTGACCACAAAGGCACGAAGAGAAGGCAACACAAAGGGCACCAAGAAGAGCGAAGTGTAGCCGATCGCTGATTTAGACGACGGTGAGGCGAGCATCTTCCCGTTCAGGGATCGCAACTCAACAATGTGGGTGTTATTTGTCTGTGGCGTTTCCTTTGTGCCCTTCGTGGTGAACGTCTTTGGAAGCGTGCTACTGAATGGAGCAAGCTGATGGAAAAACTGAATCTGGATCCGAAGCGCAAGATCAGAATCAAAGGCCCCGGCGACGAGGCCATCGAGTTTCGGCTGGGCGAAATCCTGGTTGCGCCTGGCCGGAAGATCTCGCTCAAGAAGGACTTCGATCCCGGCTTCACCGGCGGGTACAAAGACAAGACCGGCGCGATGGAGCGGGTGGCCGGCAATGTCGAGCGGATGAGCGAATTGCAGGAGACGCTCTACGCCAGCGGCACCCACGCGCTGCTGGTGATCTTTCAGGGCATGGATGCCGCCGGCAAAGACGGGGTGATTCGCCACGTGATGTCGGGGGTGAACCCGCAGGGCTGCAACGTTACGAGCTTTAAGACCCCCTCGGCCGAGGAGCTTGACCATGACTACCTGTGGCGCGCCAGCAAGGCTTTGCCTGGGCGAGGCATGATCGGCATCTTCAACCGCTCCTACTACGAAGAGGTGCTGGTGGTCCGCGTGCACCCGGAGTTTCTGGCCAAGCAGAAGCTGCCTGCTGATACGCTGGATGGCGACCTGTGGGAGCGTCGCTTCAAGGAGATCGCCAACTTCGAGAAGTACCTCGCTCGCAACGGCATCGTCGTGCTGAAGTTCTTCCTGAACCTCTCGCGGCAAGAGCAGAAGCGGCGGTTCCTGTCGCGCATCGACGAGCCGGCGAAAAACTGGAAGTTCTCACCGGCCGATTCCGCCGAGCGGGCGTTCTGGAACGACTACCAGAAGGCGTTCGGGGAGATGCTCAGCCGCACCAGCACCGACCTGGCGCCGTGGTTCGTGATCCCCGCCGACAACAAATGGTTCGCCCGGCTGGCGGTTTCCGAGGCGATCTGCCTGTCGCTGGAGCGGCTGAACCTGAAGTACCCCAAGGTCAGCAAGGAGCGCCGGGCCGAACTGCTCAAGATCAAGAAGACGCTGGAGGGAGAATAGGCGGCGCCGGCTCGACATCGTTGCCTCAAGACAGCCGCGACCAGCCCCCACGGGGTCCTGCGGCTACACCTGAATACCTTTGACCGAACGCCTTGGGTTCGACTACTCTCCCGTTGACCTTTCGGTACGTTTTTTGTCCGACAAGTTGTCAGACAGCAATCCCAGGAGAGAGCGATTCATGTTCAAGCCTACGATCAGTGCGCGCGGCCGCAGAGCAGCCAACCGTTCTTCACACATCCGCACGCGCTGCGCCGAGCCGACCGGGGTGCGGCTGGAGAGTCTGGAACAGCGCCTGCTGCTGACGGCCAGCATGGTTTTGGACATCAACCAGCTGGCCTCAGCGCCGATCGATGATTTCGCCATGGCCGGGACGAACCTGATCGTTTCGGCTTCGGGGCGGCTGTGGAAGTCCACGGGCAAGGCCTCCGGCAACGTCATGCTTGCGACCATCGGCGAGGCGGCACTGAGCACCGGCGTGGTCAAGGGCAACGCCCTGTACTTCGCGGCCGACGACGGCGTGCATGGCTCCGAGTTGTGGAAGACCGACGGCACGCCCGGTGGCACGAAGCTGGTGACGGACATCTGGCCGGGAACAGCTTCATCGGGCATCACGGACCTGACGCTGTTCAACGGAGTCCTGTACTTCGAGGCCAACGATGGCACGAACGGGGCCGAGCTTTGGAAGAGCGACGGCTCAACGGCCGGGACGGTGATGCTCAAGAACATCCTTTCAGGTTCCTCGGCAGGTTCCCCGCACGGCTTCAAAGTTCTGAACGGCTGGCTGTACTTTGCGGCCTATGACCCCACGAACGGCACGGAATTATGGCGGAGCGACGGCACGGCGGCTGGAACGGCCATATTCGCGAATATACGGCCGGGCAACGGCGGCTCATACCCTGCGCAACTCACGGTAGCAGGCAGCCGGCTGTACTTCTCGGCCACCGACGGCACGAACGGATCCGAGTTGTGGCAGACCGATGGCACGACAACTGCCATGGTGAAGGACATCCGCCCGGGCAGCAACAGCAGCTCCTTCAGTTCGCTCGTCGGCAATGGCGGGCTGCTTTATTTCAGCGATTCCGACGGAACCAACGGAACCGAACTCTGGGTGAGCGACGGCTCGGGCGCCGGCACGAAGATGTTCGACATCTGCCCGGGCTCGGCGAGTTCGTATCCTTCGGACATAGTCGCGCTGGGGACCAAGGTGTACTTCTGCGCCAATGACGGAATCGCGGGCGCCGAGTTGTGGGAAAGCGACGGGGCCAGCGCCACGCTCCTCAAGGATCTCTATCCCACCGGCAACAGCTATCCAGCCCTTTTGACGGTGTGCAACGGCGCGATCTACTTCCGCGCCACCAGTGCGAATGCGGGTGCGGAGCTATGGAAGAGCGATGGCACCGCCGACGGCACGGTCCTGCTCAAAGACATTCGGCCTGGCTACCAGTCGTCTCTGCCAACACAGTTGAAGGCCTATAACGGATCGCTCTACTTCACGACAGACGATGGCGCCCACGTCGGCAACCTGTGGAAAAGCGACGGCACGGCGGCGGGGACGACAAGCGTGGTGGACTTCAAAGCCGGTGCGGGGTTCGCTGACCCGGCCAAGGCATTCCAGCCGGTGGTTTTCAACGGCGTCCTGTATTACGTGGCCGATGACGGCGTCCACGGCAGCGAGTTGTGGCGCAGCAACGGCACGGCCTCCGGAACGGCCATGGTCAAGGACATATACGCCGGTCCTGGCAGTTCAGGGATCTCCAGCGTGGCCGTCTTCAACGGCGTGCTGTACTTCAATGCCGGCGATGAAACCCATGGCAGCAGACTGTGGCGAAGCGACGGGACGGAAGCCGGCACACAGCTGGCGAACGTCGAGGCCACGGAGGTTTCTGACCTGGTGGTCTTCAACAATGCGTTGTACTTTTCGGGGCAGGACTCCTCTGGCGGCGAATTGTGGAAGACGGACGGGACCTACGAGGGAACGGTCACGCTGACTCATTCTAACACGTATCCAAGCGAGTTGACCGTCTGCAACGGAACGCTGTACTTCAACGGTTACGACGCGACGAACGGTTACCAGTTGTGGAAGTCCGATGGGACAGCCGGCGGCACGGCCCTGCTGCGTGACCTGAATCCCGCAAGCGCGTACCCCCACTCCCTGACAGCCGGCGGCAGCCTGCTGTACTTCCTCTACGAGGACGCGACCTACGGGAATGAAGTAGGCGTCAGCGACGGAACGTTCGGCGGCACGAAGCTGCTGAGCAACACCACGTATAACGATCTCGATCAGTTGGTCGCCTTCAACAATCGGCCTTACTTTGTCGCCGACGCCGGCACTAACGGGTACCAGATCTGGACCAGTGACGGCACCGCGGCCGGAACGACCACCGTCACGACGCTGGGCACCGGAATCAACTACGTGCGCCCGACCAACTTGACGGGCTACAACGGCGAGCTTTACTTCGCCTACTCCGACAGCGACGGCTATGACAACGACGGCAGCGACAACGCGCAGTTGTGGAAGAGCGACGGCTTGAGCATGGGCACGACCGGGGTCGTCAAGACGATCAACTCGAGCGGGTCAGGCAAGATCGGCAGCCTGGTCGAGTGCAACGGAGCGCTCTACTTCCAGGCTGACGACGGCCAGTACGGCGCGGAAGTGTGGAAGAGCGACGGCACCGAAGCCGGCACGATTCAAGTGGCCGATATCAATCCCGGAGGCGGCGATTCCGACCCCACCGGCTTTGTGAGCCTCAACGGGATCATGTATTTCCAGGCCAATGACGGCATCCACGGCGCCGAGCTGTTCGGGATGGACGATCCGGCCCGGCCGGCGTCGGCTCCGGTCATCAGCATCACCGCCAGCAAGACCTCCGCCAGCGAGACGAATCCCGCCACCACTGGCAAGGGCCAGTTCACAATCACGCGCACCGGGCCGATCACCGCGCAAATGCCCGTCTTCTATTCTGTTTGGGGCACGGCCAGCAGCGGCACTGACTACCAGCTGCTAGCCGGCACGGCCATGATCCCCCCGGGCCAGGCCTCGCAGATCATCAACGTTGCGCCGATCGACGACCTGCTGGCCGAGGGCGCCGAAACGGTCACGATCATGATTTCGCCCACCAACATGTACTCGATCAAGGCCGGGAAGGGCTCGGCGACGATAACCATCCAGGACAACGACGCGCCGATCGCGGCCTCGCTGGTCAAGGACATCAACGGCTTGGCGTATGCCCCGATCGATGATTTTGCGGCGGCCGGGGCCAGCATGATCGTTTCGGCATCCGGGCGGCTCTGGAAGGCCACGGGCAATCCCTCCACCAACGTTATGCTCAAGTCCCTCGCGAATGCCGAGCTGTCCAAAGGCGTCATGAAGAACAACACGCTGTACTTCCTGGCCGACGACAGCATCCACGGCAAGGAGTTGTGGAAGACCGACGGTACGGCCAAGGGCACGGTGCTGGTCAAGGATATCAATCCGGGCTCGGGATCTTCAGGCAGCTCCGGCCTGGTTCTGATGAATGGCGCGATCTACTTTGGCGCCGATGACGGCGTGAACGGCAAGGAACTCTGGAAGAGCGATGGAACCACGGCAGGGACAGCACTGCTCAAGAACATCGCTGACGGATCGGGCTCCAGTGCTCCATCGTATCTGACGGTCATGAACGGGGCGCTGTACTTTTCCGCCTATGGAAGCACTGGCACTGAGCTCTGGAAGAGCGATGGAACGGCCGGTGGCACCGTCGCCGTCAAGGACATATACGCCGGAGCGGGCGGCTCATCACCGTACGCCCTCACGGCCGTTGGCGGCACCCTCTTCTTCCTGGCCAATGACGGCCCGCACGGCTACGAGCTGTGGAAGAGCGATGGCAGCTCCGACGGCACGCAGCTGGTGGCGGACCTGGCAGCCGGGAGTGGGTCCGCTGGCATCAACTTCATGACGGCTTGCGGGAGCCGGCTGTTCTTCTCCAGGAACAAGCCCGGTGAGGGCGGCGAACTCTGGACCAGCGACGGCACCAGCGCGGGCACCGTGACCGTCAAGGACATATACGAAGGCGCGACCGGGTCCAATCCGAACTGTCTCACGGCAGTGGGCAACGTGCTCTACTTCTACGCCTGGGGCTACCGCCCCAGCGACGGCGATACGGCGGCGACGGGCTCGGAACTCTGGAAGAGCGACGGGACCCCCGGTGGCACGGTGTTGGTGAAAGACATCCAGCCTGGCACCGCCTCTTCCTATCCCCAGTACCTGACGGCATGCAACGGAATGCTCTACTTCCGAGCCGGCGACAGCAAGGGCGAGGAGCTTTGGAAGAGCGACGGCACCGCGGCGGGCACGGTCATGGTCAAGGACATCGCCCCGGGCTATTCCAGTTCTTCCCCCAAGGATATGGCCAGCTACAACGGCATGCTGTACTTCAAGGTGGACGACGGCGCGCATGGCTACGACTTGTGGAAGAGCGACGGCTCGGCCGCTGGCACAAAGCAGGTCATCACGATGAAGGCCGGCGCCGGCTTTTCCGAGCCAACCAATGCCGGAGCCCCGATCATCCTCAACGGCAGCACGTACTTCCTGGCCGATGACGGCATTCACGGTTATGAACTGTGGCGCAGCAACGGCACGGCCGCCAGCACGGTGATGGTCAAGGACATCCTTCCCGGCCTTGCCAGCTCCGGCATCTCTCATCTGACGGTCTTCCACAATGCGTTGTACTTCGGCGCCGACGACGGCATCCATGGCTACGAACTGTGGAAAAGTGACGGCTCGGCGGCTGGCACCGTCCTGGTCAAAGACGCCTACAGCGGCCCGTACGGCAGCGAGGTGTCCCAACTGACGGTCTGGAACGGCTCGCTGTACTTCTCGGCCGATGGCGCCGACGTTTCGCTTTGGAAGAGCGATGGCACAGAGGCCGGCACTGTGGAGCTGGACGTGGGATCGTCCATTTACCCCATATACCTGACCGCCGGCAGCAGCGCGCTGTTCTTTCAGGGCTACGACCAAACGCACGGCTACCAGCTATGGAAGAGTGACGGCACCGTCGCCGGGACGAAGATGGTGAAGGACCTGGGCAGCTTTTCCGCTCAGCCCTCACAGCTGACCGGCTGCGGAGGCCTGCTGTACTTCGTGTATACCGACTCGAACTACGGCACGGAACTGGGCCGGAGCAATGGCACAAGCGCCGGCACGTTCCTGGTCAAAGACATCGATACCGATGCAAACGTTGGTTCCTATCCAATGTATCTGACCGCATATAACGGCCTGCTGTATTTCCAGGCCACCGACGCCACCCACGGCGCTGAACTCTGGAAGAGTGATGGCACGAACGGCGGAACGGTCCTGGTCAGTGACATCTTCGAAGGCGCCAGTTATTCCTCGCCGAGCGACCTGACGGTATGCAATGGACTGCTGTACTTCGCCGCCTACGACAATGGGCACGGCACTGAGTTGTGGAAGTCAGACGGCACGGCGGCGGGAACCAGGCTCGTCAAGGACATCCGCGACCAATACGACGGCTCCGATCCGACGAACCTGGCGGCCCGCAATGGCGTGTTGTACTTCCAGGCCGACGACGGCGTGCATGGCATCGAGCCGTGGAAGAGCGATGGAACGGCCGCGGGCACAGTCATGTTGGCCGACGTCAATGCGATGGCGGGCTCATCCAACGCGGCCGGCTTCGCCGTAATGAACGGGATGATCTACTTCCAGGGCGATGACGGCGTGCACGGCAGCGAGTTGACCGTCGTGAACATGACATCGCGGCTGCTGACGGCCCCCACGATCAGCATCGCCGCCACCAAGGCCGCCGCCAGCGAGACCAATCCCGCCGCGGCCGGCATGGGCACGTTCAAAATCACGCGTACTGGCTCAACGGCCGGGGCGCTCACCGTGCAGTACGGCTTCATGGGCCCGGCCAGCAATGGCGTGGACTATTCGACCCTGTCGGGGACGGCGGATTTCGCCATCGGCCAGAGTTCCGTCACCATCACGATCACCCCCATCGATGACAGCCTGTCCGAGGGGCCCGAGATCGTGCAGCTATGCCTGACGGCCTCAAGTGACTACGTGGTCAACGCGTCGAAGGCAGTGGCCGCCGTCACTATTGCCGACAACGAGACGTACCTGGACTTCGCCGTCAAGAACCTGGCATACAGCCCCAAGACCCTCAGCCTGGCCAGCGCGGCCCAGACATTGGCCGTGACCGTCAAGCTGTCGAATGCCGGCAGCGCGGCGGCCACGTCGTTCCTGGAACTCCAACTCATCAGCAGCACCGACGCCACCCAAGTCACGAGCTTGGGCTCCGTCAGCGTCGCCTCCATAGCCGCCAAGGGCTCGGCCACCAAGATCGTGCCAGTCGATTGGGGCACGTTCGGCAATAAGCCCAACGTCGGCGACTACTACCTGCGGGCCATCGTCACGGATAATCCGATTCAGGAGATCAACCTGTTGGACAACACCCTGACGTCCGCCCTGGCGGACATCAAGGTCGTTGCCTGACCGGCAAGACACAATCAGCATTTCAACAGGTGTCGGCCGGGTCAATGCGCGGCGACGTTGGTGGCAGGCGTGCCCACCCGCCGCAGCATAAGCCCCTTGGTATTGGTGAGGGCGGCTCCATTCTCGCCCAGCATGAAGGTCATGCGCGAGCCGCCGCCGGAGTACTCAAACAGGCCCGACGTCGCGGACAGCAGCACCTGCGTCCCGTCGACGGCGAATTCGCCTGAAATGAGCCGCACCGACTCCCCGCTACCCATCCCGGATATGCCCGCCTGGGCGAAGCGATCATTCGCGTCCTTGGTGGCAGGCCGGATAGTCATGACGAAGGTGTGCTCCTTCCAGCGGAGCTTCAATCCCACGGCCTTGGAGTCGTCGAGAAAATCCCAGGCCCCTTCGGCGGGAATCTGGAGCGATGAAATCCCGCTTGTGGCAGTCGCCCTGCTCGCCGACGATGACGCGGGGGCAGTGGCCCTCTGGGTGGTGACCGGCTGACACCACGCCAGCGTCAGCACGAGCGAGGCGGTCGCACAGGCGATACAGGCGTTGCGTGACAGGATCATGGCAGACCTTTCTCAAGATGGTTTGGGGTCATGCGGCGGTTCGCTCCGGGCGTGCGCCAACTTCTCGACCTGGCTTTCCACGGGCACATGCAGTCCCATGGCGAGGAATACGAGCACGAAATCATCCCAGACGACGCGGGTGTAATTGACGAACAGCACCCCCACAACGAAAGTTCCCGACATTACCACAACGGTAATCACCCACGGCAGGCGGTCCCGCCACCGTTCCGCGTTGGGACGGCGGCTATGGATGAGCCACCAGCGCAACAGGCACACCGTCGCCAGCACGATCACGGAGAGCACCACGTCCACCGCGATGCGTCCATTCCGCGAAAGCGACATCAGTGGGCTGCGCGCCTGCGTGTAAGCGGCGGTGCCGTGCAGGTACACGCCGGGATACGCAATGCGCCGCCCGGGCACGGTGAAGCAGCCTTCCTTGGGGTTGTCCATGTCGGCCGAGCCCAGCAGCACGATTCGGCCGGACAGGCGGCCGCGAATGTTCTCAAAGGCGGCGTGGTCGATGGTCCCCGACAGGTCGATAAAGTTGACGCGTTCCTGCACGAGCGTGTCGATGGCGCTGAAATCGACGTAGATCTCGCGTGCCCGCCCGCCCGAACCGACGGGCGTGTCCACTTCGCTGTGCAGCGCCCACCTCAGCCACGACGGCGCCGCTGCCTGCTCCGTGCGGTACGCCTGGGCAGTGGCGGCCGAGAGCGATGGAATCTCCTGGCCCTCCGCCTGCCAGCGAAACGAGGCCGGGACAAGGCGGTTATCCGCCACATCCGTGCGGATGTCCGCGGCCAAGTCGGCATACCGCGGCTCGACCAGCACTTCCCCGCGCGGTCGCTTGCTGGAGCGGTATGCTCCAAGATAGACCGGCACGCCATCACGCCGGCTGCTTAAGCAGGCGTCGAAGAAGTCGGGATCCTCCCGGCCTGGGGCGTGATACGTCGGCGGGCTGCCCGGGGCCAGCGGATTGTAATTGGGCGAGAAGTCGATATCGACGCCAATGGCCGCGGGGCGTTGCCGGGCGATCAGAGACACGACCTCGCCCAGGGTCTTGCGGTCGGTCAACATACGCCCGTCGGCCCAGCGCACCGAGTTGAGGTTGGTGATATCGACGATGACGACCGGACACTCCTTCGCCTGCAGAATGGACTGGATGCCGTCGTACGTCGAGAGCGAGACCTGTTGCGAGAAGCGGGAGTCAGCCGTCCATAGCCCGATCCCAACCGCTACGATAATCAACGCCGCGCCTATGACGGCGTCGCGCGCGAGTCGGTGCGAGGCCCCAGCAGGCTTAGCGCCGCGCGCCGCTTCGGCCGGGGCGGGCTCGGCAGGAGATGCGGAAGCTTTCGGCTGACCCGGCACGGTCTTGTCTGGTTTGTTGCCCCGTCGCATTACCGCGCCTTGTCCAGTTCTTCCTGGACCTTCTTCATCTCCGCCAGCCGCGTTTCCACGCCCGGCTTGCAGTTGACCAGGGCCGAGCCGCAATTGGCTTTGGCCTCGCGCGCGGCCACCTCCATGTCCTTGAGCTTATTCATCACATGCATCATGGCCTGACGGTCATACCCGGCCGACCACATGTAGCGCATGGCATTGCGGTCGGCGCGGAGTTCAACTTCCTGCGAATAGCCCATCACCACCGTGTCCTGGATGCCCGCGCCGGCGTATGCGGCAGCCAGCGACACGGCGTTGTTCAGCATCGAAGACGCGAACTGGGCGCCGGGATTGATGACGCCCGCGGCCGCTGGGGCAATCGCCGCGCCGGCAACGCTGCCGCCTACGACCATCGCCGCCTCCAGGATCTCCACCGCCACCAACGTGCTGTACTCATTCTGGATCTTGTACACCGCGTCGTGCTGGACATAGTGATCCAGTTCGTGCGCCAGCACCGCCGCCACCTCGTGGGCGTCCGAGAGCACGTCCAACAGCCCGGCGCAGATGAATATGTCGCCGTTGGGCAGAGAGAAGGCGTTCACCTGCCCCGAGGCGATGACGCACAGCCGCGTGGGCATGTTCTGCTTGCCCGCGGCCTTTTTGAGGTCATCCAGAATACGCGTCAGCTCCGCCATCAGCTCGGGGCTGTCAACCACGTAGACGTTTCTGCGCAGCAGCAGTGAGCACCAGTTCCCGTAATCGTTCTTTAATTGCGGATAGCCGGGATCAGGCCGGACTATGACACCCGGAGCCTGGCCGCGCGAGGCGTGCTGAGGGTACTTGACCCTGGGCAGCCACTGCCCCGGGCCATACAGTTGCATGGCCAGTTCCCCCTGGAATTCCTCGGCCTTGGCGTGCGGAACGAACTTGCGCTCGCGGGCGACGAAGAATTGCTTGGCGATCGGGGGTATCAGGGCGATGCTGGCATGGGGCTTCTCTTCGGGCTTCAGGGCAGGAAAGGGCGCGACCTGGTTGGTCTGCGGATGCACCCAGGCAACGCTCACTTTGCAGCCGGCGCCGTCGGGCACGACCGTGACCGCCAGCCACGTGTCCATGAACGTGGTGGCATCGACGCCGCCCTGGCTGGCCTGCTGAATGAGCAAGAGTTGCTGGCCGTCCACGATCATCAGTCGACGCGGCGAGTTGCCGCCCTGACCGCCATCGGCGGCCAGCACCGCCGACTTCTGCGCCGCAATCCGCAGACACGCACGCCACACGTCCGCGGTCGAGGAGCCGAACGAACGCGTCAGCCCCTCCTTGACGATCTGGTCGGATGGCGGCAGCGCCGTGTCGGCGCACTTGTTCTGGTAGCGCTTGAGGTACTCGCTCTGGGGAACCCAGCGGTAGTAGCAGCCGCCCACGGGCATCAGGCTCAGCAGCGCCAGCAGGCCCCAGACGCATCGCGTGCGAGTGGTCGTGTTCAAGGATGTGCCGCCTTTTCCGTGACAGGGGAAGCTGCTTGGGATTCGCCCAGCCGCTTGCGCATGCGGGCCACAACGCTTCTCTCGAAATCCCCGCGAGAGGGGACGGTCAATTGGTACAGGCTGTCGCACATGTAGACGCGCGACAGGTACAGGTTGCTGCCCCGGCCGGATGGGCCCACGTCTACCCAACCAGTGGTCAGCCCCTGGCCTTCTCGCGGGATCCAGAAGTGGTCGGGGATGCTTTCGCTGGCGACCTCGATCCACTTGGTGCGCTTCATGGTCGCGGCCCATGATCCCATGCGGTCGTCGGCGTCCTGAGCTATCGGCGTCTGGCCGGTTTCGGCGGCCATCTCCGCCACCAGCGCGTTCCACACGATGGCAGGGTCTGACTTGAATTCATACGTCTGAGGGGTGTATTCCTGCGTCATGTGGGTTTTGGGCACCGTCAGCACGCTGTCGCAGCCACCCAGACATGACAGGGCCGCAGCCAGGAACATAGCCGCTGGCCATCGTATTCCTCGATCGCGTGAAACATGCGGCCTTGAACTCATCTGGGTTAGACTCCTTTATCCGCCGGTGCGCTGGACGATGTCGCAGGCAGTTCTTGAGATGTCTTGTTGAGCTGATCGATGCGCCGCTCGTACTCGGGGTGACCCTTGCCAAAAGTGCATCCAGCCATCCAGAAGCACGCCAGCCAGGCCGCGGCGAAAACCACGGCGCGCAACAGCAAGCCGGGAGGTCTCAGGGAGCTGCCGCTGGTTGTAGTGCGAGGTGAAGGCACGCCAGACGCTCCTCGTACAACATGGCAGGAATTAGTGCAGAAGGGGTCCCGCCGAAAACATCCGGCAAGGCACGGAAGAACTGCATAGCCGTGGCCGAGAAGCCGGATCCGTTACGACAACGCCCCTCTATTGTAAAAGTTTATATGGAAGGTGCAAGAAGAATCGTCAGTTGGTGTCATGGGCAAGGCAATATTTCGCCATTTTTGACGTCATCCATCGGCCGCAAAGGCATGTGCGGCTCACGCGATGGTCAACCGAGTTGCGGCATTCCCGACGAGGGGAGGATCCTCTCCGCGCGGTCAGGTATCCAGCTGCTGCCTGCGGTAAACCTTCGGCGTTCTGCCGAAGTGCGCTCGGAAGACCTTGGTGAAGTAGCTCTGGTCTGAAAATCCGCAGGCCATGGCGACCCTCGCCAGCGACATATCCGACCGCACCAGCATTTCGGCGGCCCGCTCGACCCGCATCTGGTTTAGGCACACGCCGCAACTGATTCCCAGCTCGTGTTTGAACAGGCGGCTGAAGTGCGAGGGCGACAGGTGGGCGGCCCTGGCGATGTCGTCGCGGCTGATGTCCGAACCCAGATGGTCAGTCATGTACTCCAGCGCTGCCGTCAGTCGCACGATGGCCGGCTGGCCGGCGGCCGAGGATATCGTGTCCATCACGTGCTCGAGCACCGTGTGCAGCCACCGGGCCAGTTCCTCGCTCGTCTGGATGGTCGAGAGCTTCGAGAGGCTCTGGAAATCCGCGCCCAGCAGTTGCTCGGGGTTGCCGCCGGCTTCAACGGCTGTGCGGCACATCATCACCACCAGTTCCAGGAAGAACGTCTTGGCCAGGGTCACGTTTTCGCCCGCCCGATGCAGCATGGCCACCAGCATGCTGTTGATGATGCTGCGCGCGGTGCCGTAATCGCTGCGCCGAATGGCCCCCAGCAGCGAGGGCTCTTGCCGAAGAAACGTTTCGCGGATGCTGTCGTACAGCGGGGCATCTTTGAACTGGTGCAGGGCGTCGGCCTTGAGCTGCTCGCGCAGATACTCTTCCCGTCTGGCCTCCAGCAGCGCCGCGTTGGTGAGATTCTCCCGCTCAGCCAGCAGCCGCAGGTCGGCACAGGCCGCACGGACGTCGATGGGCAACGCCCCGGACGGGCCAGGCAGAACCTGGCTTTCCGGCGCGCCGGCGACCAGGCCGCCCAGCACCTGCTGATTCCGCATGAGCGGCACGGCCCAGAATATCTGCCCGCAGGCGCACGGCTCAATGGTGGGCTCGCCCCAGCGCAGGCAGGCCGAGATGGCCACCAGGCGTTTGGCCTGGCATTCCGGGGCGGCCGGATTGGCGCAGGGGCATTGGCCATGCACCAAACGCCCCTCGGCGTCGGCGGCATGCAGCGACACCGACCACCGCTGGTGGTACAGGGCCGCTAAGCGGAGGAAGGTCCCCGCATCGATTCCAATGTCCATGTTTGCCAACCCTGAGGCCTCGCGCGACCGCTTTCTCCAGGTGAGCAAGCCACTCCTGCTAGAACAGCACCAAATTACCAAGAATTCACACGTGCGTACAAGACGATTCCGCAGCCGGCAGGGATAATTCCATACGCTATGAGTAGTTGTATAGCTTAGGTATTAAAGGATTTACCGTGGATAGGAAGTTTTACCTCGACCTGGCAGCATCCGGATTGTGCATTCCCATTGCGACGGACCTTGTCCTGCATGAGCACGCCGATCATAACCGCATTCTGACCGATGGCACCCGGCTGGGCGCGGTCATTAAGGAAACGGCCGAGCGCTTCGGTTCGCCCTTGGCTTTCCCATTGATGGATCTGTCCCTGGAAAAGACCGCCCTTTTGAGCATGCTGGGCGTGCCAGCCGACCAGATCGGCACATATCACATGACCGCGCCACCGACCGACCGGCAGATGCGCCAAGTGCGGCGCCGGCTGGGCGGCGCGTACGACCCGCGTCTCTCGGCCCAGCTCGATGCCATCACGTGGATTTCATCCAATACGTCGCTGGTGCCCGTGGGCATTACGATCGGGCCATTCTCGCTCATGACCAAGCTGGTGGCCGACCCGATCACACCGCTGTACCTGGCCGCGTCAGGCGCGCTGGGGGCCTATGACCCGGAATTGCAGATGATCGAGCGCTGCCTGGAACTGGCGACCCAGGTCATTCTCCGCTCGCTCAACGCCCAGATCCTGGCCGGGGCGGAGATGGTCTTCGTGGCCGAGCCGGCGGCAAACGTGGCGTACATTTCGCCCAACCAGATCGAGGCGGGGTCGGATGTCTTCGACCGCTTCGTGATGAAGTGCAATCAACGGCTGCGTTCTACAATGCGGGCGTGGGACGTGGACCTGCTGTTCCACTGCTGTGGCGAGGTGACGCCGTACATGATCCGCAAATTCTGCGAACTCGACCCGGCCATGCTCAGCCTGGGCTCTGGCCGCAAGCTGTGGGAAGATGCTCAAGTAGTCCCCCAAAGCACCGTGCTGTATGGCAACTTGCCCAGCAAACGGTTCTACTCGGACGACTTGATGCCGCTGGCAGAGGTGCGGCAGGCCGCGCGCGATCTCAAGGGCCGAATGGCGGAGACCGGGCACCCGTTCATCCTGGGCTCCGAATGCGATATTCTCTGCGTGCCTGGCCACGAGGACACGATAATGGCCAAGGCCGCCGGCATGGTTCAGGCCGTTGGCGGCAACGACGAGGAGGCGATGGCTCTGCTGGCGTGCGCCCGCCCCGGCTGCGGCCACGGCCAGGCGGCGGCTAGCTGATCCGCAGATTGCGCAGATTACACAGAGGAAATGCGGCAGCGCGCGTAAGCTTTGTCCCCCCGCAAGGGTGTGCTTCAGGCCGGATGCTCAGGGCCTGCGGCAGCGCTGATGGAGATATGCAATGACTGCCGGCCGGCTGGTGTACTCGACGAATCCCGAGGAAAATCGGCGCTGCGCCAAGTGCGGCGAGCTTGTCTCGCAGTGCGCCTGCCGCCAGGATGAGGAGATCGAAGGGCCGGTCACGGGCGTGCTGCGGATCGAGAAGGCCGGACGCGGCGGCAAGACCGTCACGGTCATCGACAAGCTGCCGGCCAACGAAACCTTCCTGGCGAACCTCACCCGCAAGCTCAAGAGCGCCTGCGGCAGCGGCGGCACGCACATGATCGACGGTCCCGCTGGCCGGATCGAAATCCAGGGCGACAAACGCGAACGCATCCGCGATTTGCTCAAAAAGGAAGGCGTCCGCTGCAAGGGCTGAAGAGATTCGCGGACTTCTTGGCGGGGCTGCCAGCGGTAAACTGCACATCGCTTCCCGACAAGAAGTAAATCATCGCCTCGGGCAGCTTGCAGACTATCGCTGCCATCTCCGGTTGCCGCGGATTGTGCAGGCCGGCTTAGTACTACAACGCCACGAATGGAGCCTTGGCATTGCGACTGGATTGGAGGGCCGGAGGGCCGGAACGATTGTAGCCGTGGGCGTAAGCCCACGGAGACGGCCCCAGTGGCAAAGAGCCCCGACGGGGCGACAGAGTTCGTTGGGCAAGCCAACTGTGTCGCCCCTTCGGGGCTCACGCACGAGCCCGTGCATACCGGGGGCTCACGCCCCCGGCTACAGTAGTACCGACCCTTCGGGTCTGCATTTCGTAGCGTTGTAGTATTAGTAATATAGGCTGATGGTGGCCCGCCCGCGGAAGCTCGCGACCGTCACCGTCTCGCTAACCGGGTCGAACGCGCCGCCTTCCACCCGGATCGGCAGCAGGCCATCGGGGTGCGGCACGCGGATGGTTACGCCCGTAAGGCCTCGATCGGTCGAGCACTCCATCTCAGCGACGATCCGCCGCTGCTGGAGCAGCATGGACTTGAGCGTCAGCGAGGCCCGGCCGAAGTATGTGGCCACGTCATGCAGGCGAATCTCCTTGCCGTCCTCCAGCCAGCGGCGCGGAACGGCCCGCAGGAACGTCAACCGGTCGCCCTCCTCCAGCCAGAGCATCCATCGCGTCTGCATGAGGAACCAGCCCTCTTCATGCGTCTTGTGCTGGCTGGCGTGGTTGTAGCACTCCCAGAAGGTGTAGGTTTCCCGGTCGGCCAGCGCGGCCAGCTGGTTGTAATAGGTCTTGAGGAACTCCTTGACCTCGCCCCGCTTGATGTGGGCGAAATCGTGTCGGCAGTAGTACGGCTGCATGAGGGCGGCGTTCTCGTGCGTCATCAGCTCCTGATTGACGCGGAGCATGAAGTCCACGCCGACGTGGGCAGGGTTGAGTATCTCGCCCAGCACGAGATACGTCGGTCCCAGGAGCGAGTCGTTGCAGGAGAACGTGCCGTAGCACCAGTGGCCGCCCTGTGGGTACAGGCACGTCGCCCCGGGCGACTCGGTCCACGGCGCCGGGGCCGGGGCCCAGGTGCCGTCGCCCAGCGGAACCACCGGCGAGCGAGCCAGCGACGCCTCAAAAGCCACCAGGATGTCCTGGCGGAAGCCGGCTGCCTCCTCTGCCAGCGCCGCAGACTGCGCAGGATCGACATTCGCCAGCATTTCCGAGGCACGCTGCAGGCCCAGGTACGCCTGACCGTTGAGCAGGAACGAGTGCAGCCGATGTTCCGGGTCGGCCACTTTGCCGCTGATCAGGCCGTAGCACGTTCCGCGCAACTCCTCGCGCTGGTTCTGCCGCCGCAGGCCGATGATGTACTGGCACGACTTGAGCAACTTGGGCTTGATCCGGGCCACCCACTGCTCGTCGCGCGTGTAGCGGAAGTGCTCGCCGGCCGTCCACAGCACCGGAGCCGTCTCGCTCTCGTAGCCGCCGAAGTTCTGGATGAACCCGTCGTCGCGCTGACGGTCCAGGAAGAACTGAATCGCCCGTCGCGCCAGGTCGTGCCAACCCATCGAGTCCAGGAACTGGATGATGGGCGAACTCTCCGTGCCGATGGGCGGGTAGCCCCCGACGCAGGCCATCACGCTGCCGTCGGGCTCCAGGCCAGGCGCAGCGATGTCCAGGTGCAGCAGGCCGGCGCGGATCCGCTCGTCGATGGTCCGCTCGGGCACGGAAATGTGCGCGCCGGCGGTGAGCCTGCCACACCAATACGCGCGGCAGGCCGACAAATGCGCATCGACATCCAACTTCGCCAGCTTGCCCGCGCGGGCCTGGCTGAGCGGCTGGTGCGGCAGCAGCATCTCAAGGACGGCGCGCCCGCCCGGCTGGATAAGCACCGCCATTTCATCCTGCGGCATCGGCTGGCCGTTCATGCGGCACACGGCGTAGACGCGGTCGGGCTCATTGTGGGCGAAGCCCTGCTGGGCGTCGTACTCGAATGCCTTTGCCGGCGTCATTCGCGGGGCCTTGAACCAGGCATATCGCGGCACCCGGCCACGATTAACGGCCTCCACGCGGACGCAGCAGACCGTCTCTTCTTCCCGGCCTGTGGTCTCGGCGGCGATCACGTCCTTGAGCCGCGCCCGATCCTCGGCCGAGTACATGTTGCCGTAAGTCTTGTCGTACGCGCCGCGCCAGTCCGAGCCGCGAATGACCTCGGCGCTGACCGGTTGGGTCTCCAGCGTGGCAAAGGCTGTGACCTCATACGACACGTCGCCTTCCTCCTGCGTCGAACGCAGGATCGGCAGCACGCCCTCTTCGAGCCACCGCGTCAGGTGCGTGCGGCAGGACGCCCCAGGGCCGATGAGAAAGTTCAGGATGTACGTGTCGCCGTCCGTCATGTCGAACTTGCCCGGCGAGATGGGGTAGCCGCTGACGACCCGGCCCCAGCAGCCAGCCAACTCATCGTGCATGACGCGGAAGAGGCGTATGTCGCGGGCGACCGCCAGCCAGGTCGGGCAGCACATGCTCCGCGTCTGCGGGAGGGCATGCTCGTAGGACTCCTCGGGCTCATCCCGGAATCGCTGGCGATGCGAGACGAAATCCTGCCCTGCCACCCAGCGGGCAATCTCGGCGTAGGAGCGCGGATCATCGCCAGAGGTGATGGCCACGCCGTACTGGGGCACGTAGATCGGCCGGTCGCGGTTCACGTCGCGGAGAAAGAACGCAATCGGGCTCTTGTCGAAACGGAGCTGGATGATGGTGGGAAAGGCCCCGGCGTCGGTCCTGGCCTCGCTGAGGCGGATCTCCAGCCGAGCGAGGCCGCCCGCGTCGATCTGCACGTGCTGGGCTTGCTCGCCGGAGAGTTCCCGCCCCGCAGCCTTGATTCCGCCCAGCCGCCCATTCGTGATGTCGATTTCCCCCGCTATCGGGCCCTGGTCCCAGACGACCGCAACCGTCACGTCCTTGGACATTTCATTCACGGGCGACATACCTCCTGCACTGTGCCTCAACTCGGCGCCAGCAGAACTGGCGTGTCCCGAGATTTGTCGGATGCGGCAGAAGCTTTCCGTCAGTTCATCGCGGATGTTGACTCAAGGCGGTCTGGGCGTCAAGACAATCGGGGGCTATTGGCCGCAAAAGCCACAGCCCAGGGCGGCTGTGCCACGGGGCAAACCGGTCGCGATCTCGTGCCAGTGGTCTTGGCGGGCGGTCGTGCCGGCGGTTTTTCCGCATCGCGAGGGTTGTTCCGCCTGCAATACCGTTGTGGACAGTTGGAGCAGTATGTACACTTTGACTCGACGCGAGGACTTCCCTGAACCTTAAGGAGGCGCTCCATGAAGGGCAGAACGCACCAGCGCATCTCTACTTCCACCCCATCGGGCATCGAGAACCTCGAACGGCGACTGCTGCTGGTGGCCCAGCCCGAGATAGAGATCCTCTACCAAGGCTGCATCATCGCCAAGAACGACACCACGCCAAGCCCAGCCGATGGAACAGATTTTGGCGACGTGAACATCGCCCGCCAGTCCGTGCAGCGGGAGTTCACGATTCGCAACGCCGGCACGGGCACGCTGAACCTGGGGACGGTCTGGTTTGACGGCGACCCGGCAGCCACATGGTCCATCGCCTATTTCCCCGTCACTACGCTGGCTGCGGGCGAAAGCACCTCTTTTGCCGTCATCTTCGATCCCGAAACCGTGCTGGACCAGAACATCTGGCTGGTTGTCGACAGCAACGACGCAGGGGACCCTCATTACGGTTTCGAACTCAACGGCAGGGGCGTGGCGACGCCCGACATGGCGATGTTCGCGGGGGGATACGAACTGACCAGTGAAACCGAGCCTTCCGCGTCCATGGGCACGGATTTTGGCTCGGTCGATCTGAAGGAGTTTCGGGTCCACAACTTCGTGATCGTCAACTATGGACTGGGCCTGCTGACGTTCGTGAATCCCGATTACGAAATCACCGGCGCCGGCGCCAGCCAGTTCCACGTGATCGGGCTCAACGACCACAGCATCGACACCAACGCGCACGAGCAATTCCAGGTCGAGTTCGACCCCACGGTGGAGGGCGTCCACGACGCCACGTTCACCGTTTACACCAACGATCCCGCCCACCCCAGCCTTTCCGTCGCCTTGCGCGGCACGGCCACGAGTTACGTCGACATCGAGATGCAGGGCGGTCAAGGGATCATTCCCGATGGCCGGACTTATGCAAGCATCATAGACGACACTGATTGGCAAGACGTCGACGTCGGGCAGGCGCAGACTCGCACTTTCCGCGTCAAGAACATCGGCTCCGGGACGTTGCACGTGACCGGGGCGAGCGTCTCGGAGGGCAGCGGCGACTTTGGCATCGTAACTCAACCGGCCGCCGGCGTCGGAGCGGGCGATTACACGACCATCGAGGTCCGGTTCGCGCCCTCTGGCTACGGGAGCAAGACCGCCACCATCAGCATCACCAGCGACGACGCTGACGAAAGCCCCTACACGTTCGCCGTTGGCGGCGTGGGCCTGCAGCCGGACGTGAGCGTCAGGGGCCAGGGCGGCACTATTCTGAATGGCGATACCACACCGGCCACAGCCGACGGCAGCGACTTTGGCAGCGCCCTGGTTGGCAGCAGCGTGTACAGGGCGTTCGACATCCGGAACGACGGCACCAGTGAGTTGGAACTCACCGTCACGACGCCGCCTTCACCCATCGAGATATCCGGGGCCAATGCGTCTGACTTCACGCTGTTTCAGAACGTCACCAACGTTTCTGTTCCAGCCGGCGGCTTCCAGGCGTTCATCCTCCGTTTCACCCCATCGGCTCCGGGCCTGCGAACGGCGACCATCACCTTCCGCAGCGATGATCCCGATGAGAATCCGTACACCTTCAAGGTCCAAGGTACGGCCGTGGCGGTCGGCGAGCCTGAAATTGCCGTGGTCTATGACGGCACCACGATTGCCGACGGCGATACCACTCCTTCGGCCGGCGATGGGACCGACTTCGGCGCGCTGGATACTCGCGACGGCGCGCCGGTCACACGTAGCTTCACGGTCTTCAACCTCGGCGCAGGGCCGTTAAATAACCTGCTGGCGACCCTCACGGGTGGCTATGGCACTGACTGGTCGATCACGCAGCAGTTGCCGACAGACGTCGCAGGGATCCCGGCCGGAGAGTTCAGGACGTTGAGTATCACGTTCGATCCATCCATCCCCGGCACGCGGACGCCGCTGCTGAGCATCCGCAGCAACGACGCCGACGAGAACCCTTACGAGATCACGTTGTCGGGGACGGGCACCCAGTGCCAGAACATTGCCGTCAAGGGCCAGAGCGCCGCCGACCACAACACCTGGGTGCTGATCCCTGCCGGAGACACGGCACCGTTGGTCGATGACAGCACGGACTGGGGTTCGCTGAACTGTGGCGCCGAACTGAGCCGCGCCTTTCGAATCGCCAGCACCGGCTCAACGTCGTTGCACCTGGCGACGGCGGCAGTGGAAATTGTGGGGCCGGACGCCGGCGACTTTGTACTTACCCAACCGACGTCCAGGTTGGTCAACACCTCGGTCGATTTCTGGGTCAAGTTCAAGCCCTTGCGCGACGGCTTGCGCCAAGCCACGGTCATCGTGCACAGCGAGGATCCCGACGAGCCGGCGTACTCCTTCACAATCCAGGGCACGGGCGCCGGGGTTGCGGACATTGACGTGCGCAGCGGCAATCCCATCACCGACGGTTCGACCACGCCCCAAACCGCCAACAACACCGACTTCGGCAGCGCCGACCTCGGCAGCCCAATCACCAAGCGGTTCTATATCAAGAACGTGAATTACGGCGGACTGAACCTGGCCGACGATCCCGTGGTCAGCATCAGCGGCGCGAATGCCGGCGACTTCGCCGTGACCGCCGCGCCAAGCACGGCCGGACCGCTGTACAAGGACCAGCAGACCTACTTCGACGTCACGTTCACGCCGTCGGGCGATGGTGTGCGTGCGGCGACGATCAGTATCGCCAGCAACGACCCCGACGAGAGCCCCTTCGACTTCGCCATTCGCGGGACGGGCGTGACATACCCGGTCATGGAGATTCAGGGCAACGACGTGGTCATTGCCGACAATGACAGCACCCCGAGCGGCACGGACTTCACGAGTTTCGGCTCGGCCGACATCCGCGACGGCGCCGTCACCCGCACCTTCTACATTTACAATCGCGGCGGGGATACTCTCACGCTGACGGGGGCGACGCCGGTGGTGGTCAGCGGCGCGGGGGCAGCAGCTTTCAGCGTGGTGACCCAGCCGCTTACGAGTATTCCCCCGGGGCAGTACACGGCCTTCCACGTGCGATTCAACCCCTCCAACGCGGGTGCAGCCAACGCTGCACTGTCCATTGCAACCAATGACACGGCCCGGAATCCGTACAACTTCAGCATTTCCGGCACCGGCACGGCCACGCCGGAGATGGACGTGACGGGCAACGGCGTCTCCATCGCCGACGGCGAGGCTGCGCCTTCAGCCGGGGACTTTACCGACTTTGGCAGCGGCCTGGTGGGCACGCCGATCACGCGCAGCTTCACCATCGCCAACAGTGGCAGCGGCCCGTTGAACCTGACGGGCAGTCCGCGCGTGAAGCTGGAAGGAGCCAATGCCGCCGACTTCAGCGTGAGCACCGCCGCGGCCAGTTCGGTGAGCGCCAACGGCGGGACCACGCTGTTTCAGATCACGTTCACGCCCTCGGCCAACGGCGCCCGCGCGGCGACGGTGGTCATCAATAACAACGATTCCGACGAGGGCCCCTACAGCTTCGACATCAAGGGTACCGGCTCCATCGAGCCGGAGGCGGAAATCCGCGGCAACAACGTCATCATTGTCGATGGCGACGATTCGCCCGCGGCGGCCGATTACACCGATTTCGGTTCCACCGACTGGATCGCCGGTGAGGTCGTCCGCACGTTCACGCTCTACAACCGCGGCTCTCAGCCGCTGAACCTGCTGGGGCCCAAGGTGGCCATGGGCGGCGCGGCCGGCGGCGACTTCATCGTCACGCCGCCCGCGGCTGCCAGCGTCGATGCCGGCGGCAGCGTCACCTTCCAGGTGAGCTTCGAGCCCACGGTCGTCGGCACGCGCGACGCGGTAGTCACCGTCTACACTAATGACACAGACGAGGGCGACTACACCTTCTCTGTCCGCGGCACCGCGACTTCGGCGCCCGAAATCGCCATCAGCGGCAACAGCCAGCTGATTGCCGACGGCGACACTTCGCCCACAAACGCCGACGGGACGGACTTCGGCGGAACCGACATTGCCGGCGGCGCCATCAGCCGCACCTTCGTCATCAACAATCTCGGCAGCGGCGAACTGGCCCTGACGAGCACGCCCCTAGTCAAGATCACCGGCCCGGCCGCCGCGGACTTCAGCGTCACGACTCTGCCGGCGGCCTCAGTTGCTCACGGCGAATTCACCAGCTTCACCATCCGCTTTGACCCCAGCGTCTCAGGCGTGCGAGCGGCCACGATCAGCATCGACAATAATGACGGCGATGAGAACCCGTACAACTTCTCGGTCACAGGGCTGGGCTCAACGAACGTCGAGATCGATGTGCAGGGCAATGGCAACTCCATTGCCGACGGCGACGGTTCGCCCTCGGCCAGCGACTACACCGACTTCGGCAGCGTCCTGATCGGCGCGGGCACGCTTGTGCGGACATTCACCATCGCCAATACCGGCAGCGGCGCCTTGACGCTGACGGGCACGCCCAAGGTGGTGATCCAGGGCCAGAACGCGGCGGACTTCGCCGTGACGACCCAGCCGGGCGGCTCCGTGGCCGGCGGCGGCGCCACCACTTTCGTCGTGCGCTTCACGCCGTCGGCTGGGGGCGTTCGCACCGCCACGCTGAGCATAGCCAACAGCGACGGCGACGAGAACCCGTATGACTTCAGCATCGCCGCCACGGCCTTGGCAGCTCCGGAGGCGGAGGTGCGCGTCAACAACGTGGTCATCTCTGACGGCGACGCGACGCCAGCCCTGGCCGACCACACCGACTTCGGGGCCGTCGACTTCGCCAGCGGCACGATCACGCGAACGTTCACACTGTACAACGTCGGCTCAGCCGACCTGAACCTGACTGATCCGCGCGTCCGCATCACCGGCGTCAACGCCGGCGACTTCACGCTGGGAGCCTTGCCGGGCACGCCCATCGCTCCCGGGGCGAGTTCGAGCTTTCAGGTCACATTCGACCCGGCCGCAGTGGGCGACCGGATAGCCACGGTGACGGTGCTGAGCGACGACGGCAACGAGGCGGAATACGACTTCGCCATCAAGGGCGCCGGCACGTCGGCTCCCGAGATGGACGTGGAGGCCAAGGGTGCGGCAGTGGCCGACGGCAGCGCCGCGGCCAATGCGGCAAACGACACCGACTTCGGCAGCGTCGAGCTGTCCGCCGGCGCCGTCAGTCACACGTTCACCATCTACAACCGCGGCAGCGCCGGCGTGAATCTCACCGGCCAGCCCAAAGTCCGCATAGCCGGCTCGGGAGCCGCGGATTTCACGGTCACCTCCCAGCCAGGCTCCAGCGTGGCACCAGGCGAGAACACCACGTTCACCATCCGCTTTGACCCTGTGGCCGCCGGCGTCCGCAACGCCACCGTCACCATCGAGAATAATGACGGCAACGAAGGCTCCTACGATTTCGTCATCACCGGCACCGCCACCGCAGGCGCCGAGATCGACGTGCGCGGCAACGGCGTCGGCATTCCCGACGGCGACCTGAGCCCCTCCGCCGCCGACGGCACCGACTTCGGCGCCAAGCTGCTGGGGACGGGGACGGTGACACGCACGTTCACCATCGCCAACACCGGCTCTGGGCCGCTGAGCCTCACGGGCAGCCCGGCCATCAGCATCGTTGGCGACGACGCGGACTTTGTCGTGACGATCCAGCCGGACAGCACGATCCCGGCGTCTAACAGCCTGACGTTCGAGATCGCGTTCACGCCCACGGCCGAGGGCTTGCGGACGGCCACAGTGGTCATTCTCAGCAATGACGGCAACGAAACGCCGTACGAATTCGGCATCGCCGGCCATGGCACGGTGCCGCAGGTGCCCGAGATTGCGATCTTTGGCGCCGACCAGGCAATCGCCAATGGCGACGCCGCGCCCGACGTGGCGGACGGCACCGATTTCGGCACGGCCGCGTTCGAAGGCGGCTCGGTTTCGCACACCTTCCTGGTCTGCAACACCGGCAACCGGGCCCTTACGATAACCGGCGCCACGCGCGTGCAGTTGACCAACACGACGGACTTCGAGGTGGTGAGTTCATTGGGCGGCACCATTGCCGCCGGCGGCCAGAGCAGCGTGGAGATCCTCTTCCATCCTGCCACGCCGGGGCCAAAGACCAGCCAGGTGATCATTACCAGCGATGACGGCGATGAGACCCCGTACATCTTCGTCATCCAGGGCAATGGCAGCGGCATCGCCGCGGATCGTTTCGAATACAACGATGATCGCTTCTCGGCCAAGGAACTAGGCCTGCTGGGCAACCGGGTCGAGGCCAACCTGACGATCGACGAGGCGGACGACGAAGACTGGTTTGCCTTCCAGGCTGAGGCCGGCGGCCAGGCCACCTTCGTCGCCGACCGCACCGACACGATTGTCGAACTCTGGGACGCCGGCGGCGGCTTGCTGGCGACCTCTTCAGTCGTCGGCGGTCAGCAATCGCTGGCGTACGCGGTGACGCTGGGAACGCGATATTACGTCCGGATCGATCCTGAACCTTCCGCCGTCAACGAGTTTTACAGCCTGAGCTTGGACGTTCCCACCAGCCTGGGGCATGAGATTGTCGCCGGCGGCTACAGCTTCACTGACCAGAACGGCGACGAGGTGACGGTCAAGCTCGTCGGCGGCGGCACAGGCAAGGTGTACCTGTTGGATGACGCAGCCGCCCAGTCGGACATGCATCGAATAGAGCTGGCCAACACCGGCTTCACCAGCAAGCTCAGCATCGAGGTGACCAAAGCCGGCAGCGGCGATGGCAGGACGAACGTCACCAACATCATCGTGCATCCCGGCTCGCTGCAGTCCATTTCCGCGCCGGCCGTCAACCTGTTGGGCAACGTGCTCATCGACGGCAGCCTGCAGACGCTGACGCTGGGCGACGCCACCGCGGCTTTCAAGCAGATACGTTTGTGCAACGACCCGACGACGCCGCTGGACCCCAAGGCCAAGCTGCAAGTGACCATGGGTGAGGTCCGCGACGTGACGCTGGATACCGGCAGTGTCGGCGTGGCATCGCTCACGGCGCTGCAATGGCTGGAGACCGATACCGTGCCGGATCGAATCACGGCGCCCTTCATCGACAAGCTGAATATCACCGGCCGGCCCATGGGTGGCGGGCTGCTGATGCTGGAAGGCAACTTCCAGGCCAACATCTTTGTGGGCAGCCCCGGGGCCAAGGCGAAAGCTCCACTGGGAGAAGTGAGCATCGCGGGCATGCTCGGCCACGCGCAAATCGACGTGCAGGGCTACGACGGAACCGGCCAGTCGATCAAGAAGCTGACGGTCGCATCCACCCTCACGCCCACGGTCAGGGCCGATGGCGGCATCGGCACGATCATCACCAATGACTGGACCGGCGGCAGCATCAGCGCCGGCTGGATCGGCACGATCACGAGCACAGGCAACACGCACGGCAAGGCGGGAAGGCTGGGCATGGACCTGGCCTTGACCGGCGAACATGCCGCCGCCGGCAAGGCGACGCTCGGGACGGTTGCGACCAGCGGAAACTGGATGCCCAGCCTATGGGACATTCGCGCCGGCTTTGTCAGTGCGATTACAGTCGGCGGCCTGACGGATGGAGCCCAGTTGCAAGTGCAGGGATTTGACGCCAAGGGCCAGTCGGTTGGCAAGCTCCAGTTGGCCAAGGCCGACGGCGCCAGTGTGGTCACTGCCGGCGGCATAAGGACTCTGAACGCCAACGAGTGGCTGAACGGCGACCTTACCGCCGGCTGGATCGGCACACTGTCAACAACCGCCAGTCATGCGTTGGGCACCGACGGTGACTTTGGCGGAGCTGTGACGTTGACCAGCGCCAACGTCCGTCCAAAGACGGCCACGCTGGCCAAGGCCAGCATCGCCGGAGACCTGCTGGCCGGCAGCATCTGGAAGTTGCCCAATGGCTATGTCGGCGACATATCGATTCTTGGCACGGCCAGCAATTCGAGCCTGGTTATTCGCGGCCAGGACGGCCAAGGAAAGTCTGTCAATAAACTGAGCGTTGCGCTGGCACAGGGCTTGAGTCTGGCGGTGGACGCGGGCATCGCCAGCTTGAACACGAATGGATACAGCGACGGCCAGATCACGGCCGGGTGGATCGGCTCCTTCAAGGCCACGGCCAACGCTGCTATAGCCGCACCCGGCAACGTCGCGACGCCGGTGACGCTCTCGGGCGCCGGGGTGCCCGCTCACAAGAACACCCTGGATAGCGTGAGTATTGCGGGCGACCTGAAGGACTGCCAGTGGGAGATCCTGGCTGGCACGGTGGGCAGCATGACCGTGTCGGGCAAGTTCGGCGGCATGTTGTTCCGCTCCGCCGGTAACGTGAGCAGCCTCACCGTCGGATCCCTTGAGCAAAGCCGCCTGGGCGTGGGAGTGAGCCTCAGCCAGCTGCAGCTCAACGACCATGTTGTGCTGGGCGATTTGGCCAATGCCCCAACCGGAACCATCAAGACCTTCAGCATAGTGGGACTGAAAGGCCAGACCGGCCCAGCCGCCCCGCGCTTCTTCATCCAAAGCTACGTCTCGGCGGGTATCGCCACCATGAACGTGCTGAACTGGGATGGCTCAGGCGGGCTGTGGGCGCCAGCGGGCAAGATGGGCAAGGTGACTCATACCGATAGCGTAACCAAGAGCCAGAGTTGGGCCTGGCCGGCGCCGAAGCGACAGAACTCTTCCGGGCCGGAAGATTTCATCCACATTATCTGATGGCAGGAATTCTCCTCGTGAGTCCTGACATCTGCGCGCCGCCGCCAAAACATTGGACCAATGCGCTCGCGCCGCGCCAGCGCTCCCAAGCCGCCGATGGCGAGCAAGCTTGTTGTCACACCATATTGTGTACAATTTCAGGCACGGATGACAAGGTGTGGCACGGCTGGATGCCGGAAGGGAATATATGGCAAAGGCCTTGCAGCGCTAGCCGCAATTGGCTAAGGAAACCGAAGGCGAGCTTGATCTTATCCGAACATTGTGTACAATACGTAGGATGCTGCGACTGGCCATTACCATTGCATCAGAAAAAGCCCCGCCGGCGGCGTTCGTCGTCTGGCGCGGGTTTGAATCCTCTTTGCACAAGGCCAGGGCACTCGGCTTTGACGGGGTCGAACTGGCCCTCCAGGACGCCGGCGAGATCGACCTGGGGGGAATGAAGCGCCAGCTAAAGGACGCCGGCCTGGTCTGCCCTTGCATCTCCACCGGGCAAGTGTTCGCCAACCTTAACCTGCATTTCGCCACCACCGATCCGGCCAGGAAGACGCAACTTCTGGACGTGTTTCGCGGGTTGATCGACGTGGCGGCGGAATTGGGGGCCATGGTTAACGTCGGCCGGTGCCGCGGATTCATCGAGCCGGGGCAATCGAGGGCCCAGACGCAGGAGCGATTCATCGCAACGGCCCGCGAGTTATGCCTGTACGCACGCTCCTGCGGAGTGACGCTGGTGCTGGAACCGGTGAACCGCTACGAGATCAACTTCATCAATTCCGTCGCGGAGGCGGTGGCCCTGCTTGACACGGCCGGCTTGACCGACATGGCGCTGATGCCCGACCTGTTTCACATGAACATCGAGGATCGCGACATCGCCTCGGAGCTTCGGCAGCACTGCCACCGCGTGCGATATCTTCACATGGCTGACTCAAATCGCCTGGCGCCGGGACAGGGGCACATCGATTTTACTGCGGTGTTCCTGGCCTTGAAACAGTGCGGGTATTCTGGATGGGCGTCGGTGGAGATCCTGCCTCAGCCCGATCCCGACACCGCGGCGCGGCAAGCGATCGAGTATCTTCGCCCCTTGATAAAGGCTTACAACGATGGCTGCGCATGACGTGATGGCGGAGCAATGCCGCCATCTTCGCAACCGGATTGTGGACATGGCCCACGCGGCCGGCTCGGGCCACTGCGGAGGCAGCCTCTCGTGCGTCGAGATTCTCTGGACATTGTATGGCCAGGTGCTTCGAGTCAGGCCGTCAGAGCCGCTCTGGCCGGACCGGGACAGGTTCATACTGTCCAAGGGCCACGCCGCGCCGGCGCTGTACGCGGTGTTGGCCCAGCGCGGGTTCTTCGACCCGGCGATGTTGGCGACGCTTCGCAAGACCGGCTCGATGCTCCAGGGCCATCCCGACATGCGGAAGACACCGGGCATCGATATGTCCGCTGGGTCTCTTGGCATGGGCATCTCAGCTGGGGTGGGCATGGCGCTGGCGGCACGGCTGGCCGGCAAAGACTTTCGTGTATACGTGCTGGTGGGCGATGGCGAGCTCCAAGAGGGCCAAAACTGGGAGGCCATGACGGCCGCCAGCAAGTACGGGTTGGACAATCTGGTCGTAATTGTTGATCTCAATGGCGTTCAGTTGGATGGCCCGGTGGAGCAGGTCATGCCTATGGGGGATATCCCCGGCAAGCTCGCGCAGTTCGGCTTGGACGTCCGCGGTTGCGATGGCCACGACTGTGCGGAGCTGTCCGCCGCGCTGGGTTGGGCTCAGCAGTTGACGGGGCGTCCCAAGGCCATTGTGGCTAGGACGGTTAAGGGCAAGGGCGTGTCGTTCATGGAAGGTCAGAGTGCCTGGCACGGCAAGCCGCTGGCGGCAGAGGGCTACCGGCTGGCCAAGGCCGAACTGGCGGTGAAGCCATGACCGCGGGAATGGCCAGTGCCGGCAAAGCGCAGAGGCTCATCCTGGGCGAGACCCTGGTCGAGCTTGGGAGCGCGGACGAGCGCATCGTCGTGCTGGATGCCGACGTCAGCAGTTCGACCCAAACGTGCCTGTTCGCGCGGGCATTCCCGAAGCGGTTCTTCAACTTCGGCATCACCGAGGCCAACATGGTCTCAGCCGCCGCCGGCATGAGCACGTGTGGCTTGATCCCGGTGGTCAGCACTTTCGCCTTGTTCCTGTCGCTGCGAGCGGGCGACCAGGTGCGGTCGCAGGTCGCCGGCGCGGGCCTGAACGTCAAGCTGATCGGCGGATACGCCGGGCTGTCTGATTTCGCCGATGGCGCCAGCCATCAGAGCGTCGAAGACCTGGCGATCATGCGGGTAATGCCCGGCATGACCGTAATCGCGCCCGGCAGTGCCAATGAGACCCGCGACGCCGTGCGGGCGGCGATAGAACATGTTGGCCCGGTCTTCCTGCGGATTTCGCGGGAAGTCGTGCCCGATGACTCGCCGCTGACGGGCCCGTTTCGTATTGGCGTGGCCAGGCCGGTGTGCCAGGGCACGGATGTGGCGCTCGTCACCACCGGGACCATGCTGCCTACCGTCTTAGCGGCCTGGGCACACATGCAGGCCGAAGGACTCTCCGTGGGCGTTCTGCACGTCCCTACGCTCAAGCCGTTGGACGAGCCGGCCCTCGTGGCGGCCGCACGCATGGCCGGCGCCGTGGTCACGGTGGAAGAGCACAGCATTATCGGGGGCTTAGGCTCGGCCGTCTGCGAAACGCTGGCCCAGTTCCGCCCGACGCCGGTGATCCGTTGCGGGATTCCCGACCAGTTTGGGGAATCCGGCGGCTACGCCGAAATCCTGCAGCGGGCGGGGTTGGACTGGTCGTCGATTGTCCGCTGCGCCAAACGCGTTATCGCCATGAAGAAGGAAATGAACTCGTAATGCACCCGCTCTTTGAAATCGTCCGCCTGGCTATCGAGACCGACATCAATTCCATGATTGACGAGGGGCACGACGCCCCGACGTTGCTGGGCGAACTGGCCCAGGTCGCACAGAAGCGTTCCCTTGACGCCCTGCTGGCTTTTCAGCAGGAGCTGTGGGCAAGGCCTCTGTCGCCGAGCCTGCCATACGATGAGCCCAGCGACTGGGAAGCTATCTCCAAGACCTTCCCGCCGGAAGATTCGCACGCGCGTTTCTCCGGCGATGAAGCCCAACTCGCCGACCGGGTGCATGGCGGCTGGCTGGGACGCGTGATCGGCTGCCAGCTGGGCAAGCCGATGGAATGCGCCTGGCCGGATGAGTGCAAGAAGGCTCTCCAGGCGTGCGACTCCTGGCCGCTGCTGGACTACATGAACCCCATCAGCGATCCGCAGCGCTTGGCGCAGCTGAAGGAAGAAAGCCCGCACGGGCGGCGGCTGCACCGTTGGCAATGGCTGGCCAAGGGCCAGTTCAGTTGCGGCGTGGTGGACGACGACACCACCTACAGCATGGTGGGCCTGCGCGTGCTGGAGAAGTACGGAACTGAGTTCACCACGGATCAATACATCGCGGAGCTGGCGGCGTTAGCGCCGCGCAGCCAGTTGTATTCATCGGGGCTGAACATGTTCGTGCGCGGGCTGTGGGGCATGAAGGCTCCGTACACCGCCATCTTCGGCAACCCCTGCCGCCAATCGCTGGGGGCCATGATTCGCTGCGACCCGTTCGGCTGGGCGGCGCCGGCCAACCCGGCTTCGGCGGCGCGGATGGCCTTCCAGGACGCCCGCGGCTCTCAGACCCGCAACGGCATCTATGGCGGCATCTTCTTCGCCGTGCTCCTGGCCGACGCCTTCGCCCATGGAGACGTGGCGCGTGCCATCCAGACCGCCCGTCAATACATGCCGCCGCGATCGCGCTTCGCCGAGATGGTGGATTTCACCGTCCGGCTTTGCGCCGAAGAGGCCGACTGGGAACAGGCCAACGCCCAGATCTACCAGCGATATCACCACGGCCTGAAACGGTCGGAGGCGGTGATATGGAATCACATCCTGCCCAATGCCGCGATCACGTTGATGAGCCTGTTGTATGGTGATGGCGACTTTGGCCGGACCATCGGCATCGCCACAATGGCAGGAATGGATACCGATTGCACCGCGGCCACGGCCGGTTCTATCATGGGCGTATCAGAGGGAGCCAAGGCGATCCCCCGGCATTGGCAAGAGCCGCTGCATGACGCGCTCTGCAGCCAGCTGGTGGACCTGCATGTGGTCAAGATCAGCGACATGGCCAGCCGCACCTGCGCCATCGCCAAGAGGAACTGCCGTTATGCCAGCTAAGGGACTAGACCGTCATCCCAGCCTGGTGGATCAACTGGTCGAGCACGTCTTTGACCGGATCATGCGCGGCGAACTGGCCCCCGGCCAGCGGATCACCGAAGAGCAGCTGGCCGCCGAATTCGGCGTCAGCCGCACGCCAGTCCGCGAGGCGGTGAAACGGCTGGCCGAGATGGGCGTGGTGCGGATATTCCCGCGGGCTCGGCTGGAGGTGGCAACCACCGACCTTGACGATCTCCGAGAGATCACGCAGCTGCGCGAGGATCTCGAATGCCTGGCCCTTGGCTATGCCTTTGCCCACCTGACGGACGATTCCATCAAGCGCCTCGAACGGTTGGTCGCCCGGTGCGAGCGGCTGGCGGAAGGCGGCTCCAGGGTCGAGATATTCCTCGCTGACAGCAAGTTCCACATGGCCATCGCCGAAATGGGCAAGAACAAGTTTCTGCTGGACCTGGTGCGCCGGCTGGACGTGAAAGTGCAGCTGTCGCGCGCCATGATGTGCCTGTCGAAGGACAAGATCAACCGCAGTGTGCAGTTCCATCGCCAGATCGTCGATGCGTTGCGGAAACGCGATCTCGCCGAAGCGCAGAGGCTGATGCGACAGCACGTCCGCAGGACGCTCACGCCCGACGATGGAGATGTGCAATGAGCTTGGCGCTAGAAGAGCGGGGCAGGGCATTGCTGCACCAGTTCAGGGATGACCGGTATGTCTTCGGGATCGATTGCCTCGGAGGCGTGGGAGAACTTGCCCGGCCTTTGGGACGACGCGCGGCTCTGATCGCAGGCGGGTCGGGGCAGGCTTGGGGCCAGGCGGCCCGCGAGAAAGTCTCCGCCAGCTTAGGCAGGGCCGGAGTAGAGCTCACCGGAGCCGTGATCCCCGGGGCCAAGCCCAACAGCCCGTATCCCGATGTGTTTCGGATCGCTGAGGCGCTGCGACAAGCCCGGGCCGATGTGATCGTTGCCGTCGGCGGCGGAAGCGTCATCGATGCCGCCAAGGCGGCCATCGTGCTGGCTGCGATGGGCGATGGCCAAGGCGACCTGGAGCCATACTTTGGCATGGGCAAAGTCTCGGAGTTGCTCCAACGGACCGGACGGACACTTACGCCGATGCTGGCTGTTCAGCTGGCCGCCAGTTCAGCGGCGCATCTGACCAAGTACTCCAACCTCACCAACCCCCAGACGTCCCAGAAGAAGTTGATTATTGACGACGCCATCGTGCCTGCCAGGGCCCTGTTCGATTACGCCCTCACCACCTCGATGTCGCCGGAATTCACCGCCGACGGAGCACTCGACGGGCTGTCGCACTGCCTGGAAGTGTTCTACGGCCTGAAGGACGCGGCCCTTGAGAAGGTCTGGCCGATCTCAACGCTGGGTGTGGAACTGATCGTGGCGAACGTGCAGGCCGCCTGCCGCGATGGCAGCGATCTGCATGCCCGCGAGGCCCTCGGCCTGGCTACCGACCTGGGCGGATACGCCATTATGGTCGGCGGCACGAGCGGAGCGCACCTCAATAGCTTTTCACTGGTGGACCTGCTGTCTCATGGCCGGGCGTGTGCCCTGCTCAATCCCTATTACACGGTCTTCTTTGCCCCGGCGATCGAGCCCCAACTGCGGGCGGTGGCTGACATCTTCCGGCGCGGTGGGCTCCTGCGCGGCGAAACCGAGCAATTGCACGGCCGGGAACTCGGGCTGGCGGTGGCCGAGGCGATGATAGCGCTCAGCCGGTCCATCGGGTTCCCGACGCGGCTTGCGGACGTGCCGGGATTTGCGGCCAGCCACATAGACAGGGCGATCGAGGCGGCGAAGAATCCGCAGTTGGAAAGCAAGCTTCGCAACATGCCAGTGCCGCTCTCGACCGCGACGGTGGATCAGTACATGAGGCCGGTGCTGGAGGCCGCCAGCAGCGGCGACCTGTCTCTGATCCGGAATATGGAGAGGCAGCACGATGGGCTTTAAGATCATCATCGGCAACGATCACGGCGGATACCTGGCCAAGGTTGATATCGTCAAGCATCTGCGGTCGAAGGGCATCGAAGTGACGGACGTCGGCAGCGACTCCGAAGAGATCGTGCGTTACCCGTTGTTTGCCCGCCAGGTCGCCTCGGCCGTGGCGGCGGGCCGGTGCGATCGAGGCATCCTCATCTGCTCGACCGGCATCGGCATGTCGATCGTCGCCAACAAGATCAAGGGCATCCGCGCCGCCTTATGCACGAGCAGTTATATGGCCAAGATGACCGCGCGGCACAACGATTCGAACGTGCTGTGCCTGGGCGGCAAGATCACGGGCATTTTCGAGCTGCTGGATATTGTCGACGCCTGGCTTGAAAACAAATATGAGGCAGGCCGGCACGAGATCAGCCTGGGCCTGATTCGCGACATGGAAGAAGAACTGGGGCTGAAGGTCGCGTCCGGCGATGACAGCGCGACCGGCTCCAAGGAGACGCGCCCGTGACCCCCAAAGAGAACGCTCTGCATATCATCCGCTTCGGACGCCCCGAATGCGTGGTCGCCGGTCCACCCTGCCATGGGATCGGTTTCTTCGGCGTTAACCACGAGGCCGCCGATGGCGTCAGCCACACCGGACCCATCGGTTGCTGCTGGACCGACATCTGGGGCACGGTCTGGAAGAAGGAACAGGAGGGGATGATGGGATTCCCTGTTTCCTTCCCTCTGGCGAAGCGCGAGGCACTAGCCTCCTATCGCTGGCCCGACACGACGAACGATGAGCATCTTCTCGCACCGATCTATTCCGGGGCGAAGGCTCTCGGCGAACGCCAGGTCTTCCTGGGCGGCTCCCACCGCAACGCGCTGTGGGAGCGCGCCTGCCAATTGGTCGGCATGGAAACGCTGATGGAGCGCTTCTTCACAGACCCCTCGTACATCCGCGACCTATTCCACCACATCATGGACTTCCACCTGGGGATCGCGGCGCACTATCTCAAGCTTGGCGTGGAGATGATCTTCTGCAGCGACGACCTCGGCACGCAACTGGGTCCGCTGATCGGCCCCGACATGCTGCGCGACTTCTTCGTCCCTGAATATCGCCGGTTGTTCGGGCTCTACCACGAGCACCGCGTCCTGATCAACTTCCATTCCTGCGGGAATGTCGAGCAGGTGGTCCCGATCTTCCTGGATCTGGGCATTCACATCATCAACCCGGTGCAGGCCACGGCCAACCATCTGGATGCGCTTCGACAGCAAACCGCCGGCCGATTGGTTCTTCAGGGCGGCATCAGCAGCAAGACGCTGATGGATGGGCCGCCCGAGGCGATCGTCGCGGAGGTGCGGCAACGCCTCTGGCAGCTTGGCCGCGACGGCGGGTACTTCTGCGGACCGGACCAGCACATGCCGTTTCCGCCGGGGCACCTCGAGGCCATGAACGAGGCGATCCAGCAGCACGGCCGTTATCCGATTGGAGAAGATGCTGCGTCCGCTGATTGATGCCCTCCGGCAACACGTCGAGGCCGTGCAGCAATCGCGGGCAGACAGTGAGTGCAAGCAACGGCAAGCAGAGAAGGCGCACGCGGTTCGCCAAGCGAAGGCGGACGAGCACTCGGAGGAATTCTATCTCCGTCAGCGGCTCATGCAGGAAGCAGATAGATGGCATCAGGCCGAGAACATCCGCATTTATCTGAACGACATCCAGCGACGCGTAGACTCCGGCGACCTCGTTCCGGGCGACCCGGAGCGTTTCCGCTGGTGCGCCCAGATCTTCAACTTCTACCTAGCCGCGTTCAAGCAGTTCTGCCGCTGGATGGTCCGCGACGGAAGGGCCAGCGAATCGCCGGTGGCCCACCTGACCGGCCTGAACGTCAAGACCGACCGCCGTCACGATCGGCGGGCCCTGACAGTTGAAGAACTCCGCTGGCTGATGGAGACGACGCGCGACGGCCCCGAGCGCTTCGGGATGACCGGTCCAGAGCAAGCGATGCTGTACCGGGTGGCGGTCGAGACTGGCCTGCGCCGCGGGGCACCGACGGCCGGAACGCCGATAGTGATGACGGTGGTCCAGACCGTGACCCGCCGCAGCCTGGACGGCGCGGACGTGATGGCCGGGGCCGCGAGGGCAACCAGGCGGCTGGTGGCAGGATCGGCGGCAAGACGGGCCCGTCGCCCCCGCGCGGCTCGCAAATCAGCGCCGAGCGCTTGGCGCTCTTCTTGGCGCTCGGCGGACGCTTTCCACGGATTTCGACGGGCTCCGGCGGACAGAAAGCGTCTCCGGAGCGACTTGCAGAAAACACTGGCCAATCGCAGGAAAACAGCGGAAAATCAGGGGCGAAAGCAGCACCTGGTAGGGTGTCCGAGCGGCTGAAGGACCCGGTCTTGAAAACCGGTGTACGCGAAAGCGTACCGTGGGTTCGAATCCCACCCCTACCGTTGAGGCTTCCACATGGCCGAACCGCCGCGTTCGAGCCATTGGCCACGGGCGGAGGCGAACGAGAGCGTCCCGCCGGCAAAGGTCATCTCCCACGCGCCCGACGCCTGCCAGCGCCGGAATGTCTCCAGGCCGGCGGCCAGCTGGCTGTCCTCGTATAGCGGCAGGCTGGTGTACTTGGCGAATCGAGCCGCCGTTCCGTCCGCAGAACCTTCGCTGCGCGAAGAACCTGCGAGCCCTGCTATCACGTCTGCGGGCCCTGCTTTCTCGCCGCCAGTCGTACTGGCCTGGATGCCCGCCGCGCCGGCCCCAACGCTCACGGAACTCGCGCGGCGGGCGATTTCATATTCCAGCGCGTCGATGGCGTCCTGAATGGCGGAACCGACCATCTTGCCCACGGCCGGGGCCAACTCGGGGCCGACCGCCACGTACGTCCAGGGGATAAAGTGCGTGATGACCGTGCTGGCCAAGCTGGTGAGCACGCCGCCGAGTTGGTGGTGGCGCGGATCGTTGTCGGTGCTCATGGTAAAGGGCAGCAGGCCCGCGCCGGGCCCAAGCTGGCCCAGCACGAAGCAGCCAAAGCCGAGGTACGTCCCCTCGTGAATGATCGCGTTGGAGCCCACGAACGCGCACTGCATCACCACCGGCCGGTCGGGCGTGCCGCGAATGAGCGAGCCGCCGCCCAGCATGGGAATGGCCGGCACGAGCACGCTCTTGCCGTCGAGTTCAACCGGCATGGGCTGGGCAATGAGGTGCCGGCACCCGCCGGCCATGTGCATGCTCATCAGGCACACGTCGATATTCGCGCCGTGAACCGTGCCGCCCAGGATCGTGCCAAAATTGGCCGTGGTGTCCACGCAGTCGGCGAAATAACTGACGATGGTCTCATCGGCCAGGCGCGAATTCACCACGTTGCCGCCATCGGCCTTGGTGCGTGCGCCCAGTTCGCTGCCGATGACGCGACACGAACGCACGACCGCATCGGCCCCGACGCGCGAACCGCGAATCACGCTGCGGGCCACGCTGGCGTTCCGGTCTACGCGGCAGGCTTCCAGCACGCTGTTCCACACGCGAGCGCCGCCCTCGATGACCACGTCCTTGCCGATGCGGCAGCCCGGGCCGACGAACGCGTCGGGCGCGACCTTGGCGGCTGGGTCGATCTCGGCCGGGCCGTCGGTGCCGCCCACGCCGCCGCTGGGCATGGCCACATGCGCCGCCATCACCGGATCGTCAAAGCCAAAGAGCTGCTGCATCGAGACCTGGTTCTCCAGTGCATCCGGCGCGATCGCCAGCACGGCCGAGAGCTTCGGGTTGGTCCACCGGCCATCGACTTTGCTCCAGCCCACGGGCCGGCCAGCGCGAAACTCCCACAGCCCGCTGTCGCGGTGAGCACACAACAGCGCGTGCGTCAGGCCAATCCACTTCGGGTAGCCCATCTTCTGCTTATCGTGCGCCACGGCCAAGTCCACCTTGTTGCGGATGGCCATGGCCTTGGTCATCTCGATGGCGGTCTCGATGGCCGCGGGCACGATGGTGTCGGCGATGGCCTTGCGCGGGCCATCCAGCGCGGCGTGCAGCCGCTCGACCATGGCGAAGACCGCGTCGGGGGCGTACGTGAACAGCCAGCCGCCGCGGCGCTGCTTGGGGCCAAAGCCGACCGACAGCTCGCCGGGCATGACCAGGCCGCGGGTCAAATCGCCCTGCCAGCCGGCCACGGCAAAGGGCATGAGGTACGTCGTCAGTTCGTCGTTGACCAGCTCTTCGTCGCTGTGGTGCGGCAGCGGGCTCTGGCCGACGACCTTGGTCCAGGGCACCACCAGGCAGCACGGGGCCAGTTCGATCTGCTCGTGATTCAGGTACGGCTCGCCGCCCCACAGCCCCGACTGCGGGCCGAAGGAAACGATGGGCTTGCCGTCCTGCGGCACGATCTTGCCCGAGTTGGTCGAGTTGATGGTGTTGATGCCATACCGGCTGACGTGCGGCAGGTCGATCGTGCCCACCACGTGCAGCCGGCCGGCCTCGTCGCAGCGGAGTTGGCGGAAGGCGTTGCCGAAGATGCCTTCCAGATACCCGCGGCGGTCGATGGTGGTGTGATGCCCCAGCCAAGCCTCGCTGACCTCCGTCGGGCCGGTGATCGTCACGTGATGGTCGGTGTTGGTGATGATGACCTTAGCGTCCTTGACGAGGCAGTCACTGCCGATCCGGCCATCGCGGATCCACGAGTCGACGGCCACGCTGCGGGCGCCGATGGCGGTATTGAGCAGCGTGCAGCCACTGACGTGGGCGTTTGGGCCCGCCAGCGGCTGATCGGCCGAGGTGACGACCGTCCGGCCGGCCGCGTCGCACTTGTGCGAGTGGCCACGACCGTCCTGGATGACAATGCTGTCCAGCACGACCGCGCCGGCTTCGATGACGGCATTGTGCAGGCGGCTATTGCGCACGACGGCGCCGGGGCCGATGCGGGTTCTCTCGCCCGTAACCCAACTGCTGCCTGACACCTCGGCCTGACTCGACAAGGCCGCCGCGTTCACGTCCGCATGGATGCATCGCTGGTCAATCACGTTGAAGCTCCCGTTCCAAGCAACAATACCGGCCACCGAGGCGCAGAGGACACAGAGAAAGCCGTAAGAACTCGCACGACAACCGCTATCACGAATACGGGCGAGAATTGTACCGGCCCGCGGGCCAACGGAAAACAGGGAAGGGCGGGAACGGAAGGGCGTAGGGCGTAGGGCGGAGGGAAATACAACGACTCGGCTGGGTGCCGTGGTCGCGGAGTCCAGCGGCCACGGCCGCGCTGATGAAGTGATCCACCGGTAGGGTCCGCAGGTCCTTTCGCGCTGTTGCGAAAGGTTCTGCGGACGGGGCAGGCGGCAACTCGGGGCCGACCTTTGGACACTCGCAAAGGTGGGCCTCGGAAGAGATTCCTCGACCCAGCCTGCGCGACTGTGGGAACGCCGACTGAGTCCTCAGGTGCCTGAGGCCCGAAGGGCCGGGACGATTGTAGCCGGGGACGTGAGCCCCCGGAGAGTGTCCGAGGAACGACCG
>CAITIS010000076.1 GCA_903892515.1 uncultured Planctomycetota bacterium | reverse complement strand
TTTCGTGTCGCGGGCGTCTCGCCCGCGCTGGAATGCCGAGTCTTGATGGTTCCCAGACGCGGGCGAGACGCCCGCGACACTTAATCCGGCGGGCCGTCAGCCCATGCCGCGGGCATGCCGGTTGCGGCCGGCGCGGGCTTGTGATAGAAATCAGCTTTTGGATTTGGCTTTAAGAGGAGATGGCGACGTGCGACAGATGACCTGGCTAAGCGTTTGTGTGCTCGCGGCGGTGTTGCTGGGTGGATGCGGTAACAGCAAATCGGAGTCCACTCGTCGGCTCAGCCGGGCCATCGACGAGGCCCAGCGGCTGTACGCCTCCGCCGCCACCCTTGAAGGCCAGGCCCAGATCCTGGACCTGACCAAACAGCCGCCGCAGTTGCCTTCGCCCGAGAAGAAGCTCACGCCCGGCAAGGTGGCATCCGCCAGCCAGCCGGTCGATGACAAGCGCATCACCGATGCCTTGGACTCAGCCGCCAAGAAGCTCAAGGACGTCCTCGCGGCCGAACAATCCGCCCCCGACGGCGTGAAGGCCGACGCGAATCTGCTGCTGGGGCAGGTCGAGCAGTCGGCGGCGCATCATTATGTAATGCAGGCAATGGGTCGGCGTTTGCAGGCGGACTTTGCGGCCCGGCAGGCGGCGCTGCTGGCCCAGGGGGCAGCGGGGCGCGCGGACCTGGCCGAACTTCCGCAGGCCATCGCCAAGGCCTCCTCCAGCCAGGCCTCGCCCATGCAGGAAATCGAAGCCATGCGGCAGTCGGCCCAGCAGGATGTTGACGCCGGCGCCAGCGAGAGTCAGAAGATACAGGAACAGGTCAAGGCCTTGGATGAGCAGAACCAGACGCTCGTGCAGCAGAACGAGGGCCTGGTCGCCCAAGCCGCCAGCCTGAGAGACAAGGGCGAGGCCGCCGGCGGGCCGCAGGGCCTGGAGATGCTCACGCAGGCCGCCAAGATCGAGCACACCATCACCGCCAACAGCAGCCAGGTGGCCGCCAATCAGCAAGAGGCCAAGGGGCTGCTCGGCGAATTGCAGTCGCTCACCGAGCGGCTGGCGTCGGACAAGACCCGGCTGGAGTCGGTGCTGGAGTTCCAGAAGAAGGTAAAGGAGGAGGGCGGCAAGATGGACGAAGCCGCCAAGGCCTTCGCCGACGAAGCCGCCAAGGAATTCGCCGAAGCCGCCAAGTCCGCCGACGAGGCCGCCGCGTTGCTCAAGCAGGCCGGTGACTACGAGAAGAAGGCCGAGACGAACTTGCAGGATGCCATCACCCGTCTGGGTACGGCTGAGAAACTCGGCAAGGCCGAGATGGCCGACGCCACCAAGGCCATGCAGAGCAAGCCCGGCGTGAAGGACGAAATCCTCACCGCCCTGACCGACGAGCAGCACGTCGCGACGGTGACGGCCACCAAGGCCGATGCGGAGATGTCGCTGGCCGACCTGTACAGCCGGCAGCTCGAAGCGGGCAGGGCCTACGCGGCCTTGGCGAAGGCGCTGAGCGATGTGGCTGAGCGCGTGAAGCAGCCGGCGCCGGCGGCGGTGTCGGCGTTGCAGCAGAGTGCCAAGGACCCGGCCGCGTTGGGCAAGTCGGCCGAGACCAGCTACGCCACGGCCGAGAAGGATCTCGAAGGCGTTGTGAAATCGGGCCTGCGCAACAGCCCGGCCAAGACCACGCTGTGGATATTCCAGGGCATGCTGGCCCGGGCATACGCCGGACACTACCAGTTGAATCACGACCAGGCGCTGCTGGACAAGGCCAACGAGAATGTCAACAAGGCGGCTGAGGGCAAGGAGTTTTCGCCCTACGTCGCCCCGGTGATCCAACTGCGACAAGTGTTGAACGAAGCCGGCCCGGGCGGCGCGGCCTCCAAGCCGGCCGCAGGGGCAACCCAACCGGCGGCCGGGGCGTCGCAGCCCGCCAGCAAACCCGCGAAGTAACAGCCACAGCCGAGGGCGGCTGTGCCACGAAGACGAATCACAGCCGAGGGCGGCTGTGCCACGGGTCAGGCCGGGGATGAAACCGGTTCTAAGCTCGCTGGCGACTTGTGAAATCAGCAATCACAAACCATCAATCCGCAATTGCCACTTTGTGCCCTTCGTGTTCCTCTTGGTGCCTTTGTGGCGCCGTTGAAGTTGGTGAGGAAATCACCCAGCGGCGGGTTTGGCGGCGGGGGCGGAGGCTTTCTTGCCGTGGCCCTTGGCGTGTTGCAGGACGAATCCCACCAGGGCCAGGCAGGCCACGAATACGGCCCAGTTGTGCTCCACGGCCAAACGCAGCGACGCTTGCAGCCCGGCGTAGCTCATCAGCAGTGAGACCGCCCCCAGCACGATCATGCTGGCGCCCTGGATGCTCGTGAAGATCATCACCACGGGGTTGAACGAGATGAACGTCAGCATCCCCAGCGCGGTCATGCATACCAAGGCCATGGGCCAGTGGTAATTGGCCAGCGAGGCGTCGCCGCTGACGTTGACCACGATGTCGCAAATGACCAGGCCGATGATCAGGCCCGAGACCGCGCCCAGTAGCGCCACCGCCCAGCGCAGCAGCGGCCAGGCCAAGGCGCCGATCACCAGCGCACCGGCCACCGCCAGCAGGATCGGCATGCTCTGCGACTGGCTGACCGTGCCCAGGGCATAGCCCGCGCAGCCACCTACGGCGGCGGCGTTCACCACCACCAGGATCTTGAAGTACTTAAAGCCCCACAGCAGGAACACCACGCCCAGGCCCACCAGCAGCAGCGATTCGATGACGCCAAAGGTCGGCGCGGACGCCGATGCCTCCGACCCGGCCAAGTGCAGCGATTGGATCAGGGCTGCGGGGCTCGCCGCCTGCGATGGCATGTTGTACACTTGTGCCAGCATCATTTCTTTGCCTGCTTGGCTTCGCCCGCGGGGGCGGCCTGCTCCTTCTTCTTTTCGGCTTCTTTCTCTTTGGCCTTGGCGATGGCCTTGAATTCGCTCCGGCCCTGCAGCACCAAGCCCATCAACACCAGTACGCCAGCGATGATTCCCAGAACCTTTATCTGCTCGGTGGCCGTCGAGAACCATGGCGGTCTCACGGCCCAGATCAGCCCGACCGCGCCGGCGATGATGCAGACGCTGCCCACCAAGCTCGATGCCAGGATAGTGGCCGCCTTAGGCAGCAGCAGCGCTACCAGCAGGATGACGAACATAGGCAGGGCCACCATCAGCAGCAGCGGCAGCAGGCTGCCTTGAACCAGCGCCACGATCCAGTCGGCGTAGTAGTGCGCGATGGCAAAGACCCAATCGCCGAAGCTGGCCAAGCTATTGGAGGTCCAATCCGGCGGCGCAGCCAGCTTGGCGATGCCCGGCCATTGTACGATCACCAGCGCGACAATGCCCACCAACGCGCTGAGGATCAATGCCCACAGCAGGCGGATAAACAGGAAGACCAGCAGGCCGGCAGTGAGGGCCGAAACGGCGCCCACGATCCAGACGTAGGGGAAGTTGGTCAGGCTGGTGATGGTCTGCGCGCAGGCAGCGCCCGCCCCAGCGGCCGCAAAGGTCAGGAACACCCGCCCGGACGACCGGCCCCACAGCAGCAGGGCGGCGCCCAGCAGAATGCACACGCCTGACACGATGTACAGCGGCATCACCGGCGGCGCGGGTGGCAACGGTATATTGGCCAGCATGATCCAGGCCTCCCTGCCCGTGCGTTTACCCGAGCCTCTGACGAACCTGCGTCAGCTCGCTCTTAGCCAGTTCCAGTTTATTGGCATCCGTCAGGCCGGGAATGGCAGCAGCCAGGTATTTCTCGGCCAGCGAATCCTGCTGTAAATATCGGCTATATATGAGCCCCAGCATCAGCCGGATGTCCGCTGCATACTGATACTGGCCATAGTGTTGCAGGAAGCGTTCGTAGGCGTCAGCGGCCGCGGGGTACTGCTCGGAGGACATCAAATAGTTGGCCACGTCCAACTGTTGGGCCAGCGGCAGCAGGGGTTCCTCGGCCACTTGCACCAGCTTGAGGTAGCCATCCGCGGCGGCGGCAAAGTCGCTGCGGGCATGGTCGGCGGAGATCTGCTGACGCAGTTCCAACTCCTTGGCCGAGAGCACTCTCTCGGGGCGGGGCGGGCTGCTGGCGTTGACGTTAATCCATCGGCTGCCAGTACTTGTGTCCTTGGCGTAAGAGAACGGATTGTACCCGCCCGCCACCGCGTGTCGGTAGCTGAGCTTGCGTTTCCAGTTGCGGACCAAGCTCAGCAGGTCATACACGTCCCGCGGCAGGAGTTTGACGCCCAGCAGCAACCCGGCGATGCCGGCCCCGAAGACGTACCCGCTGGCGTGAGCGGCATACGCCACGCCGCCGCCCATCGAGGTGAAGCTGGCGTACATGTTCCACACGAATTGCAGCAGCAGGAAAACCAGGCTGGAAATTTCAAACGGCATCAGCACGTACACCAGCACCGCCAGCACCGTCACCCGCACGCGCGGGAAGAGCACCAGGAACGCGCCCGTCACGGCCGAGATCGCCCCGGACGCCCCCAGCACTGGCGCCGAACCCGACAGCAGCACGTAGCCGATGTCCGACGTGACGCCGCCGGCGAGGTAGAACGCCAGGTAGCCCACGTGGCCGAAGCTGTCGTTGACGGCATTGCCGAAGACCCACAGGAAGATCATGTTGCCCAGCAGGTGCCCCCAGCCGGCGTGCATGAACACGCTGGTGAAGAACTGGAACAGTTCGGGCTGGTCGGGGTGCAGGTAGTACATCTGCACGTTGGCGTCGCCGCGGCCGGCCTTTTGCACGAAGACAAAGACCAGTACGTTCACCAGGATGATGAGGTAGTTGACGATGGGGCGGCGATTTTGGCGTCTGTCGGTTCGGATTGGGATCATGGGTAGTTAGTATTTCTCTCCGGCTGCGCGAATCACGAACGTTACGGCCGCTTGGGCGCTGACCTGGTTGGTCGTCATCACCAAGCGGCCTTTGCCCTGGCTGGCCAGCGTGCCGGCGTCGGCCAGGCCGCCCTGGACCGATCCGCCTTGGCTGCCATCATCCTGGAAAAAGTCGCAAATAGCCCGCACGTTCCGCAGCGGCCAGTTGCTGGGGTTACGCACTTGGCCGCTCCAGGAGACGCTCTCGCCGCTGACGCGCCGGCTGAACAGATCGGCTTCGGCCAGCCAGATTACCAGCCGATCATCGGCCAGGGCGAAGGCGGCGCCGACGCGAATGTCTGCTTTCTTCGCCGACTCGGGGGCCATGGGCAAGGAAATACTGTACGGCAGCGTGCAATCGGACGGAATGAGTTCGTACGTCGCTTGCGGCCCGGTCTTGCCGTCCACGTACACCGTCAGCGTTACCGACTTCAGGCCCTTGCCGGCGTGGTTGGTGAAAGTACCGTTGACGTACGACAAATCGCCCGCAGCTGCTCCGGCCAGGACTTTGGCGGTGATGTCAATTTCCTTGACCGTCTTGAACTCGCTCTTGGGCGGCGTGACGGTCACCTTTGGCAGTTGAAGCGGCACGTCCTGAATCTCGCGAATCTTGGCGGTCTCGGCCAGTTTTTCAGCCTGCTGACGCGGCATGGCCTGGTCGAGCACGACCTCGTTGGTGTCGCGATTGACGACCACGACCGTGGGATGGCCGGCGCGCCAGATGGCGAAGCTGACCAGACCGCCCACGAGGATCAGCACGCCCGCCATGGCCAGCAGCGGCAGCAGCTTGGGCGTCAGCGGCGAGGGTCGTGGCCCCATGGCCGGCACAAAGGCCGAAACGCTGCGCTGCCCGTGCTGGGCTCCAGATTGATGCGATGACGCTGTGGACGCGGGCACCGATGGCAAGAGCTGGCCGCACTGCGTGCAGCGGTAGCTCATGGCCCCGCTGCTCGTGGGCAGCACCAACTCAGCCTGGCAATATGGACACGGGACTATCGGCATGCGTCGCCCCATTGTAACCGCCCGACCGGGCGCATGGCCACTGGAGCTTGCACTGCGTGACAAGAGGTGAGCGACCTGTTTTTCTGGCAGTTGCTTGCCCCGGAGGGGCAAAGGCATCGAGTGGAGCGTAGGCCGCCAGAGGCGGACGTAGCGCAACCCGTGGAGAGAGTTGATGTCTCACCCGCCCCGGCAGGGGCGGAGGAAGGCCGCGGTTTCGACCAGACCGTGAGGCTCCTTCGCCCCTCCGGGGCGTACGCAAGAGAGCCTCGTTCCACGGGTTCCGCGTCCGGCGGCTGCT
>CAITIS010000075.1 GCA_903892515.1 uncultured Planctomycetota bacterium | reverse complement strand
TCGCCCTGAACCTGCTCAAGGCCCAGACCAGGCACAAAGTGGGCATCAAAACCAAACGGCTCTGCTGCGGCTGGAGCCACGACTACCTCCTCCGCGTCCTCACCCGCACCGACCAAGGACTTTAGATGCGATTGCCCTGCAGCCAACGACGATAGGTCTTGAAACTGACGATACCCAGGGTATGCTCCACTGCGTGGTCTACCTCCGAGCCAATCTTCATCAGCCGCTGCCGCTCCTCTGGGGCCAGGACGACCCGGTTGCCCGGCAGCCGGGCCTGAAGCATCTCGATCTGGAGTTTCAGGAATCGGATGTGGGCGTCACGGCGCGTCGACCACGCCTCCATCAGCACCAACAGCACGCTCGTAAGCCATTTTGGCCACATCGGTCGATCCTCCGTGCCGGGCATAAGTCCTTGATGTGCAAGTGCCCGACATTTTGGACCACCGCCGTCCGCCCGTCAAGAAACCGCATTTCTCCAACCTGCCGCCAAGCGGACCTCATAACCGCCCTCCACTGAATATTTTCTGATTTTCAGCGGTGGTAGGCTATCTTTTTGGGTTCAGCGTGCCCGAAGAGGGTGTGGACCACACTATACCTCTTCTTCCGGTCGCGGCATGGTGTCTCGGCGTGCCCCCGCTAGGGAATCCACACGACCTCGTCAGGATGCGCCAGCCCCCACTCGATGAACCGGCTGGTTTCATCGAGCATCTTCTGACGGTACTCTTGCCAAGCTTGCTCGGTCTTAACGTGCATGGGAGAGTTTCTTCAACCACCATTGTAAGCGCCGAGCCCATTCTGGCCAGCCGTTTTTCACCAGCCAAACTGCGTCGGTGCCTGCAAGGTCGAACCTGCATGATCTTGACGGATGTGTGCGAGGAGTCCTGGCGGCCGGAAGATTCGTCCCCTATGGGTGCGATGGGAGTTTCCCAATCGCGCCGCGTGCCCGGGGCGACTCAGCCCGACCCTACTTGGGCAGGCTCGGCCGGGGCGGCACGCTCACGTCGGCGATCAATTGCTTCGCGCCAGCCATTTCAGGCCGCAGCCGCAAACAGATGTGGGCCTCACTCATGGCCTCATCGGCCTGCCCTGCCTCCGCCAGCGACTTGGCCAATTGCAGCCGCCAATTAACCTGGCCGTAATCCAGGCTCAACGCCCGACGGTACAATTCGATCGCAGCTGGCCAATCCTTCTCTCGCTGCAGCAGCCCCGCCAGCGCCGCCAGTTGCTCTGGCGTCGTGTCAGAATTTCGGCTCAGTTCACGCAAGCGTGTGATCGCCTGCGCCCGCATGCCCGCAAAAGCCGTCGCATCCTGCCCATTGCCCGTCAGCATCTCCGCGATAGTCACCAGCCGCCATAAGTCGTCCTTGGCTAACTCGATCGCCAGGTCCGGCCGGTTCGCCTGTACGTAGGCCTCGGCCATCGAACGGAAGTAGTCGCCGCCCAGCTTCAGCGACCGCGAGAACTTGCCTACCGAATCTTCCAGGTGACCTTCCCGGAAATCAAGCATCCCGGCCACATAGCTGACGGTAGGGTCGTACGGCGACATCCAGTAGCCCGTGCGAATATGCCCCGCGCCCGCGGCCTGCCCCAGAACCTCGCTTTCAAGCTGGCCCACCACGCTGTAGGCCGGGCCGAAAGCCGGGCACAACACATTCACCTCTCGCAATTCGTCTACGACGCGGGCCGTCCACTCCAGCGTCTGGTCACTCACGATGAGCCGCCCCTGGTCGTCCCGGTTGCGGCCAATCGCCCGCCAGCGGTACACATTCAGCCAGTAGCGGTACATCGCGTTTTGCGGCTCGGTATCTGAAGCCTGGGCTGCCTGGCTGATCAAGTCGATAAAGGCGTCGTGGCCCGCCTGCCAGTTTTTGTCGCGCAGATCTTTCTCAATGCGCAGCGCCTCATCCCAACTGGCCTCGGCTTGGCGAGCGCGGTCGGCCCCGGCGATAGCCCACGCACTCACGGCCGCGACCACCAGCAGCAGCGCGATTCGCAGCGGCTTTCCAGCAAAACTCGCCTTCATTGGGGCAGTGAGCGTCTTGGCCTGTGGGAGCTGCGCCTTCTGCCCCAGCACCACCAGCAGGCCGCACATGACCGCCGAGAGCATGGCATTGGCCGGGAGATGCTGCCCAAAGTCGCTGAAGCTGTGGATCAGAACGGCGATCAAGCCCATGCCAATTCCGTAGGCAGCGCTGCAAATTGCCGGGGCGTTCCGCCGCAGGCAGCGAACGTACTGCCGGCCGATGAGCGCGCCGAAGGAGAGCAGCAGCACCAGGCCGATCGCACCCATCTCTTCTGCCGCCTGGGCGTATTCGTTTTCCGCGTGGTCCGCCAAGGCCGGCACGGTGGCGCGATCGAACATGGGATAGATGTACTCGTGCGTGCCCAAGCCCGTGCCAAACAGCGGAAAGCGGGTCCAGGCCCGAGCGATGCCCTGGATGATCTGCCAGCGGTCGCTGTACACGTTCTGCCGCGACAGCGTGGCCAAGCGGTCATACACGGCGTCAAAGCCCAGATACAGCACGCACAGAAACGCGCCGAGCGCCGCCAGCGGCAAGCCCCACCCACTCCCGCGGATCGCCCGCCGTCGCATCAGCAACAAAGCGGTGAAGCTGCCCGCCAGCAGCAGCGCGATGCCGCCGCCGCGGCTAAGAGACAGCAATACCGAGGCCATGCCCATCAACATCATGCCGATCAGCAGCCAGATGGGCCGGGCGTCGGGCCTGCTCAGCCCTTCGACCACGCGAGCCAACGTGGTGGGCTGCGCGGCCTTGGAGCCCGACACCTTCAGGACCAGCAGCCCCAAAGCCGCCCCCAGCGACAGGTTCATGAACTGACACCAGTGGCTGTGGTTGACGAACGTGCCGGAATTGGCGGGATCGCCGCCGGTCGGAATCGTCCAGTAGATCCGGTCGGCGCCGGAGATGACTTGCACCAGTGCCAGCACCGCCAGCGCCCCGCCGATGGCGGCGATTATCCTCAACAGCCGCTGGATCTGCTCGCTTCGCCGGTAGACATTCACCACCACCACGAACACCGCCCCCACCGACAGCAGCATCCGCAGGTCGTGAACGGTGGCCAGGGCGTAGAAACTCAGGGTCATCCGCGACAGCGCGTGGGATGACTCCGGCAGGTCAGCCAGCAACCGCGTCTTTTCGCCCAGCGTATTGGGAGACAAAGCCCCCGCCAGCCAACCGGGCAACTCCAGCAGTTGAACGCTCGCCAGAATGGCCAGCAGGACCACCGGCACGTAGGACCACGTGCGGACAGGGCGTGAATCGGAATGCAAGACCCACTTCAGCGCCAGGCAGGCGAGCATGAGCATCGCGACGGTTACGACAACCATCTCGCTCCAGGCATGCACCGCTCCCAGCGCCAAGGGCATGAAAGCCAGCAAGCCGCCCATCAGCCATTCAATGACCGTGTCCAACCGGCTGGGGGGCGCATCGGCATATGGTATGACAACCGAGGGACTCATTGACTCGCCTCCCCACCGGGGCTGAGCACGAGTGCAAGACCAGTTCTCATGGCCAGGCCAGCCTTCTCAAAGCCGGCCAACTGCGCCTCAGCCAGGCAGGCGCGGCGATACCCATCCAGCCGCCATGAAGTGCCCATGAGATTCGTGATTTGTTTCTGCACGTGTTGCCCGACCGTCGCCCGCAAACGGGATTCCTACGCTGCCAAACTCTACAGGGTAGTTGTTACCTGCACGGGCCCACTCTGTAAAGAAGATTATGCATGGCTACACCGCAATACGTTTAACCTCCAGGCCAGTCGCGGTGCCGCGACGCCCGCTGGGAATGCCTCGCCCCACCGCGCAAGAAAAGCCCCGCCCAGTGCTTACGCCGGGCGGGGCATTGATCTTCGCTCTTATAGCGTGTGCGGCAGCCGGGCCTTGGGCTCGGAACCCGCACGCCCTGTTCCTATTCACAGCCGAGGGCGGCTGTGCTACGGGGCTACTTCATGCTCTTGTAGACCTTGGCCATTTCTGCCAGGGTCTTGACCTTGATCTTGGAGGCGTTGCCGGCCTGGCCGAAGGCGGTCATGCGCTCGGCACAGATCTTCTTCATGGCCTCGCGGGCGGGGGTCAGGTACTTGCGCGGGTCGAACTCGCCGGGCTTCTCGGCGAAGACCTTGCGAATGGCCGCCGTCATGGCCAGGCGGTTGTCGGTATCGACGTTGACCTTGCGCACGCCGTGCTTGATGCCGCGCTGGATCTCTTCCACTGGCACGCCGTAGGTTTCGCGCATCTTGCCGCCGTACTTGTTGATCTCTTCGATCAGGTTCTGCGGCACGCTGGAAGAGCCGTGCATCACCAGGAAGGTGTCGGGCAACAGGGCGTGGATCTCTTCGATCCGGCTCATGACCAGCACGTCGCCGGTGGGCTTCTTGCTGAACTTGTACGCGCCGTGGCTGGTGCCGATGGCGACGGCCAGGGCATCCACGCCGGTGGCCTTGACGAACTCGACGGCCTGGTGCGGGTCGGTCAGGTGCTTGAGGGCGTCGGCGGCGGACAGGCCCGCGCCGTGGCCATCTTCAATGCCGCCCAGCGTGCCCAGTTCGCCTTCGACCGTCACGCCGCGGGCGTGGGCGTATTCCACGACCTTGCGCGTCGCCTCGACGTTGTACTCGAAGGTGCTGGGGGTCTTGCCGTCGGGCATGAGCGAGCCGTCCATCATCACGCTGGTAAAGCCGTTGTCGATGGCCGAGATGCACGTCTCGGGGCTGTTGCCGTGGTCCTGGTGCATGGCGATGGGAATGTGCGGATTGAGTTCCGACGCCGCCAGCATCAGGTGCCGCAGGTAATTATCGTTGGTGTATTCGCGGGCGCCGCGCGAGGCCTGCACGATGACCGGGCTGTTGGTCTCGTTGGCGGCCTCGAGGATCGCCTGAATCTGCTCCATGTTGTTGACGTTGAGCGCCGCCAGGCCGTAGCCGTTCTCAGCCGCGTGATCCAGCAACACTCGCATCGGAACCAGTGCCATTGTGCTACCTCGCTTTCGTCATCACAGTCAAACGTAGGGTTAAACGGAAGGAAGGAGAATTATACGCCTTCAAGTTGGCGATGCAAGCGGCTTTGCCGCCGGCCGACACAGCCCCGAGGAACGGGGCCGAACCAGTGGGGCGTCGTGCGGAAGCTTTCATGCGCCTTTGCCCCTGCCCCGCCGGGTCGGTAGAATGCGGCATCGCGCATGAGGTCGTCGGCGGGTATGCGCGGGAAGGATGTCTATGAGTTTCGGAACCATCGGCAGACCCAAGACACTGGCGGCAATTCGTGGTCCCCTTCTCTCCGTCCGCAGCACAGCTGCGGACCCTATCGTTGCGGACAGCGCCTCATCGCCCTCGGTCGGGTGCCACACCTGCGGCGTGTGCAGGTGTGACTCGCACGGCTGCAAACGCCGCAGCCGTGGCACCCGGCATACAGCCGAGGGCGGCTGGGCCACGCGCGGCCGGTTGGCGTTGCTCGCGGCCATGGCTGTCTTCGCCCTGCTGCCGGGCGGGCGGGCGTGGGGGCAGAGCGGTGTTCCCAAGGAAATTCACCTGCCGGTCGTCAAGGGCGCGGGCTTTCCCACCAGCCTGACCGACGGCGGCGGCAGCGTCTGGGACGTCCAGTACTTCCTGAACATCGGCAGCGGCAACGGCATCTTCAGCGGGGCGATGTTCCTGCGCCTCAACGGCCAGAACGTCAACAGCAACGGCCAGGGCTGGCTGGGCGAGGCGCCCGACGAGATCGAGATCGGCCCGGTGAACTTTCAGTCGGTGCAGATATTCCGCCGGCTGAAGGTGTACCGCGACCTGCCGTTCGCCCGCTGGCTGGAGATCGTGGTCAACCCCACTTCCAGCCCGCAGACCGTGCCGCTGGAGTGCAACTCCAACTTCGCCTCGACCGTCACCAGCACGACCGGCCCGACTGGGGCCAACTTCGCCGCTGGCGACTGGGCGATGCTGACGGAACTCGAGGAGGGCCGCGCCGCCCTGCAAATCCTGGCCACGCCCAAGGCCAGCCTGGCCCCGCAGATCCGCGCCCAGCAAAGCCCGCAGCAAAGCAGCCTCATTTACACGGTCACCGTGCCGCCCAACTCGGCCGCCATCGTCTGCTACTTCGCCAGCCAGGGCGACGCCCGCGTGCTGAAGGAGCGGCTCAAGAACGTGCCCTTTGCCAAGCTGCTGGCCGACCTGCCCGACCCGGTCCGCCGGCTGATCGTGAACATGTCCGTCGTCGGTCCGGGGCTCTCGCTGCAGCGGCGCGACAACGCCGACTTGATCCTGCTGAAAAACGGCGACGCCATGTATGGCCAGATTCTCAACAAGAAGTTCCCGATCAAAGCCCTCTTCGGCGAGATGGATCTGCCCGACTCGCAAGTGGTCGGCTTTGCCTCGGCCTCGGGACAGGAAGGCAGCGTCCGCGCCCTGCTCGTCGGCGGCCAGGTGATTTCCGGCAAGCTCAGCGACGACGCGATTCACTTTGGCCTGCCCACCGGCGGCGAACTGGCCGTGCCCTTTGGCCGGGTGGCGGAGTGCTCGTATCGCATCAGCAAGGACAAGCCCGAGTCGGGCGGGCCGAATCAGCCGCTGATTTTGCTGCGGACGGGCGACCGGCTGGCCTTTGACCCCGCGCAGCTCAAGTGCGTGCTGCTGAGCCGGCATGGGCGGATCGAGCTATCCAGCGCCGACCTGGCCGAGATTCGCCTGGTGGGCGAGGACCAGCGCACACCCCAGGTGCAGTTCGCCAACGGCTCGTCGCTGTCGGGCCTGCTGGAAGGCGAGAGTATCTCGCTCGATCTCAAGCTGGGCAAGAAGCTCGACGTGCCGCGCGACATGGTGCAGGCGATCCAGTTCAACCAGTCCGACAAGCCCACCGAGGCCGCCCTGACCAGGGCTGAACTGGACAACGGCGACCTGCTCTTTGGCCGGCTGGCCGACGCCGAGTACACCGTGCAGACCGAGTTCGGCGCCATCAAGGTCAAGCCCGAGAACATCCTTTCGATCCAGTTCGAGCGGGACGATCCCTCGCGCGTGACCATGCGGCTGTGGGACGGCACGACGCTGCGAGGCCTGCTCAAGCAGGACGCGCTGAGCTTCGCCATCCTGCCTGGGCCGACGGTAAAACTTTACGCCGGACAGGTTCGCAGCGTGCAGTCGAGCCAGTCCCTGCCGCCCGAAGCGGTGCTCAAAAAGGTGGAAAAGCTCGTCGCCCAGCTGGCCGGGCCGCAGTACGAGGAACGTCAGCAGGCGCAGGATGAGCTGATCCGCCTGGGCCCTGGCATCGTTCCGCTGCTCAAGAGGTACGTCGATGACGCCGACCCGGACATTCGCCAGCGGATCACGTTGATTCTCGAGCTGTTGCAACGTTCGCCCGCTGGCACAGATGCCCGGCCCGCGCTGTCGCCGGGACGGTCCTGAACATTTGATGGGTGAGTGAACCTATGAGTAGACGAATCCTTTCCGCGGCGATTGTCCTGCTGGTGGCCGGCGTGTGCGTGGCCCAGCGGCGCGCAGTGATCCGAATGGACGGCAACCAGCCGGCAGCAGCCACTCCCGCCGACGCCAAGCTGCACATCACGCAGGGCTCGCCGGCCAGCTTCCCCTGGGTGCTCACCGGTCGCGACGGCGTGCGCTGGCAAGTCGCCACCAACGGCAGCATGACCAGCGCCGCCCTCAAGAACGCGGTGCATCTGGAGGTCGGCGGCGCCAGCTTCCCCGGCCCCGGCAACGCGGTGCTCAACGCCGCGGGCAACGAGATCGAACTGGCCCCGGGGCAGTTCAACAACAACACCGTCCGCATCTACCGCCGCGTGATGATCGACGCCGAACATAGCGTTGGCCGATGGATCGACATCATCGAGGCCACCGGCCAGCCGGCGTCGCTGAACCTGCGATACTGGGTGTATCTGCCCTCGGCCAATCCGGCGCTGGCCAAGGGCGAGAATGCGGCGAGTGGTTACATGATTCTGCCTACCGATCCCAGCACCAAGGCGGCCGCTGCTTTCGTGTTTGCCGCCCCCGAGGGCGAGGGGCTGCGTCCGGTCATTGAGACGCCCTCGGCCGACGCACTCACGGCCCGCGTCTCGGTGGACGTCCAGCCGGGCAAGCCCGTGGCGCTGTGCTTCTTCATTGTGCAACGGAAGAGCCCAGAGGACTTGCCGCAGGCGATGCAGCAATTCGACCCGTACTGCGAACTGGCGGATGTGTCGCCGGAATTGCGGCGGATCATCCTGAACGTGCCCGCCCAGGCGTCGGCGATGGGCGCGGAGTTCGAGCGAGATTACGAGGCCGACGTGGTCAGGCTCAGCAGCGGCGACCAACTCCGCGGGCAGATCACAAATGCCGACTTCGAGATCAAGACCGACTTTGGCCCCATGCGCGTGCCCTCGGCCAACGTCATCGGCCTGATCGGCCTATCCAGCGAGCAGGACGCGGTCAAGCTCGGCACCACGGATGGCCAGGTGCTGCTGGGCGAGTTGTCGGTGCCGCTAGCGATGAAGCTCGCCGGCGGCAGCGAGTTGACCGTGCCGGCACGAAAGCTGCGCCAGGCCGCTTACCAGGTCACCCAGGCCAAGCCGCGCGCCGCCAAGGGCGATCTGCCCATCGTGGTACTGCAGCGCGGCGAGTGGCTGGCCTTCGACCCAGCCGGCGTGAAGCTGGACTTTCTCACCTCCTGCGGCAAGCTCACACTGGACGCCTCGCAGGTGGCATTGCTGGAAATGAGCGTGCCGCAGGGCGTGCATCGACTGACGCTGCGCAACGGCAGCGTGCTGTCGGGGCTGGCCACGCAGGACGCCTACAAGTTCAAGCTGGCCTTGGCGAGTGAGGCCAGCGTGCCGGCCTGGCAGGTCCGGCAGATTCGGTTTGCCGCAACCCCGAAGGACGACGATGCCCTGGCCCGCGTCACGCTGGAAAACCACGACGTGCTGCAGGGCCAGTTCGCCGAGCCGACGTGGACGATTCGCAGCCAGGTCGGCGACGTGGAGATCAAGCCTCAGGAGATCGCCAAGGCCGACTTCTCCGAAGGCGTGGACGCGGTACAGGTCGAGCTGAAGAACGGCACGCATCTGGGCGGCAAGCTCGTGCAGGAATACGTGACGCTGCGGCTGGTCCCGACCGATGGCGGCAAGAATGCAGCTACAAGCGCGCCGGAGTTGAAGATCTTGTCCGCCAAGATCGCGAAGATCACCGGCGGGAATGAACCGACGACACAGAAGGCCAGTGCCGGGATCGCCGGGGCGGAGTAGGAACAAGGCCGGCAGCGTTCCGCGATAAGACGATCACGCCGGGTGCCACGGCTGCGGCGTTTGCAGCCGTGCCGAATACACACCTGCAAACACCGCAGGTGTGGCACCCTGAAGCGGGCGGCGTCTGCAGCCGTGTCGGACGCCATGTTTGGGTGCCATGCTTCTGCGTTGTTGCAGAAGCATGTGCGTTTCTTTAGCGGCCTCACAGGACATGCTTCCGCAAGAAGGCGCGGAAGCATGGCACCCAATTCGAGTCTTTCCGCCGCCGTTCCTCTGTCCTTCCCCGCCTTTACTCTGTCCTTGCTCTGTCCTTCCTTTGCGTTCTCCGCGGCCACGGCGGTGAAGGTCGTTCGTCTTACTGCCGCCGCGGGAAGGGCATGCCAAAGAGTTTGCCGACGGCGGCGGGGATGTCTTCGCTGCGCAGCGGGCCGGTAATGGGGCCGGCTGTGGACATGATGAACGTCGCGCCGTTGCGCCAGTTCAGTCCGCCGTGCGTCGAGGCCATGCTCACCGCGCCGGCGAAACTCGTCGAGCCGCTGTAGTAGCAGTCATCCAGGCTGGCGATCACCAGCGGCGGATTGTTCACCAGGCCAAAGTGCGCCCGCCACAGCCGATACAGCGCATCGGGGTATTCCTTGCGCTTCTCGACGGTGCTCTGCAGTACCGCCCTGCCGTCAACTTCCTGGCCGGCGTATTCTTTCAGGTCCAGCGGGTCGCCCTCGATCGGCATGTACTTGAAATGCACGCCGTCGGTGGAGTGAATCTCCGCCTTGCCGCTCTTGGACAGCACGATCACCATGTCCTCGCTGGGATAGCTCACCAGCGTCACGGGGGCAAGCTTGATCAAGTCCTCCGCCAGCTTGGCCGGTTGGCGAGCGTTCAAGGCCGCCACTGTTTCCAGGCCAAACTCGACCAGGGCCACATCACGATCGCCGGCGATCTGGTCGGTTACCTTCCAGCCCTTTTGCTTGAGCAGGCCGCCGAGGTCAACGTACTTGCAGGCGATGTTCGTCTGGCCGTGATCGGCCATGAGCGTGACCTGCACCAGGCCATGAGACTCGAAGACGACCTGGTTGATCAGCCGCTCGCACTGACGGAGGGTTTCGATCTGGCCAGGCTTACCCAGCCGGCTGCCCATGGCGGCCGTCGAGACGAAGTACATCACCTGCTCCATCCCCTGCCGCTTGTCCCAGACTCGCTTGGCGGCGTGGATTTCCTTCTCGAACACGGCCCGCGGCTTCAAGTACGCCAAGGCGTCATCGAGCGTCGGGGCGCGGTAAGCGATGATCTGGGCGAAGGGCTCGTTCCGGCCGGCCATGTAGTCCGACGTGCCGCCGACGACCTTGCCACTCTCGCGGCTGACGTACTTGGCCTCGATTCCCAGGCAGGGCATGTAGCCCAGCGCGTCTTCCACGGCCAGGTCGGTCATGACCGGATACGGCGGAATCACGATGGCTGGGGCGTTGAACAGCCGCAGGTGGCCCTGATCGACGTACTCCTTGAGCACGTCATACGGCATGCCGTCGAGGATGAGCACGAGGTGGCGGCACTTGCGCGGATCGATGCCGCCCAGGTGCACGATTTCTTCGGGCTTGCCCGAGCCGGAGATGTCGTAGCCGATGCGGTCGACCCGGCCAGCGGAGTCAGAAAGCAGGAAGAAATCTGGCCGCTTGTCGCCGTTGGTGTCGTACCCGGCAAGTTGCTCGCTGTGCACCACCGGATCGGCAGGGAACGTCACCGCCGGCGGCTTGCACCCGCCGACGAGCAAGGCCACGAACGCCAAGGTCAGAACCACGCCCAACAGCCGCCGCAAACCCGTTCTCTTCGCACTCATCGTTTAAGACTCGCTTCTCAAAATAGCGTCCCGCTGGCACAGCCGACTCGGCTGCGGCCCGGTCGCCAGATTTCGTTACCCATTGCCCCCGCCCCCCCGGTATTTCTATTGGCCGTGAAGGCGTTAATCTACAAAGTTCAGCCGGTCAAGTGGGCGGCGTGCCTGCTGGCCCGGCGGTTCCGCCCCCAGTGCGTCTATGGCCCACTGGGCGGGCTTTCGCTGCACGACGTCCCGCCGCCCAAACTCCCCGGCGACGACTGGGCCCTGTGCCGGACCGTCCTGGGCGGCATCTGCGGCACCGACCTGTCCATCATTCACCAGCGCCAGCCCATCGACTCGATCCTGCAATGCTTCACCACGTTGCCGATGACGCTGGGGCACGAGAACGTGGCCGTGGTCGAGCAGTGCGGCCCGGCCATGGACAAAGCCTGGCTGGGCAAGACCGTCACCGTCGAACCCACGCTGTGCTGCCGGGCCCGCGGCATCGAGCCGCCCTGCCCCAGCTGCGCCCGCGGCCAGTACGGCGCTTGCGAGAACTTCTCGGCCAACGGACTGGGACGATACCACCTGCCGCCGGGTACGTCCATCGGCTACTGCGGGGCCGTGGGCGGAACTTGGAGCGAATTCTTCCCTGCCCACGTCTCCCAACTGATCGAAAAGCCCGCGGCCATTCCCAATACGGTTGCCATCCTGACCGACCCGCTGGCGTGCAGCCTGCACGCCGTGCTTCGGGCGAACCTCAGCGGCGTCCAGCGCGTGCTGATCTATGGCTGCGGCATTCTGGGACTCGGGGCGGTCTGGTCGCTGCGGCGCGTCGGGTACACCGGCAAGATCGGCGTAATCGCCCGGCACGCCCACCAGGCCAAGCTGGCCAACCAACTGGGCGCGTCAGAGATTATCTCGCTGCCGCGCGGGGCCGTGGAACGCCACGAGCGGATTGCCCGCCAGACCGGCGGGCGACTGGTCACGGGGCGATTCCACACGTGCATGATCTCGGGCGGCTATGACGTGGTCTTCGATTGCGTGGGCAGCGCCGGCAGCGTGCAGGATTCGCTGAAATGGACGGCCGCTCGGGGCCAGGTGGTGCTGCTGGCGTCGGGGCACGCCCGCGGGGCCGACTTGACGCCGCTGTGGTTCAGCGAACTGACCGTGATCGGCTCATACGGCAGGAGCGTGGAGAACTTTGGCGGGGCGGTGCACACGTACAACCTCACGCACCGCTTCATGCAGCAGGATCTCGCCTGCCTGCAAGGACTGCTGACGCACACGTTCGGCCTGGGCCAATATCGCCAAGCCATGCTGGCGGCTTCGGACAAGGGCGGCCAAGGCTCGATCAAGGTGGCGTTCTCGTTCGAGTAGAGCAGGCTTGCACGCTGGCGGATCATCCGACGCGGCAGCGCCGCGGGTCATTCCGGCCTTTCAAAAACGGCTATCTCCGTGTATACTATGATGGCTTGCGGGTCGAGCGCTTTGCGCAAGCATCGAAAAGGAGCTGCCATGAAACGCGCGGTCATATCTTCATTGGCGATCATATTCGCGTTGTCCTCCTCTGCCCGGGCCTTGATGCCCCTGCAGTACCTGATGGTGCATTGGCAGGACGGCAACATGCTGAGCAGCACCGCCACCGACGCCGGCGTCGCCATCATCGACACTGCCGCCACCAACGGCTACAACGGCTTCGTCTGGGAAGACTGGCATTGGGAATGGTACTTCAACCAGAGCCCAACCGATAAGGCCACGTGGCTGACCAACGCCCAGAGGATCCGCAACGAATGCGTCGCCAAGAAGATGGTGTACCTGCCGGCCATGGCGGCAATGGGCGCTACGGCCTCGCTGCTGGCCAACGTCAACCGCAACCTGGCCGAAGGCTTCCCGGTCAAAGATGCCCCCATGGTGGTCCAAGGCGGCCAACTCGTGGCGGCCCCCACGGACCCCAATGGCGCGGGCCTGTCGACGCCCTTCGTCTGTACCTTCGACACGGCGGTTGGCAACGTGCCAGATGGCTGGACGTATATCGACGGCTGGGGCACGAAGTCGTCGCTGGACGCCCCCGGCCATGGCGGCGCGGGCAGTTGCCTGAAGTGGTGCAATTTGGCCGGCGGCAACGGGCGAATGTACAAGACGATCAGCGTGCAGCCCTACCGTGCCTATCACGCATCGGTCTGGATCAAGACCAGCAACTTCACCTCGGCCGGCGCGACGCAGATCCAGGTGCTGGCGGTCAGCACCGGCCAGGGCCTGCAGCAGGCCACCCTGATGTCCAACGGCGACACGCGCAACGGCACGGCAGTGCAGGTCACTCAGGACTGGACACAATATGACGTGGTTTTCAATACGCTGAGTTACACGCAGGTGAACTTCTACATTGGCACCTGGGGCGGCGCCGGCAACGCCAGCAACATTATGTGGCTTGACGACGTGACGATTGCCCCGCTGGGTTTCTGCGGCGTCATCCGCAAGAGCGATTCCCCGCCGCGAGTGACCAGCCCGGACGGCAAGACCGTGTATATGGAAGGCAGGGACTACAGCCAGATCGGCCGTGATGACACTGACACGGCCCCCGGCACGGCCTCGGACCTGGAGTTGATCTACCAGCCGCCGCAGACGGTGACGGTTCCGACGGCCTCGCCCGACTGTAAGCTGCACGAGGGCGATCAGGTGCTGGTCAGCTACAACCACATGCAGGAGATTGGCGGCTGGGGACAGATTTGCGGCTGCATGTCCGAGATGGCTCTGTATGACGCCATCGGCAACGAACTTCAAAACGTCCAGGCGGACCTGAATCCGCCGGGATATTTCATGGCGCACGACGAAATGCGTGAGGGCGGCTGGGACGACACGTGCACGCGCTCGGGCAAGACTCCCGGCCAAATCCTGGCCGATAACGTCCGGCGCTGCCAGGCCATGGTGCGCAAGCAGATTCCGCCCAGCAGTCCGGGCAACGGCTTCCGCTTCCCGATCATGCTGGTCTGGTCGGACATGTTCGACAAGTACCACAACGCCGCGTTGACCGGGAACTACTACCTGGTCAAGGGTACCGGGCCTTGGCAGAACTCATGGAAAGGTCTGACGCCAGAGCTGCTGATCCTGAACTGGAATTCGGCCAGCGCCAACAGCCAAAAATGGTTCTCTGGCAACTCTAACGTTGGCACTGACAAGGCCTTGCAGCCCGTGCCCTGCAAGCAGATCCTGTCGTGCAGCGGCGACAGCGTCACCAGCGTGGACGGCCCGCTGGCCACCGCAGCCACGATCAAGAACCTCGATGGCTCCAACAGCGTCATCGGCGTTTGCTACACGACGTGGAGCGGCAATTACAGCAACTTGGCCGCTTTTTCCACAGAGGTGCAGCGGTACTGCACCCTGCCCCCCACTTTGCCCTAAAGGTTCCAACCGAACGCATTGTTCCCTCAGCGGCGGCCCCTTGGCCGCCGCTGGCTTGCGCCGCGCCCCTGCCCCAGCTTCACCCGTCACTAATTTTCTGGCCGGATCGGTCCTTCTCTTTCCAAAATCCATGTTTTGTGGTATGATTCGGATTGAAGTGAGAACCCTTCTGCGACGCACAAAAGGAGTTGACATGAACCGTGCAGTCATATCTGGACTAATTCTGGTGTTGATCCTTACGTCGGCCGCCCAGGCCCTCATGCCGCTGCAGTACCTGATGGTGCACTGGCAGGACGGCAACAATCTGAGCAGCACCACCACTGACGCGGGCGTGGCCCTCATCGATACCGCCGCCGCCAACGGCTACAACGGCTTCATTCAAGAGGACTGGCGATGGGAATGGTATTTTAACGACGGCAACAGGAACACGTTTGTAGCCAACGCCATGAGGATCCGCAACGAATGCGCCGCCAAGAAGATGGTGTATCTGCCGGCCATCACCCCGATGGGGGCAGGTGCATCGCTGATGCTCAAAGGCGCCCGCAACGACGCCGAAGGCTTCCCCGCCAAGAACGTTCCGATGGTCGTTACCAACGGTGCGATCGTCCCGGTGACGAGCGATCCCACCAACGGCGACTTGGCCAACGGGTTCAGTTCGGGCTTTGAGACAGTCACCGGCAGCCTCCCCACTGGCTGGAGTTGGGTCGATGGCTGGGGAACGCTGAGTTCCCTGGACACCCCGGGCCGGGACGGCACGGGCAAGTGCCTCAAGATGTGCAATCTGGGCTCCAACGGCGGCCTGTGCCGCATCAACAAGACGTTCAATAACCTCCAGCCATACCGCCCTTACCACATACGGCTGTGGATCAAGACGCAGAATTTCGTCTCCCCTGATTCCATCATGGCGCAGATTCTGACCGGCGGCCAAGGCCTGCAGCAAGCGACCCTGTCGACCAACGGCAACGGCGTCGCCGCCACGCAGGGCTGGACGCAGTACGACCTGACGTTCAATACGCTGAGCTATACCTCGGTAGGGCTGTACATCGGCGCGTGGTGGAGCGGCGGCGACGCCACCTGTGCGATGTGGGTTGACGACGTGATGATCGAGCCGCTGGGCTTCTTCAATCCAATCAGCCGGGGACCGAACATGAGGCCCAAGGTCACCAGCACCGATGGCAAGACCACCTACATCGAGGGCAAGGACTACAGCAAGATCGGGTATGAAGATTACTCCGCATATCCGGACGTCCAAGCGATCTGGAGTACGCCTCAGGTCGTGACTGCCCTGCCCGGCGGCAGACTCACCGCCAACGGGACCCAGGTGCTGGTCACGTATCACCACATGCAGGAGATCGGCGATTGGGGCCAGATGTGCCCGTGCATGTCCAGCCCGGCGCTGTACGACGGAATCGCCAAGGACGTGCATATGATCCACGCCGACCTCAACCCGAGCGGCTATTTCTTCTGCCACGATGAAATGCGTGAAGGCGGCTGGGACGAGGATTGTGCTCTCACAGGCAAGACGCCTGGCCAGATCCTGGCCGACAACATCCGCCGCTGCCAGTCGATCGTCCGTAAGGAAATCCCGCCCAGCAGCCCGGGCAACGGCTTCCACTTCCCGGTCATGCTGGTCTGGAACGACATGTTTGACAGGTACCACAACGCGCAGACGACCGGCGCGTACTATCTGGTCAAGGGTACCGGGCCGTGGCAGAATTCGTGGAAAGGCCTGACGCCCGAACTGATGATCCTGAACTGGAACGCGGCCAGCGCCAACAGCCAGCAGTGGTTCTCGGGCAACTCCAACGTGGGCAGCGACAAGACCTTGCAGCCCGTGCCCTGCAAGCAGATCCTTTCCTGCGACGGCAGCACCCCCAGCAGCGTGGACGGCCCGCTGGCAACGGCCGTCAACGTCAAGAACCCCGACGGCTCCAATGGCGTCATCGGCGTGTGCTACACGGTCTGGAACAGTGACTACACCCACATCGCGGCCTTCGCCACCGAGGTGAAGAAGTATTGCACCCTGCCGCCCATGCTGCCGTAGGGCTGGGACAATCGAAATGCGTTCTCGCGGCGGCCGATAGTGGCCGCCGCTTTCTTTTGTAAAAGGCGGCATCGGCGGCAAGAAGGCAGGTTTGCCAAAGCGGGAATTGATGGTATGATATGAGTAGGAGTAGCACAACTCTGTCGAGCCAGACCAAAGGAGCTGTCATGAAGCGCACCGTCATTTCCGGGCTGATTCTGGTGTCACTATTATCATTGTCATCCGCGGCCTGGGCCACGATTCCGCTTCAGCACATGCTGGTGTACTGGCGAGGCAACAACCTGGATACCGCTACCACTGACGCCGGCATCAGCATTATCAACCAGGCCGCCCCGTTGGGCTACAACGGCATCGTGTGTGATGACTGGCGGTACGATTGGTACACGAATGATTCGTACACCAAGCAGACGTTCCTGTCCAACGCCACCCGGCTGCACGCCGCGGCCTTGGCGAAGAAGATGACGTACACCACCACGTTTGCCGGCGTCGGCTATTCCGGCAGCATCTTGTACGGGTGCAATCGCAACTTGGACGAGGGCTTCCCCGTCCACGACGTGCCGATGTCCGTTCAAAACGGCCAACTGCTTCCCGTGGACGACCCGACTAACGGCGATCTGGCCACCAGCTTCGTCAGCGACTTCAACGCCGACGCGGGCAGTCTGCCAGGCCGGCCAGCCGGTTGGAGCGTGATGGACGGTTGGGGCGCGATGGGCTTTCTTGATACCCCCGGCCGAGACGGCACGGGCAAGTGCCTGAAGATCTGCAACGTGAACTGGAACAACGGCCGGTGCCGCCTCCTGCGCGTCTTCAACAACCTTCAGCCGTACCGAGGCTACCATGTGAAGTTCTGGGTCAAGACGTCCAGCTGCACCTTCGCCAACAGCTTCTCCTGCGACGTCACCAGCGCCACAACCGGCCAGATGCTCCAGCCTTCGGCCGTGGTTTCCTACAGCAACGGCCAGGGAATCGCTGCGGATCAGGGCTGGACGCAGTACGACCTTACGTTCAATACGCTTGACAGCACCGCGGTCAATTTCTACATCGGCGTGTCTTACGGCGGTTCTGGCGGCGTCAACAACATCCTGTGGGTGGACGATTTGACGGTCGAGCCGGTCGGGTTCTCCCGGCCGATCCGGCGCCCGGGCATGATGCCGAAGGTCACCAGCATGGACGGCAAGACCATTTACAAAGAGGTCAGGGACTACAGCCAGATCGGCTACGGTGACGTCGGTTCGTTCTACCCCAGCGCCGAGGCGGTCTACTACCCGCCGCAGCTGGTGACGGTGCCTACGACCATCATGACATGCAAGCTCCATAACGGCGACCTTGTAAAAGTCAGCTACCACCACATGATGGTGCTCGACGGCGGCCAGTGCACGGTTTGCCTGAATGAGCCGTCCTTGCTGGACATCTTCGCCAAGACTGCCAAGAACATCAGCACGGACATCGGGCCTGAAGGGTACATGATGGCCCACGACGAGATCCGCTTTGGCGGCTGGGATGACAGTTGCATGCGTTCGGGCAAGACGCAGGGCCAACTGCTGGCCGACAACCTCCGGCGCAGCACGTCCATTCTCCGCAAGGCGGTCACACCGAGCACGCCGGGCAACGGCTTCCGCCTGCCGCTGCTGTTCGTCTGGTCGGACATGTTCGACAAGTACCAAAATGCCCCCACGACTGGAAAGTACTACATGGTCAAGGGCGACGGCCCCTGGCAAAACTCCTGGAAGGGCCTGAGCCCTGACGTCATGGTCGTCAATTGGAACGCCGACAGCGTCAACAGCCAGAAGTGGTTCTCGGGCAACTCCAATGTTGGAACCGACAAGACCCAGCAGCCGGTGCCGTGCAAGCAGATCCTTTCCTTGAGCGGCGATAGCCCATCGAGCGTCACGGCCCCGCTGACGGCCGCACAGACCATAACCAATCCCGACGGCAGTTTCGGCGTCGTCGGCGTGATGTACACCACATGGACGGCCACATACACCAATCTGGCGGCCTTCGCGACCAACGTGGCCGTTCAGTGCACGCTGCCGCCCAAGCTGCCGTAAACGTTCCCGTTTTGCGTTCGCTTTTCAGGCGGCGGCCCTTGTGGCCGCCGCTTCTTTTTGTGCCAGCACGCAACCGCCCGTGGCCAAAGGACGTACTAGATATAGTCCTTCGCCGCCCAGAGGAGAGTCGCTCATCGAGAATGCGTGCCGTGTGAGGGTGCGCTTGGATTGAGGTGCTTTGTCTTGCGTCGCGCTGCCATAGTCTTGTGTGCCCTGCTGGTGATCTGTGTGCAGCTCTCGGCCAACACGGTTACGGTGTCGGCTTATCCCAATTTGTCTGCCGCTTGGGGCGGCGTGGATCACAATCCGCTCCGCATTGAGTCGGCGCCTGGCGTGGTTTGGCCACCGGCTTTGCCTGCTTGGGCGAGTGACGGATACTCCTCGCTCGGCACCAGAATCATCGGCGTCGGTTCGGACGCCCTGCACAGCCCCATGAGCGGTTTTCTGGCGACCCGGCCACCAGCCTTGGCGATGATGCCTTCTAGCCCTTGGCCAGACGCAAACCGTGGCCTGGAAAGCCCGGGGCTTTACCCAGCCTCGCTCAATGACTCCTCGATTCCCCCGCCATCCGTCGATTCGCTTCAGAACCTGGTCTTCCAGGTCGAATACATCCCTGAACCGCTGAGCTTGACGATGCTGCTCCTGGGCGTTCTGCCTGCACTGATTCGCAGACGCCGCCCGAAGCCCTGCCGCCCGTAGCCTTTCCCAGAGCCGCCAACTCGAACCGTGGCACAGCCGCCCTCGGCTGTGGCTTTTGCGGCCATAGCGACGGCCTCTCGATCGGTTTGACACCCGAGGGCGGGCGTACCACGGTTATGAAACCAGTTCTCCGTTTCGCACAATTTTGCGCGTGATTGCGGCGAAGTTGTTGGTACGCTTTCTCCCACAGTGTCGGCCCGGTGCGGCCATTCTTCTTCCAACTCAGGAGAGAGAGATGTCACGAAAAATCGCGATGATCGGCGCCGGCAGCGTGGTATTCTGCAAGACCCTCATGAGCGACATCATGGCCACGCCCGCCCTGGCCGACAGTGAATTCGCCCTCATGAGCCCCACCGAAAGCAAGCTCCGCCGCATGGAGGCCTTCGGCCAGCGCATGGTCCGCGACAATGGCTTAAAGGCCAAGGTCTGGGCCACCACCAATCGCCAGGAAGCCATCAAGAACGCCGACTTCGTGATCGTCATGATCCAGGTCGGCGGCTTTGAAGCCTTTGGCCACGATTACGAAATCCCGCTGAAATACGGCGTCGATCAGTGCATCGGCGACAGCCTGGGACCGGGCGGCGTGTTCCGCGGCCTGCGGACGATTCCCGTGCTCATCGACATCGCCCGCGACATGAAGGCCCTGGCCAAGCCCGGCGCCATCATGCTGCAATACGCCAACCCCATGGCCGGCTGTTGCCTGGCGCTGGGCCAGGCCACCGACGTCAGTTTCGTGGGCCTGTGCCACGGCGTGCAGACGACGCTGGACCTGATCGCCGGCTACTGCAACGTGCCCAAGAGCGAGATCTCGTACGAGTGCGGCGGCATCAATCACATGGACTGGTTCCTGTCGCTGCGTCACAAGGGCAGAGACCTCTACCCGATGCTGCGCGACTTGTTCGAGAAGCCCGAGTACTACAAGAACGAGAAGGTCCGCGGCGAGGTCTTCCGCCACTTTGGCTACTTCATGACCGAAAGCACCGGCCACCTGAGCGAATACGTGCCGTGGTTCCGCAAGAACAAGAAGGCCCTGGAACTGTACTGCGACGAGCCGAGTTTCGGCGGCGAGAGCGGGGCCTATTACAAGTACGGCAAGATGCTGGCCGAGAAGTACAAGGCCCACGACCCGCTGGAGTTTGAAAGCAGCAAGATCCAGAATCGCAGCCAGGAATATTGCTCGTACATCATGGAAGGCGTGGTGACGGGCCAACCCTTCCGCTTCATGGGCAACGTTCGCAACGACGGCTACATCACGAACCTGCCCGACGGCTGCTGCGTGGAAGTGCCGACCTTCGCCGACGACAACGGCCTGCACCCGATGCGGGTGGGCGCCCTGCCGCCGCAATGTGCGGCCGCGTGCATGACCAACGTGAACGTGCAGATCCTCGCCGGCCAGGCCGCCCTGCTGGGCGACACCGAGCACGTCGTGCATGCCGTGGCGATGGACCCGCTGACTTCGGCAGTATGCACGCTCAAGGAAATCCGCGAGATGTGCAGCGAGATGCTCGAAGCCGAGCGAGCGTGGCTGCCGCAGTTCAAGGGCAAGTCGATCACGCCCCGCCCGGCCATCACCATCCCCAAGAACTGCATCCCCGCAGCCGTGCCGATGGACCCGGCCCTGGCGATCAACAAACGCTTCGGCGAACTGCTGGAGCGAAAGACGGAGTAGGTCGGTGTGACATGGGCGTCTCGGCCATGCGTAACATGGGCGTCTCACCCATGAATCCGAACGACTCACGGCCGAGACGGCCGTGACACGCACGGGCGAGACGCCCGTGTCACTCGGCGAAGGCACCTGCGCCAGTCATGTAGGGTGGGCCGAGGAGCGTCTTCTTGCGACGAGTCCCACCGGACAGCGAATGAACATTGCTACCACCGGGCCACGGGCGGGTGCCATAGGTTGAGCCGCGTTGTCTGGCGGCTCTACCTATGCGACGATTCGTCAAGAACAGATAGCCGAGTGTTCTGGCAACGTGGCCGCTGGACGCCGCGGCCACGGCACCCAGCGAAATGGTGGGACTCGCAAAACGACGCTCGGCCCACCCTACAGGTTCGCGCTTTCATCGCTGGACGAAAGACCCGCTTGCTACGCCTGCCCGTTAAGCCTGGCGCGGTGATACGCCAGCCGCTGTTCAGAAGTCATCTTGGCGAAATCGGGCAGGCCATTTTCCTTCTTGGGGTAATCGACGTGAGTGGGAGCGGACGCGGGCAAGCCTGCCCGCCCTGCCTCGCCAGGAACGGAGGCGGGCAATGCCCGCCCTACCGCCCCCCGCCCCACCGCCGTCTGCCCCGCCGGCTGCCCCGCCGCGGTCTTGTTCTCCCCAGCCGCTTGCGGCTTTGCAGCGTGCAGAGCTTTCTGTGCGGGCGCAAAGCGGCCAGACGCCGCCGACTGCACGGCGCCGCGTGAGGGCATGCTGACCGCCCTGCCGCCGCCGTAGCTGGACGCGCCTTCGGTCTGGACCAGGTCGTCCCTGAGCGAACGCGCCGGCTTGATGCCCAGATGCTGCAACACGCCGTGGTACGCCTTGACGGCCTCTTCCGGCTCGATCTCGCCATCGGCGATCATGCGCAGGAACTGGACGAACGAGAGCTGATGCTCGGCGTTGTTGATCTTTCGGCCAAACAACGCCACCCGCGCGCCGTACTTCTTGGCGTCATACAGCAGCTTGAATGCGTCGTAGGTGGTGCCGGCCGAGCCGCCCAGGATGCCCGGCACGAGGTGCCGGTCGTACCGGACCAACTCCTCCATGAACCGCGGGCCGTGATACACCATCTTCAGGAACACCGGCCGACCCGCCTCGGCCACGCCGGCCAAGGTTCGGACGATCAGGTCGTTGATGAAACCGCCCAGCAACTCCGGCGGAACCGGCGTGCGCGGGCTGTTGGGGTCGAAGATTTCCAGGAAATGCCGGAAGCCCTTTCGCTCGGCCTCGATGCGGAACCTGGCGTACTCCTCCAGGGCGTGGCGGTCGAGTTGGGCGTCGTTATTGAAGGTAATGCTGTACAGGCCCAGGTTCGCGCCCATGATGCGATCTTCCGCGGCGTCCTGATCGTTGGCCAGCCGGCCACGCTGGATGTGGTCGATGCTGGCGGTGCGGAACGGCAGCGAAGGCTGCTTGGGGTATACCGCGCCACGGGCGACGTGGATGTCCGTCGTGTCGTTGGCCCGCACGGCCGGCGTGACGGGCGAACCGTCGAAGATCCGCTCGCGGATGGTCAGGACCTCGTTGTTTGAAGCCGAGATGAGCATGATGTCCACGAGTTCCTGGCGGACGATCTGGCGGATGATTTCGCGCCACTCTTCCAGGCTGCGGAAGCGCGTCTGGCCGGAGTAGCTCTCGGGGCTCTTGCCCGGAGCGGCCGCACCAAAGGCCATGTCGGCGTCCTTGGCGTCGGCGAGGATGAACGCCCGGCTATTGGCGTCGGCATGAATCTCGGCAAGTTTTCGGTCAAGTGACTTCAGCATAACGGCTATTCCTGCCTACCGTGGCATGGGCGTCTCGCCCATGTGTGTCACGGGCGTCTCGCCCGTGAATGTCTGCGATCTGGTGGGGCTCGCCAGACGGCGCTCGGCCCACCCTGCATACGGCTATTCCTGCCTACCGCAGCATGGGCGTCTGGCCCATGTTTACGATTCCTGGCTCATCATCTCAATGATGCGGTCGGTGATTACCTGCGTCAGTTGCTCCATCTCGTCATCGGCGGCGCGCTTCTGCACGGCCTGGCTGGAAGAGCCCAGCCCCAGCGGCCGAATGCCCGCCTGGCTGGCGGCGGCATGCTCGCTGCGCGGCATCGGCTGAACCGTGCCGGCCTGGCTGCACGCGCCGGCGATGCCATTGCCGCGCCCGCAGCCGCTGGCGTCGGCTTGGTGCTGGGCAATCGCCCGCTGCGAAAAGCCGCGCAGGAATTCGTCCGACCCGGCCAGCGTGCACAGTTGCCCGGCCGCATCCACACGCGAGTCCTCGATGCCCAGCCGCTTCTTGATCTCCAGCAGATCCTTGATCTGCGGCTCGTTGAGCGTCTGCACCCGCCCCATCTGCCGCGCCAGCAGCAGGATGTAGCAGTACTGGTCCAGCGTCTCCATGTGGAAGTACGCCTGCTCCAGCGTCTTGTCGCACGCCACCGCGCCGTGATTGGCCAGCAGGATCGTGTTGGCCTTCTGGCGCAGGTGCGGCAGGATCGTCTCGGCGAAGTCCTGGCTGCCGGGGGTGTCATATCGAGCCAGCGGCACTTGTCCCAGGAAGATTTCCACCTCCGGCAGGATGCCCGCGGGCGGCTCGATGCCCGCCACGGCGAAGGCCGTCGCATGCGGCGGATGGGCGTGCACCACGGCGTTGATGTGCGCCATCTCGTGATAGATCTGCAGGTGCAGCTTGATCTCGCTGGTCCGCGGCTTGGGGCCGGAGAGCTGCTTGCCCTCGTCGTCCACCAGGGCGATGTCGGCGGGCTTCATCGAGCCCTTGGATACGCCCGTGGGCGTGCACAGGAACCGGCCCTTGCCGATTCGCACCGAGATGTTCCCGTCATTGGCGACGACGTAGTTCTTCTCATACAGGCGGCGACCGACGTCGCACATTTCTTCGCGGATTTTCCACTCGTTCTGCATGGCTATTCCTGCAACGGCAACTGAGGTTGAAAGTCCAGGTCATCCAGGATGGCCGCGTTGTAGCAGTCGTACGGCACCTTGGCCGGATGAAACGGCGCGGCGGCCTCGCGACCTTCCACCAGTCCGATCAGGTCGCCCTCGCGGGCCGACAGATCGTCGTACGCCACCAGCGTTTCCTCGTTGCCGGCATTCTGCTCCGCCAGCGTCGCCCGGCTGTATGGCCGGACGATCAGGTACCGCGCCGGTGGCAGTTCGGCCACACGGTTGTTCAAGGTGATCTTGCCTATGACCCGGGCGATTCTCATAACAGATTGCGTCCTTCCAACTGCTCCAGCGACTCCATCAACGTCGTCCGCGCCGGCCGGGCGGCCAGGGCGAACTTGCGAATCATCGTCTGCATTTCGAACTGGCTCACGTCGGCATAGCCGATCACCAGCAGGTTGGCGTCGAATTGGCGGATGCCGGCCTCGACGGGGGCAATCGCCACGCCCTGCACCGGCCGGATGCGCGGGCACTTGGCCCCATAGACCATGCCCATGGCTGCGTGCTTGTCGATGGCGATGCCGCGGGCAACCTCGCCGCCGGCAATCGCGGCGCACATGGTCCGCAGATTCGCCAGCGAGCAATCCGCGGCGTCGAAGGGACGGACCACGACGCCATCCCGGGCCAGCCCGGCCAGCACGGCCTCGACATTGCGATCGGCCTGGCGAACCGTCAAGCCCGTCAATCGCAGCAAAGTGGCGAGCTTCGGACGACCCGCCGCGGCATCGGTGGCACAGGCTTCCGAGCCTGTGCCCGCACAGCCCCCAAGGGCTGTGCCACCTGCCCCGTTAGGCGGCCCGGCCGTCTTGAGCGGCTGATCCTTCTTGATCTCCACGCCATTGGCCATGGCGAAGTCCGCTGCGGCCGGGGTCGGAAACTCATGCCCGGCCAGACGCACGTCATGCCGGCCTCGAGCGCGAGCTTCGAGTTCCTGGGCCGTCACCCAGAGCTTCCTGCCAAATTGTTCACTGCCAGCTGTCATGATCCATGATTCCGATCACGGCCCAACGGACGGGCGAGTTGTCGCTACCGACCATCTCGCGTGCGCCCCGGCCGTCGTTGCTGATAACCACGCGCGTGCCCAGGCCCGCGCCCAGCCGGTCAATGGCCAGTATCGGATCGCCCTCGGGCTTTCCCGCCAAGTCCAGTGGCTGGACAATCAGCAACTTCCAGCCTTGCATGCTGGGATGCTTGATCGTGCTGATCGCGTTGCCTTCGACGATTCCGTAAAGCAAAGTTCTTAGTTCCTAGTTCTTAGTTCCTGGCGAGGACGACAAGTTCTTCGTTCCTGGTGCGGAGTTGCGGGCAATGGATTCTTGCTCTCCACTAGGAACTAACAACTCACTACTCTCCACTAAATGATTCTCAGATTGTCCACCATCGTGCAGCGGCGCGTGCGGGTGTACGTCAGCGGCGTGCAGATGCCTTCGCCCGTCGAGCAGGCGATGGAATAACTGCCGTAGCCTTCGCCGCCGCCACCGTTGCCGGCCACCGACGGGCCGTTCTTGATGAACAGCGCCGTGTCCATCTCCTTGCCCATGTGCGTCATGTGGTCCACCAGCCGCGAGTGCAGGATGGAGGTGTGCTTGAAGCCGTGCTCGGCCTGCTTGGCCATGACCACGGCCTGCTCGAAGTCCTGCGCCTTGACTACCGGGATGGCCGACATCATCTGCTCGACCCGCACCCAGGGATGCTCCGCACTGGTCGGCCCAAAGAGCAGTTCGGTGCCGCGCGGCACGTTCACGCCGATGGCGGCGCCCAGTTCGACCGCGCCCTTGCCCACCCACTCGCGGCGAGCGTGGGCATGGCCCTTGGCGGGCACTTCCAGGCACTTGTCGGCCAATGCGTTCATCTGCTGGGCGGACAGTTCAAAGGCCGTCAGGGACCGCATGGCCGCGGTGAACTTTTCATATACCGCCGCCTCGACGAAGATCTCCTTCTCCGCCAGGCACAGCAGGTTGTTGTCGTAGGCAGCGCCCTCGATGATGCAGCGGGCGGCGTTTTCAATATCGGCTGAGGCATCCACGACCACCGGCGGATTGCCGGGGCCGGCGCAGATCGCCCGCTTGCCGCTGTGCAGGGCCGCCGACACCACGCCCGGGCCGCCGGTAATGGCCAGCAGATTCACGCCGGGATGGCCAAAAAGTTCCTTGGCCGATTCCAGCGTGGGTTCGACCATGACGGCGATGAGGTTGTCGATGCCGATCTTTTCGTAGATGGCCTGATTGAAAAGCTTGACGCCGTAAGCGGCGATGTTCTTGCCGCCGGGATGCGGGTTGAAGACGACCGCGTTGCCGGCGGAAATCATCGCGATAGAGTTGTTGGCCGTCGTCGGCAGCGAGTGCGTCACGGGCGTGACCGCGCCGATCACGCCAAAGGGCGCGAACTCCTGCACGGTCAGGCCATGATCGCCGCTGAAGACCTCGCTGCGCAGAAACTCGATGCCCAGCGTGGCCCGCCCAGCCACCACCAGCTTGTCGGACTTGTGCTCGAGCCGGCCAATCTTGGTCTCGTCGAATTCCATCTGCCCCAGCCGGTCGGCCTGGTCGATGCAGATGCGGCGGATGAGGTCGCAGGCGATCTTGCGCTGGGCCAGCGAACGCTTCATGAGCTGCTTCTGGGCCGCACCGGCAGCGGCCACGGCTTCACTCACGTCGGTGAACTGGCCGAAGCGATTCCCGCCGCGCGGCGCCAGCGCCGCCTGGGTCGTCAGTGGCGGAGCAGCCGAGCTGCCTGCCTGCGGCGGCACGCGCCCGCCCCAGCCGCTCTTGACCTGCCCAAGCACGCGTTCCACCACGTCGCGAATCAGTTGTTCGTTCGAGTCGTTCATTCCTAAACTCCTAGGCCCGAGGCCAGAGGTCTGAGGCCAGAGACAACCCTGCGTCGGCGGCATTTCTCAGTGTCGCGGGCGTCTCGCCCGCGCTTCAAATACAGGTGAGACACGCCCTCGGACGCGGGCGATGAACTCAGTACGTTTCTCTCTGGCCTCTGGCCTCTGGCCTCCGACCTCAGCCCTGCTTACTCAACCCTTGCTGTAGACGGCCTTGCCCTGCACGCAGACGCTGTCGATGATGCCGATGACCACGCAATCCACCGGCGCGTTGCCGGTCGATTCGGTCATGCGGGCGCTGGAGCCCTGCGTCACCAGGACAATCTCGTCGACGCCGGCGTCGATGTTGTCAACGGCCACCAGGCAGCGGCCGGTGGGACGGAACTGCCCCGACGGATCGTCCACCTGCAGCGGCTCGACAACCAGCAGCTTCTTGCCGGCCATCGTCTCGACCTTGTGCGTCGTGACCACGGTGCCTTTTACTTTGGCGATGAACATGGCAATCCTTCTTCTTCACGCTTCGTCGTGCGTCTTCGTGGCATGGGCGTCTCGCCCATGTGTATCACGGGCGTCTCGCCCATGTGTATCACGGGCGTCTCGCCCGCGATGTCTGCTCAGCTGGTGGGACTCGCAAGACGGCGCTCGGCCCACCCTACATGCTTCCTCGTGGCATGGGCGTCTCGCCCATGTGTGTCACGGGCGTCTCGCCCGTGAATATCAGCCCACCAGGACGCCACCGCGTTACGGCAGAATCCGCGTCAGATCCTTGTGCGGACGCGGGATCACGTGCACGGAAATGACCTCGCCGATCCGACCGGCCGCGGCCGCGCCGGCATCAACCGCCGCCTTGCACGCCGCCACGTCGCCTTCGACGAACGCGGCCACGTAGGCCGAGCCGACCCGCCGGCTGCCGCTGTACGTCACGCGGGCGGCCTTGAGCATCGCGTCAATCGCCTCGATCGAGGCCACCAGGCCCCGCGTCTCAATCATGCCAATTGCATCCTGTGCCATAAACCACTCTCGCTTTCTTTACCAAGCGTGTTTCGCTAGTCGCTGCTTTTCAAAACGGTTGCGTGCTGCTGTTCAAACTCGTGAAATCGTGAACTCGTGGACTCGTGAACTCGTGAACTCGACGCAGCAATCGGCCAGGCCGCGAATTCACGAATCAACGAATCAACAAATTCACGTCCTCTTCTCAATCAATTCTTTCGCCTGCCGGGCGACGATCAGTTCCTCATTTGTCGGCATGGCCCACAGGGCCGTCGCCGAGCCGGCTGCATCGATCCGGCCTTCGTCTTTCATCTTTTCGTTGCGGGCCAGGTCCAGCGCGATGCCCGCGAATTCGAGTCCATTGAGAATCATGCTCCGCAGCACCGGCGACTTCTGGCCGATCCCGCCGGTAAAGCAGATCGCGTCGGCCCCGCCCAGCTCGACCAGGTACGCGCCGATGTAGTCGCGCACGCCGGTGGCAAAGGCCTCCTGCGCCAGGATCGATCGGGCCTCGCCCTTGGCGGCGGCGTCTTCGATGTCCCGGGCGTCGCCGCTCGTGCCGCTCATGCCCGCCAGCCCGGCTCGCTCGCCCAGCTCGACGAGCATTTCCTGCAAGCTCAGCCCGGTTTCCCTGGCCACCAAGGCCAGGGCGAACGGATCGAACTCGCCCACGCGGCGCGACTGCGGCAGCCCGCTCTGCGGCGAAAAGCCCATGCTGTTGGCCACGCTCTGACCGTCGCGGATGGCGCAGATGCTCGACGAGCCGCCCAGGTGGCAACTGATGATTCGCCGGGCCTGCTCGCCCATCAGCTCGCGCGTCCGTTCGGCCACGAAGCGGTGCGACGCGCCGTGGTAGCCGTAGCGGCGGATGCCGAACTTCTCCTGCCACGCCGGCGCAATCGCGTAGCACTGCCGCCGCGCCGGAACCGTCCGGTGAAAGCCCGGCTCAAAGGCCGCCACCAGCGGCGTGCCCTTCAGCGTGTCGCGGAAGCTGCGCATGGCCGCAACGTAGGCCGGGTTGTGCGCCGGGGCGGCTGGGGAGTAAAACTCCATCCGCCGAATTAGCGCATCATCCACGAAGCAGATCGGCTCGCAGTCGCCGGCCATGACGGCCTTGAAGGCCACCGCGTCCAGCGCCGCCGCGTCCGCCAGCACCGCGGACTCCACCATGGCCTGCAAGCAGGCCGCGATGGCAGCACCGTGGTCGGCGCACTGACACGGCCCGGAACGCTTGGCTGAGCCCGCCGGCTGATAGCTCATCATGCCGCCGGCATGGCCGATGCGTTCCACACCGCCGCTGGCCAACTCCGCCTCGCCTGTGCCAAAATCGAACAGGCGAAACTTAAAGCTGGTCGAGCCAATATTGGCTACGAGGATCTTCATACTTCGTGGTCGGGAATCCGGAATCCGGAATCGGGAAAGACAAGTCTTGCGGGATCAAGGACTCTCGGCTCCGGCTTCCGGTTTCCCGATTCCTGATTCCCGCTTCCCGATTCCAGCTTCTTACAGGAATATCCCGTTGAGTCCTTCGTGCGGGGCCGGGATCACGTGCGATGCGACCAGCTCGCCGACCTTGGCCGCGGCTGCGGCGCCGGCTTCGACGGCCGCCTTGACCGAGCCCACATCGCCGCGAACCAGCGTCGTGACGAAGCCGCCGCCGATCTCGATCCGCTTGACCAGCTCGACGTTGGCGGCCTTGCACATGGCGTCGGAGGCCTCGACCAGGCCCACAAAGCCCTTGGTTTCAATCAATCCCAGTGCTTCCATATAAGTCACTCCTCGTGTCCTCTCTCGTCTCTCATTGGCGGACATACCGTCCGCGCTGCTCTCGTGTCGCGGGCGTCTCGCCCGCGCTGCCTTCGTGACATGGCCGTCTCGGCCATGGTGTCATGGGCGTCTCGCCCATGCGCCCGAATCGCAATTACGCCTTGGGGGCGGCCTTCTTGGCCGGTTCGTCAACCTTGGGCAGGGCGTGCTCCAGGTCGTCGTGTGGCCGCGGAATCACATGCACCGCCACGACCTCGCCCAGCTTGCTGGCCGCGGCCGCTCCGGCATCCGTGGCGGCCTTGACCGCAGCCACGTCGCCGCGAATGAACGCCGTCACCATGCCCGAACCGACCTTGTCCCAGCCGACCAACTCAACCTTGGCGGCCTTGACCATCGCGTCGGAGGCCTCGATCAGGGCCACCAGGCCCTTCGTCTCGATCATCCCTAATGCTTGCTGCGCCATAACTCGCTTCTCCTTGCTCGAAAGCCGGACCCCGAAACGGAGCCCGATGAATCGTTAGCCCAATAACTCCACGCTCGTGGCGTTGGGTAAATCGCAACAGTTGCCCTCGTCGGTGTCCACGTGCGCCTCCAGCAGAAAGTTCGGATGCACGCGGCAGTACACCTTCTCGAACGTAACCGAGCAGGCGCTGTTCACTCGCAGCCGGACGTACTGCTTGTCCTTAAAGCCGTACACCGCGGCGTCGGCTGGGGACATGTGCACGTGCCGCTCCGCCCGAATCACGCCTTGCTTTAGCTCCACCACGCCCGCCGGCCCAATGACAATGCAGCCCGGCGTGCCGGAGATCTGCCCCGAAGGCCGAACCGGCGCCTCGATGCCCAGGGCGATGGCGTCGGTGAAAGACAGTTCGATCTGCGACGCCGGCCGAACCGGCCCGAGAATCCGCACCTTATCGATCACGCGCCGCCGCGGGCCGACGATGGTTACCGTCTGCTCGCTGGCGAACTCGCCGGGCTGATACAGCCAGCGGTACACGGTCAATTCCGCCCCGGGGCCAAACAGCGTCCGCAGGTCATCCGATGAGATGTGCATGTGCCGCGCCGAGACGTTCACCACCACGTTGGGCTTGTGGCCTTGTGGCCCCGCCAGCGTGCCCCTGCCACCGGCAAGCCGCTCGCGCACGACCTGGCGGACGATTCGCTCTAGTTGCTCGCGAGGCATGGGAATGTTCAAGCTCATGCTTGCTGCTCCGCTACTATCAGCCGCTTTACGCCCTGCGACAGCCACTGCCGGCACGATTCGTCGGCCCGGCCATCCGTCACCAGAACGTCCACGCGGTCTAGACCGCAAACCTTTGCAATCGATCGCCGCGAAAGCTTGGTGTGGTCAACGCCGACGATCACCTCGTCGGCGACCTCCATCATCCGCCGCTCGATCGACGCCATCATTTCGTTGGCGTTGAACAGGCCGTCGGGATTGACGGCCGCACAACTCATCACCGCCTGGGCGGCCCGCAGATTCTTGAGCATCTCTTCGGCCATCGTGCCCAGGGCCACGCCCGTCCGTGGATACAGGTACCCGCCGATGAGCGTGATCTCCGTCTTGACCTCGCCCGAAAGCAAGGCCGCGATCGGCACGGAATTCGTCACCACCAGCAGCGGCCGGCCCTTAAGCTCCAGCGCAACCTGATAGCACGTAGTCCCACCGTCCAGTATCACCGTCTGGCCATCGGGGATGATCGCGGCGATCTGCCGGGCGATTTCCTTCTTCTCGGCCTCAGCCGTCGTCTGCCGCTCGTCGAAACCTAGCCGAGCTGCGGGGCTCTGCAAGCATACCGCCCCGCCATGAGTGCGGCGCCCAACTCCTTGCTCTTCCATTACTTCCAAGTCGCGCCGGGCCGTGCTTTCGGACACATTGAGAGTCTTGGCCAGTTCCGACAGGCTCACAAACCCTTGCTGAACAAGGATCTCCTTGACTTCGGTGCGGCGCTGCGAGATGGATAGCTCTGTTGGCACAGTACCTTCCACTAAGCGGTAACTTCAGTGGTAATTATCTGTCATATCTCGGCAGAAAACAAGCACAATCGTGATTGAATTTTTTGATCTGCTTACCGCTGCTCGGCCTAGCGCTTGGGGTAGGAGTGCTCGGAACTGCCGGAGTCCGCGCGAGCCTTGATCCGCTCGATGATATCTTGCTCCCACTGCGGCAAGCGTTTCTCTTGCGGTTTCACTTGCTCCATGCGGACGTTCAAGCTCGACGTGTTGGGCATGTAGCCGGGCGTGACGGAGAACTCGAACTCGACCTGGTTGCCGGCCTGGTCGGACATCGAGCCGACGATGTGCATGTTGTCGTCATCGACCCGCGTCGGCCGCATGGGCATGGCCTCTTCCACCGCGGCGTGGAAGACGCGCTGGGCCGGGTACGGCATATTGGCCTGGCTGTAGTTGAAGCAGCCCACCGTCAAGGCCAGCAGCGCCAGCAGGCTCAGCGGCAACGCCTGCTTCATGAACCCACGCCCCCCTGGGCCATGCGGACGTACAGCATCCGCACTTCGTACAGGGCCTGGTCGAGCATCTGCTTTTCTTCTTCGGTGAGGTTGCCCTTGGTCTTCTCGTCCAGCATCGTCAGCGTGTCGATGTGGTGCTTGGCCAGCGGCAGATCGAGATAGCGCCGCCCGCTCTGCGGATCGGGAATGCCGCCCAGCGAAAAGAGAATCTGCGTCACCAGCCCCGAAACCAGCGTGTGGAAATTGGCCGGCGGCAACTCGCGTGGCCCGCCTTCGCCGGCCTCGGGATGCTCTTCCTGCTCCACCAGCCGCTGCTTCTCGGCCTCGGCTTGGGCCTTCCAGTCCTCGTCCACCACGATCTTCTGCTCAGGTTTCTTCTCGTCGGCCATGTTGGTCCTCAATAGTTGTTGAAGGGAAATAAGTATAGTCCCCCGCCGCCCCGGTCACAATGGCGGGAATCAAGATGGCACGCCGACGCAGGGGATAATAGACATTTATGATTTATGCTTGGCGATGCGTAATTATGGTCAGCCGAACGAAAGTCGGCCGCCATGCTTCTGTACCCCTCTCCCCCGGGAGAGGGCAGGGCGAGGGTGATACGCGCTTGAGTCCCGGCCACAAGGCGGCGACAATCCCGTTGGTTCAGGACGCGCGTGCACGTGTTGCTCCTAGCCGACAAGGACCCGCCGCCATGGCAGAACGTAGATTCATCGACAGCCGCCAGGAGATGGAAACGATCCTGCGCGAAGTGGGCATGGGCTTTCTGGGCCTGTCCGATCCGTCGGGCGTGCCGTACGTCGTGCCGCTCAACTACGGCTATGTCGATGGCCGCATCCTGTTTCATTGCAGCCTGAAGGGACGCAAGCTGGACTGCATCCGCGCCCACCCGGCCGTGAGCTTCACCGTCGCCCGCCAGAGCCGCCAGGTCCAGCCCCACTACGGCGACCCCTGCCACATCGACAGCGACAGCGTCATCTGCACCGGCCATGCCCGGATCGTCGAGGAGCTGCCCGAAAAAGCCGCCCTGCTCAACGAGTTCAACCGCTGCTTCCAGCCCGACGCCGACGACCTGTCAGAGGCCAGAATCCGCGGCTGTGCCCTGGTGGAAATCCGCCTGACCGAAATGACCGGCCGGCGCGAACTGTCTAAAGCGACGACCTACTGGCGCTGGCGGTTCTAGGCGGAGTCCGTGGGCATGCGCGTAGGGTGTGCAGGTTCTCCGCTGCGTCGTTGCCGTTCGCAGCGGAGGTTCTGCACACGCGTCAGGCCGTGCATGCCCCGTGTGCAGAACCTTCGCGATGAGGCCGCGAAGGACCTGCACACCCTGCGCCGCTGCCCCAAGTGCGGGCACGAATTCAGCGTGGAGTAAACGGGTTAGCCATTCTTATCCCATTTGACTTTGATCGTGTCGCCAATGCCATACGGGCCGCCGACCTGAATATAGCCACATTTTTCGCATCCTTCGTCGGTGCGCACCTGGATCCGGTAGATTGCGTTGCTCGGGCCAAACGAGAAGATCGGATAGCAAAACCAGCGATACCGTGCGTCCATAAGCTCCAACTTGTTCTGAGCTGCCCAGCTTTGGATTGCAGTCTTGTAGCGTCTGCTCGCCCTGAAACGGATTATCCCGGCGAGAGCGAAGATTACGGCAAAAAGCAGCATTGCCAGCTTGTCATCGCGCGTCATGGTGCTCAAGCCTCCACATGTTCAGCCAAGGAATTGCTGATATGAAACCACAAGTTGCCGTCTACGTCCAATCCGAGCGCGTAGGGTGTGCAAGTTCTCCGCTGCGTCGTTGCCGTTCGCAGCGGAGGTTCTGCACACGCGTCAGGCCGTGCATGCCCCGTGTGCAGAACCTTCGCGATGAAGCCGCGAAGGACCTGCACACCCTACGTCGCCAAATAGTCGCGGGGCATCACGAATTCGCGCGCACGCTCCCGCCTCTGGGTGGCGAGGTATCCATCACACCGGAAGTGCCGGCTGGCCAGCGAGAATCGGCCGAGGCGAATGGTCTGGTGCGCACCGCGAGGTTCACCGGCCCTTCTATGGACGAGCCTCCGGCCACAGGGCGGCTGAGGAGAGAACGCTTCACAAGTAAAGAGCGGCCCGCAGGGTGCCACGTGGTGCCATGCTTCTGCGTTTTGTGCCCAAGCATGCCAGACATGCTTCCGCAACAGCGCGGAAGCATGGCACCCGGCCACCCGGCCCGCGTGCGGAAGGCTGCGCGGATGTGCGCATGGGGTGCGCTCACGGCTCGCAACGCAGGGCCAAGAACGTCGCCACATTCACAAGGGTTTGGCGGGCAGCATGATCGGCGACTTAACCTGCGTTCCAAAACGTTCTGAAACGTTCCAAATGGTTCCAATTCGTTCCGTTTGGTTCCGTTTCGTTCCGTTTGGTTCCGAATGGTTCCAAATCGTTCCCAATGGTTCTGTTTCGTTACCGGTATCGTATGGCTGTGCAGGCGGGTCTAAACATGGCCACGCCAATGACAGCGTGACCGTGCCACCCAACTCGCTGCCGAGGGCTGCGGTGTGATCCTGGTGCCACGGTAGGAAGATAGCCCCGGCGGCAAGAAAACCCTTTTCACCCGAACGCGAATCGATATACTGGCTTCTGACCTGGGGACGTAGCTCAGTTGGGAGAGCGGCTGGTTCGCAATCAGCAGGTCAGGGGTTCGACCCCCCTCGTCTCCATGAAGATGCCCGCTTCGGCGGGCATTTTCGTTGGCAGAGGGTGCAGGCACCAAACCACTGTCGGCCCACCTGGGCTGGAAACTCTGCCCGCAGAGCCCCGCGCGACAATGCTCGGGGATCTGCGGACTCGAAGGCCGTAGCGTCTGTTTGCCTATACGGTTGCCGGTTCGGGCTGAGGCTTGTTGGACACCAGCTTGCGGCGCTTGCGCCGCCGGCCGGGCTGGGGAAGATCGGGCTTGGGTACGCGTACCGGATGCTCCAGGACGATCTTGAGCGAGTCGCGGGCGTCGGGAGCGTACAGGTCGGCGTGAACCTCGTCGGCCAGGCCATCGGCCCTGTTGAACACGCCGCCGGCCACAAGGATCTGCATCTGCTCGCAGGCGTTGATTTGCCGGAGCATGTCAATCAGTCGACGGATGTTCGGCACGCCGCAGGCCTGGGTGCCGTAGATGCACAGCACGTCCGGCCGGACCTTGTGGACCATCTGCAGGACTTCGTCATTCGGAATGCCGCTGCCAAGGAACCACACGCTCCAACCCTCGGCCTCGAAGAGGTCGGCCGTCATCTGAGCGCCGAGTTCCTCGATCTCGCCATCGCCGCACGTGACCACCAGCCGCAGCCCGTTCTTGGGCTCGCGGCCTAAGTGCGCCTGAAGCTGATCGGCGATCATGCGGTTGATCCGGCTGGCCAGATGCTCTTCGAGCCGGCTGATGCGGCCCTTGCCATAAAGCTTTTCGGTCTGCACCATCGCCGGCCAGACCACGCCTTGCAGCAGTGTGCGGGCCGAGACGCCGCGGTCGAGTGTGCCCTGAATGAGTTCGCGGGCCTCGCAACGCCTGCCGGAGAAGACGTGCTCGAGGTACTGAGCGAATGATTCGGCGATGTCCATCTTATCTGTCCTTTCTGAGCGAGCTTAGTTTGTTAAGCTGGGCAATTTACGTGACGCAGATAAGATCGGATGTGAGCCATCAAAAACTTCATGGAAAGTTAAGTTAGAGAAGATTCGCAAACTACACAGTCGTAATACCGTGACCGCGACATGCCGTAACATACTGCGGCACAACGGATCACCCCTACAGCAGCGACTGTCCCGTCCCTCGCGCATGCATATGTCAGGGCGTGTGCTTGCCCCGCATCATTAGGTGGTCTTGTTAGCCAGGATGGCTCAGTGCCACAGGGCGCCGAGCAAGCTGGACTTCTCATCCGTCCACAGTGGGGCATCTGGGAACGATTGGTTCGTTCCCGCCTTCTTAATGGCCGCATCGGCGAAAATGGCGCTGTCACGGCTAAGCAGCATCCAGCTCGAAGGGCCGTCGATGAACGCATGCTCCGGCACGTATCTGATATACACGGAGTGCAGCTTGGCCTCCTGCGCCAGCCGCCAGACGATTGGCTGAAGGTCGTAGTACCTGTTGGTGATGTGAATCGCGATTACGCCACCGGCCTTGAGGTGCTTGAGATAGATGCCAAAGGCTTCTTTGGTCAAAAGGTGTGTTGGGACCGAGTCCCCACTGAAGGCGTCCACGACCAGCAAGTCGTACTGCTGTGGGGCTTCGCGCTCCAATGTCAACCTGGCGTCGCCCAGCACAAACTCCAGCTTGGCTGAACAGTTCTTCAGAAACGTGAAGTACTTCTGGGCCAATTCCAGCGTCTGTGGATTGATCTCGTAGAACTTCATCAGGTCGTCGGGCCGGCCATAGACCGCCAGCGTACCGGCGCCCAGCCCGATCAGTCCGATGCGGCGATGCTTCTGTGTCAAGGCCTGCATCGCCAGCCCCACACCCGATTCCTTGCCGTAGTATGTGGTCGGCGTGCGCTGCAAGTCAGGAGCGAGCAACTGCTTGCCGTGATTGGTCTGGCCGTGGAACATCGCATACATGTCGTATCGTGGGTCGTCTCCGTGTTCCTGCGCCACTGTCAGGGTTCCGTAGAAGTTCCGGCGGGCCGCGACCACCCGACCTTGATTCAGGTTAGCAGCAAGCCAGAGCAGATGCCCCAGGATCGGGACGATTAGCAGCGTCAAACATGCCAGCATGACGCGGTAGTTTATCCATGAATACTCTCGTAAGGCCGCGACGACCACCAAGATCGCCGGGGCTGCGAGCAGCAGCGCCCACATCGTGCCAATGCACCCACCGAAATAGACCACGAACACGACGGCGGCGACAGCGGCCGTGATGACCCAAACCCAGTGATAGGTCTCCGCGGCATGATCACGCATCACCGCCAACGCCGCCAGCACCAGACACCCCAGCAAGCCGATCTGCAGTTCGTAGTAGCCCGTGAAGACTCGCGGAGCGACCAGCGCCACCAGGATGCCGCCCAACGCCCCGCCGGCGGCGATCATCAGGTAGTAGCTCGTCAGGTGCTTTATCCGCGGCTTGAGGCGGTACAGCTCGCCGTGACAGGTCATGCAAGTAATGAACAGCGTGCCGAGATAGACGGCGAAGATGGCCAGCGCTATCCGGCCCGAAGTCAAGTGCATGTGGAAGACTCTGAACACTTTCAAAAGAGCGTAGGAGAGCCTGAGGCTGTCCAAGGCCATGAAGCAGGCGAGCCCGGCCACGGCCGCCACCGACAGCAGGAGGAACACGCCCCGGTGATACCAGCGCTCGTGGTCGAAGCAGATGATGAAAGTCAGCAGGTAAATGCCCAGCGGCACGACCCACAGGAACGGCACGGCCCCGGCCTCCTGGCACAGGGCGTTCGTCACCGCCAACAGCAGCACTACGGCACAGGCCGGCAGCGCCAGCCACAGCAGGCGAACCGCCAGAGTGGCTTCCACCAGAGCGGCTGGCAGGGGCGGCGGCGTCGATTGTTCATCGCCATCGGCCAGTTGGGCCTGAGTGCCTCCCGGCGTCGCAGCGGAAGAACCGCCCGCCGTCGTGGCCGACTGCGCCAGCAAAAGTCCTTCTTCGCCGCGTGGTTCGGCGGGCGAGTCGCTCAACCCTCTGGCCCGCCGGGCCAGCAGCGTACAGGCCGCACACAGGGCCACGTACACGATCATGCCGGTCGACCACGCCCACGCCTGCACGTTGCGGGCCAGGTATGGCTCGATGAGGAAGGGGTAACTCACCAGCGCCAGCAGCGAGCCGACGTTCGACAGCGAGTACAGCCTGTACGGCGTCTTGCCCGGATTGATCCGCCCCACCCAGGCTTGCAGCAGCGGGCTGGTCGATGATAGCACCAGGTACGGCAGGCCCAGCGTCACACCCAGCAAGAGCAGGATCCGCAGGGTGGGATCCGCCGCGTCCTGAGGCCGCCAGGCGGCGTTGGGGATGATCGGCAGCACTGCCACCGCCGCCGCCAGCAGAACAAGATGGACGATCGCGCCGGTTGATGGCTTGAACAGGCGGATGTTCAGGTGCGCGTACGCGTAGCCGGCCAGCAGCACGAGCTGGAAGAAGAGCATGCACGTGGTCCACACGGCCGGGCCGCCGCCGAACCACGGCAGGATGTACTTGCCGATCATCGGCTGAACGGAAAATAGCAGCATCGCGCCAGAGAATATGGTCAGCCCGTACAGCCATTTCGTCATGTGGACCGCTCCGATGCTCACCTGAACCTAACCAAGTATCCCGCGGGCAGAACCTTCGTGGTTCAGCTTTCGGGAACCTACGCCCGGTAGAGCCCGACGCGGGCGAGACGCCCGCGACACGAACTACTTCGCCGCCTCTTCGGGAATCTCGAAGTTGGCGTAGACATTCTGCACGTCGTCGTTGTCTTCCAAGGTTTCCATGAGGGTCAGAACCTGCTGGGCCTTGTCGCCGCCGACGGTCACGGTGGTGTTGGGCACCATGGCTACCTGGGCCGAGGTGATCTCGATCTTGTTCTGGGTCAAGGCCGCGCGGACGGCCACGAAGGCCGACGGCTCGCAGGTGATCTCGTACACGTCGCCGTCCTTGCTGAGGTCTTCCGCCCCGGCATTGACCACGATCTCGAAGAGCTTGTCTTCCTCAATGGCAGCGGCCGGCACCAGGAAGGTGCCCTTCTGCGTGAACATCCAGCCGACGCAGTTGGTGGCGCCCAGCGAGCCGCCGGAGCGCTCGAATATCTTGCGCATCTCCGGAGCGGTGCGGTGACGGTTATCCGTCAGGCAATCGGCCATGACGGCCACGCCGCCGGGGCCATAACCTTCGTACATGATGTGCTCGAAGATCACATTGCCCAGTTCGCCGGTGCCCTTCTTGATGGCGTTCTGGATGGTCTCCTTGGGCATGCCGACCGCCTTGGCGTCGTCCATGGCGTAGCGCAGGCTGAGGTTTTCGTCCGGGTTGCCCCCGCCGCCCTTGGCCGCCACGATAATGCGCCGCGCCAGCTTGGACCAGTCGCGCCCACGCTTGGCGTCGTTACCGGCCTTGGCTCGCTTGATCTTTGACCAATGGGAATGTCCTGACATAGTCGTCTTCCTCACAAGGCCGGTGTCATGCCACCGGCGGCAAAACTCTGCATTCGTGGCACAGCCGCCCTCGGCTGTGGTCGGTCGCACCGCCTCACAAACCTCGTGCCACCCGATTGTGCCATCACTTGGCCGCCGGCTGAGGCGACGGGCCCAACGGAGCCACGTTAGCGTCCTTGCCGCGCCGCGCGGCATCGAGCTTCTTAGGAGTATTATCCAACACTTTCTTAAGTTCGGGGTCAGACTTCTGCGGCTTTTTCGCCTGTTCTAACGCCAGCGTCCAAAGCCGCTGCGCCTCCTGCGTCATCCCCAGCCGCCAGCAGTTGTCGCCGGCGTGGTCGAGAATGACCGCGTGCAGGTCCGAAGAGTTGCTGCTGATGACCTGGTCGAAGAGGCTCTTGGCCTCGGCGAAGCGGCCTTGCTTGTATAGCACCCAGCCCAGGCTGTCCTTGAACGCCAACGCCGGCCGGGACGCCAGGGCCTTGCGGATCATGGCCTCGGCCTTTTCGATATTGACGCCGCGGTCGACCCACTGATAGCCCAGATCGTTCAGCGTGCTGTCGTCGCTGGGATCAAGCACGTAAACAGCCTCTAAAACAGCCGTCGCCTCGCGGTGCTTATTCTCGCTGGATAACACGCTGTACAGCAGGCGCAAGGCCTGCGGCGACTGCGGATGAGCGGCCACCAGTTTGCGGGCAAACTCCTCGGCCTGCTTGTACTTTGCCGCGGCGATGAGCACTTCCAGGTAGCCCTGCTGCGATTCTAAAACCAGCTTGTCCATGGCCGGCTGTGACGCCGCCATCGGCTGCTGCATGTCCAGCCATTCCTGGGCGGCCTTGAGTGCCATGTCGTATTGCTTCTGCTCGATAAGCACGGCCAGCAGCATCCTGTACGGCTCGATGGCACTGACTTGGCTTGCAAGCCACTGCTTATGCACCGCCAGCACGCCGGGGAAGTTCTTCTGCTGGGACAGGATAAGTTCCTTGCTGCCATACAGCCGCTTGGCCGATTCGCTATCCAGACCGCGACTATCCTTGAGCCATTCGTCGGCCAGGGCGGCGGCCTTATCGTACTGCTTGGCGTCGATCAGCAGCGGCAGGATCGTGCCCTCCGGCAGCGGGTTGGCCGGCTCGTTGCGCCGCCACTTGGTGGCATACTCGATGGCCTGGTCGAACTGACCGGCCTCGACGAAAAGCTGCATCTTCTGCTGGCGGAGATGCCCCGCCACGTCGGCCGGCGCGCCGTCGATTATCCAGCGGTCCAGCAAGGCCTGGGCCCTGTCATATTCCTTCCGCAACGTGTACACCTGCACGGCCCGGGCCCGCAGCGAATCCAGCCCTTGGCGCGTCCGCACCTTCGGCAGCCACTGCTCGATGAGAGCTTCGGCCAGGTCGAGTCGATTGATGTCGATCAGGTTTTCCAGCAGCAGGGACTGCATGATCTGGCCGTTGTCGCCCCGGCCGGCGAGTTCCTGGATGAGTCCCGCGGCCTCGTCCTGTCGCCCGGCCTTGATCACCGCGTCGAGATAGGCCGCGACCACGGCCGGGTCGTTCGGGCTGCGGCGGTAGAGGCTCTTCCACACCACGACAGCCTTGTCGTACTGCTTCTGATTCACCAGCAGCGCCGCCAGCAGCCTCCCGGCGGGCGTGAAGCGCGGATGCTGCGTGACGACCTCCGTCAGGCGAGCGATGGCCGGATCAGCCTGCGTCGCGGCCAGTGGCTCCTTGGGCAGCCGGTCCGGCAGATCCAGCCGGACTTGGAGCATCGCCGCCTCAGAGGGCGAGTCCTTGGCCAGCTCAGGAGCTACTGCGCGGACGCGGTCCATCTGGTTGGTTTGGAGATAGAACCGGCCCAGCAGGGCGCGAGCACCCGGATTCTGCGGCGAGACCCGCAGGAACGCCCCGATGGCCTTGAGAGCATCCTCGCTCTTGCCTTGCAACATGTACAGCTCGTACTGCGCAGCAAGGGTGTGGACGTCGTCGGGCATGGCCTCGGCGGCGGAAGCGAGAATTCGTTCGGCCTGGCGGACGTACTCCTGCGCCTTGGGCACGTCGCGCATGGCCAGTTGCGCGGCCGTCAGGTTAATCAACGTCTCGCCCAACAGCAGCAAAGTCGCCGGACGCTGGTCGGAAGGCGAGAGCGACTTTTCCAGCGAGAGCATCGCCTGCTCGGCTCGGCCCTGGTCGAAATCCGCCCGGGCCAAGAGATAATACCGGAACGCCTCGGGAGGCTGGATTTGCTTGAGTTTCTCAAGCAGCTTGGCCACGTCGGCGAACCGGCCTTCGCTGGCGTATAGCCGCTCAAGTGCCAGGTACGCCGGCAAGAAGTCAGCGTCATACTCCAGCGCCTGCTTCAGCAATTCCTGTGCAAGCTGAGTGTTCTCCGCCCCGTCGGCCAGCACGCCGGCAGCCGTCAGAGCAGCTGGTTTGTTCTCATCGGAGCCTCGGGCCTTCTCGACCACCTCGTTCAGCGCGGAGGGAGGCATCTGGCTGCCCATGCGGCGCAGCAGGGCCTGTGTTTGATCGATCTCCAGCGCACTGTCCTGTAAGAGCCGCACAGCCGTGGCGTATGCCTGATCGTATTGCTTAAGCCGAACCTGGAAGTCCGCCAATCGCAAAGTCAGCCGGGCGCCGTCGGCGGCGGCCGACATATGCGAAGAGAGCAATTCATCCGCGGCGGGCAGCCCGGCCTTCTGGGCCGTCGCCTCGACCATCGCCAGAACGAAGCTGGCCTCGCGTCCGCCCAGGTGCAGGTAGGCGTCCAGAAGATGCCGCGCGTAATCCGGCCGCGGGTTCCGGCGGAACAGTTCGCCCGCCAGTTCAATGGCCTGACTGACCTGCGTGGAATCGTCGGCCATTTCGAGAATCATGGCCTCGGCCCGCGGGTAGTCGGCCGTCTCCAGAATGGCCGTCACAGCCAATCGGCCGGCCAGCGGGTCGCTCTTGTCGCTCTGGTAGGCGCGTTCGAGGATGTCGGCGGCCTGGGCGTTATCGTGCAGCCGCAAAAGCATCCGGCCGCGGGCGATCAGCAGCCGCTCGGGGGCCGAGGCAAACGGCTTGAGCACCGGCCGGGCGAGATACTCGCGTGCGTGATCGGCCACCAGGGATGAAAGCTTCTCATAGCACTGCAGCGCGGCCTTGGCGTAGCCTTGCCGCTCCAGCAGTGTTCCCAGGCGGAGATACGCCTCGGCCGTGTCGGGGTCTTCATCCTTGGCGTCGCTGCACAGAATAGCGGTGCGGAACTCCACCGTGGCGAGGTCGACGTGGTCGGCCTGGGCGTACTGCCCCAATAACAGATGCAGCCGGACGGAGTCGCCGGCGGTCTTGGCGGCCCGCTGCAGCGCCGGCTCGGCCTTGGCCTGGCTGCCCATGCCCGCATTGGCCAAGCCGATGTCGCGCAGAATTCGACCCGACTGCGGAGAGAGCTTGGCGGCCGGTTCAAGAATCTGTAACGCCCCGTGATAGTCCTGGCGGCGAATGAGTTCCTCGGCCTGGCGGATCTGCTCAGTGGGGAGACCTTCGAGATCGGCCTGGTTGACGGGCTTGGCCACAGAGGGCGAGAGTTGATCCAGCGTCATCTTGGCCCGCTGGTCGGCGAGTTGCGCGGTGGCAGCGGAGCCGTTCAGGGCTTCTGCCGGCCCTCCGCACCCGGCGTGCGTCAGCAGGGCCAACGCCAGAAAAGCCAAGGTCAAGGCCAGAGCGGGCGACCGTCCGTCCGCACCGGTCCGGACCTTGGAAAAGGCTTGCATCACGGGATCACCTTGTTCAGCGGATACGTAATGATACCCGACGCGCCGGCCCGCTTGAGCTGTGGCACCAGCTCACGCTCGATGTGCTCTTCCACGATCACTTCCATGGCTACCCAGTTCGGGTCAGTCAGGTCGGAGATCGTCGGGCTCTTCTCTGCCGGCAGGAGCTTGGCGACGGCTTGGAGATTCTTCCGCTCCACGTTCATCTTCAGGCCGACCTTCTCCTTGGCCGCGATAGCGCCCTTCAGCAGCATGGCGATGTTCTCAATCTTTTCGCGCTTCCAGGGGATCTGCCAAGCCTGCTTGTTGGCAATGAGCCGTGGCGTCGAGGTCAGCAGCGTGTCGATGATACGCAGCTGGTTGGCCTTGAGGCTCGAGCCGGTCTCGGTGATGTCCACGATGGCGTCGACCAGCCGGGCCTTGACCTCGGTGGCGCCCCAACTGAACTCGACTTTGACGTTCACGCCCTTGTCGGCGAAGTACTGCCGCGTGGTGTTGAGCAGTTCGGTGGCGATGAGTCCGCCCTCCAGCGCCTTGGCGTCGCGCACCGGCGATTCGTCGGGCACGACCAGCACCCAGCGAGCGGGCTTGAGCGTCTGCTTGGAATACACCAGCTCGGCCACCTCGATCACGTCCGAGGAGTTCTCGTGGATCCAGTCGCTGCCGGTGATGCCGACGTCCACGACGCCGTCTTCAACGTAGCGGCTCATTTCCTGGGCGCGGAACATCACGCCGGCCAGCTGGTCATCATCGAAACTCGGCACATAGCTGCGCGAGGAAACGTTAATCCGGTAGCCGGCGCGGGCGAATAGCTCGATCGTGCTTTCCTGCAGCGAGCCCTTGGGAATGCCCAACATTAGCTTGTCATCAGCGGCTTTTTTGGTCACAGCGGCGAACTCCGTCTACTTGGAACGCTTCGGGCCAGCCTTGGGGGCCGCCTTGGCGGGTTTGGAACTCTTGTCAGTTTTGACCGGCTTGGCCGGAGGCTTCACGATCTTCTTGGCCGGGGCGACCGGTTTGGCGGGCTGGCCCTTGGCCGGAAGCACCCTGGGCGGCGCTGGCTTATGCATCGTGGACTCCAGCCGCTCGTCCGCTTCCTCCTCCATCAAGGCAAGATCGGGCTCTTCGCCATTTGGCATCATCATCGCCGGCTCGCGCGGCTGGCTGCGGCGCGTCTTCTGAATGACCAGTTCATCCTCATGCGAACGCTGCACCAGCAGCTTCTCCAGCTTTCCGAACATCGGCTGGCAGAACGCCCGCAGCGCCTCGTGCGCGGCGATGGCATCCTTGCTCAGCACCAGCCGCTCCAAGAAGCCCTGCAAGTCGTCCAGCTCGCAGCTCGGGTCAACGCACTGCTGAAGCTTCATCGCCTCCAGCAGCAGATGATCGACCGGAATCGCATGGCCGCCGAATCCGTGCAGCGTAATCAGCGCCTCGGCGTAACGGCTCAGCCCCAGTTCCTCGCGCAGCGCTTTGCGCAGCTCACGCTTGGGCTTGCTGTCGAGATAATCCAGCGACAGCGAGTTGGCCCGGTCGAACACGCCGTTCAAGGCATCGGTCATCATCTCGGCCTTGATGCGGGCGCGGGGAAACCGGCGCCCCATGCATTCCATGATGTCCTTGATCGGGGCCACGCGCAGCTCGTTCCAGTTGACGAACTCGTCTTCGATGGCCGAAAAGGCCTCGTTCACCTGGCGAGAGGGCGCGTCTTCTTCCAGAATGGCCCGGATCATCAGCTTGAGCCGATCCGTCTCGCCCGACGGCTTGCCGTCCTTGGCGCCGGACAGGAGCTTCTTGACCTTGGCCGCATACTTGGTGCTATTCTTCATTCTCGCTCTTGCCTTCGTCCTGGGCGGAGGGCGTCTGCTCAGAGGCCGCCTCCCGCTCCTCCTTCTCATGGATCTCATTCATGGCCTGGCGGATGACATCCCAGGTTTTCAGCGCAGTCTTGTATTGTTCATCGGCCACAAACACCAATATCGGCGTATTTCGCAGGTCGACTTCGTCGCGCAGCAGCGACTGCACCCTGCCGGCGGCGTGATTCAAGGCCGTGATGGTGAGCTTCTCGGCGGCCGGCGTGCCCATGACGGAGATAAACACCTTGGCCCGCAGCAGGTCTTCCTGCACCAGCACGCGCGTCACGGTGGTCTTGCCCGGATCGATGCGCGGGTCCGAGATGTGGCTAAACAGCATGCGCCCTATGGACTGCTGCATCAGGCGGCCAATACGTTCCATTCGTCGGTTCATGGGCGTCTACAACTGCTCCAGTTCGTAATCCACTAAGAACCAGCCGGGGTGGCCGGTGGCGGCGTTGACAATCTGCTGCAACGCCCCTTCGATATACCGGCTGTCATTACTGACCATCACCACCGCCAACAGGCAGCGGCGGATGCTGTCGAGGTGGTCAACCTCAGCGATGGAGACGTTAAAGCGGTTGGCGATGCGGTCCTTGAAGCTCTTGACCACGCGGCGCTTGTCCTTGAGCGTCATGGCGTCGCCCACCATCAACTCCAGGTGCAGCAGACCGACCTTCGTGGCCATGACTCACCATCCACTTCGCCGTGACACGGGCGTCTCGCCCGTGCGTGCCACGGCCGTCCCGGCCGTGAATGTCTCCTATCTCCATGGGCGCTCCCGCCCATGACACACATGGCCGAGACGGCCATGCCACGCCGCTCGCTTATCGGGCTACCTCCACCGAGGTGAAGGCTTCGATCACGTCCCCGACCTTGATGTCGTCGTACCCGCCGATCTTCAGGCCGCACTCCAGGCCGGTGCGCACGTCGCGCACGTCTTCCTTGAACCGCCGCAGGCTGTCCAACTGGCGGTTGTCCTCGAGCACGATGCCGTCGCGGACGATGCGGATGCGATTGCTGCGGGCGAGTATGCCGTCGGTGACGATGCAACCGGCCACCGAGCCAACACGCGAAACCTTGAAGACCTCGCGCACCGTGGCGTGGCCCATGACCTTCTCGGTCTTCTCCGGCGCCAGCATGCCCTTGAGGGCCTTTTCCATGTCTTCCACCAGGTGGTAGATGACCATGTAGTTGCGGATCTCCACGCCCTTCTGCTCGGCCAGGATGCGTGAACGCTGATCGGCCACGACGCGGAAGCCCAGGATGATCGCCTTGGACGCCTCGGCCAGCAGCACGTCGCCCTCGGTGATGCCGCCCACAGCCGTATGCAGAATGTTCAGCCGCACCTCGGCCGTAGACAGGGGCGCCAATGTCTTGCGCAACGCCTCCAGCGAACCGTTCACGTCGCACTTCATGACGACGTTGAGTTCGCTGGCCTTGCCTGACTCGATCTGCGCCAGCAGGTTCTGCAGCGTGGCCTGCGGGGCGACGGTGCGGGACTGCTCCCGGGCCTTGCTCTTGCGTTCGTCGGCCACTTCGCGGGCGTGCGAAAGCTCATCGACCACCAGGAAGCGGTCACCCGCCTCGGGCAGCGAATCCAAGCCCGAAAGCTCAATGGGCGTGGCCGGGCCGGCTTCGTCCAGCGTCTGGCCGCGAGCATCCACCATGTTGCGCACGCGGCCATAGCTGGCCCCGCACAGCAGAATGTCACCCACATGCAGCGTGCCGTCGCGGACCAACAGCCGGGCCAGAATGCCCGCCTTGGGATCCAGCCGCGACTCCATCACCCAGCCAGTGGCCGGGGCCGTCGGATCGGCCTTGAGTTCGAGCAGTTCGGCTTCCAGCGACAGCGTCTCCACCAGTTCGGGCATGCCCTTGCCGGTGGTGGCCGACGTCTCGATGATTTCGGTGTTGCCGCCCCACTGCCGCGGCTGCAGGCCATGCTCGGCCAGTTGGCCCAGCGCCCGCTGAACGTTGGCATTGGGCAGGTCGATCTTATTCAAGGCCACGACAATCGGCACCTTGGCCGCCTTGGCGTGGTTGATGGCCTCGACCGTCTGGGGCATCACGCCGTCATCGGCGGCCACGACCAGCACGACCACGTCGGTCATGTTCGCCCCGCGGGCGCGCATGGCCGTAAAGGCCTCGTGGCCCGGGGTGTCCAGGAAGACCACGTGCTTGTCGCCCACGTCGTAGCGGTACGCGCCCATGTGCTGGGTAATGCCGCCCTCTTCGGAAGAGGCGACGGTGGCGTTGCGGATGCGGTCCAGCAGCGAAGTCTTGCCGTGGTCGACGTGGCCCAGGAACGTCACAATCGGGGCACGCGAAACGAGTTCGCCGGAGTTCTTTCGGCTAGCGATAATCTGCACCAGTTCATTTTCGGCGGTCTTTTCCGCCTTGATCATGATCGGAACGCCAAACTCCGTCGCCAGCAACTCGACGGTCTCGCGCGGCAGCGTGTGGTTGATCGTCACCATCGTGCCCAGGCCCATGAGCTTGCGGACGATGTCGCTGCCCTTGATGCCGGTGGCCGCGGAGAAGGCCTTGACCGTCACGGGCTCGCTCAATTCAATGTGATCGGGTCCGGCCACGTCATCTTTATGGGCCTGGCCAACTTGGGCGCGATGGCGCCGCAACGTGCCGCCGGTAGCGGCGGCAAGGCGCACTGATCGTTCCAACAGGTCGGCGTCGCGCCATTCGCGCAACCCCTCGGCCGGCTCGGCCGCTCGGGCGCCGCGACGACGCGGGCTGCGCTTCTTGGCCGGAACGCCGCCGGGCCCCTTCTTCTTGTCGTCCTCTTCCTCGCCGCTGACAAAGGTCGTGCCGCCCCTGCGACCACCAGTCGAAGCTGGCGTCGGGCCGGTAGGCTGTTGCTGCTGTTGCTGCTGCTGCTGCGGCATGGGACGCGGGCCGCGACGGTATGTCTCGCTGGGCTTGATGCCCTCAAAGCGAACCACGCGCGGGCCCTTGAGAGTAGCAGGCCTGGGCACAACTTGCGGACCGGCGGGCTTGACGGGCGGCTTCTTGGCTGACATGGGCTGCTGGAGCTGCGCGCCCTGCTGCATCGTCGGCTTCTCGGCCGGCTCGGCTGGAGCTTCGGGCTCCTGGGGCTCAGCCACCGGCGTCTGCGCGGCCACGGGTTCGGCCACCGCTTCGACGACCGGCTCGGACACCTCTTCCTGCACCGGCGCGACGGGCTCGAACTGGGGTTCCTCGGCCACTGGAACCGGAGTTGGTTCCTCAACGGCTGGAGCGGGCTGCTCGACGGCTTCGGCCAAGGTGGCTTCGGGCTCGGCAACAACGGCCTCGGCAGCTTCGTCGGTCGCGGCCTCTTCACCGGTGATGGCTTCGCCAGGGCGGTGTCGGCGTTTCCGCTCGTGAGCGGCCGCTTCGCGCGCAGCCGACAGGTCCACGTGGTCGCTCGTCTCGACGGCCGTCACGGCGCCTCCGCCGCTAAACCACTCGTGAATCGTGGCTTCCAGGCCTGCCGACAACGCGGCCATGTGGTTCTTCAAGTCAATTCCTTCGGCCCTGCACTTATCCAAAATGGCCTTGGAAGTGACTCCCAGCTCTCTGGCTAACTCGAATACCCGTCTGGACAAAACTAGCCTCCCGCCGCCGCAGCGGCGTCCCCGGCCTTGCGGGGCAACCTGACACACCATCTACATCCGATCGCACAGCCGGTCCGGCTGTGATGGCCCAGCCGCTCTGGCTGTGGCCTGGTGCACAGCCTTTCATAGCTGTGCCCGCGACGCTGGCGAAAAGCCCGCGCCACACGAATCGTATTACGTCAAACACGCCTCTTGGCGTGCCACAAATCCTACTCGCCGGCCGGCGGATCGTCGTCCTGCGCCATGCTGGCCGGTTCGCCTTCCACGGCATGCTCTTCGGCCGACGGTGTCTCCGGCTCGGACTTGGACTCGGCAGGATGTTCTGCTTCGCCTTCGACGGCATGCTCTGCCGCGCCAACAGCCGGCGCTTCCGGCTCGGGCTTGGCCTGGGCCGAACGTTCGCGCAGGATCTGCTGCTGCTCGGCCACGTTCTTGGCCTCTTGCCGGCAGCGCACGACCACTGCCTCGGCCAGCGCCTGCTCCATCTTCAATTCCTTCATCATCGGCTCGATGCCGACTTCTTCGATGTCCAGCACGTTGACCATGCCCAGGGCCACAATCTGGCTGACAAGCTGGCGGTCCATTCCTGGCACATCCAGCAGCGTCTTCTCTAGCAGGTCCAGGTTGGCGTTGAACTCGTTGGGCGTGAGAATGTCCACGTCCCACTGCGTCAGCCGGGCGGCCAGGCGTACGTTCTGGCCACGCTTGCCGATGGCCAGCGAAAGCTGATCGTCCGTCACAACCACGATGGCCCGGCCCAGTTCAAAGCACAGCGAGATGTCATACACCTCAGCGGGCTTGAGGGCATTGGCGATCAGGACCTTGGACGAATCGTTCCAGCGGACGATGTCGATCTTCTCGCCGCCCAGTTCGTCCACGATGCTCTTGATCCGGCTGCCGCGAACGCCCACGCACGCGCCCACCGCATCGACCTTCGTGTCCAGGCTGTTGACGGCGACCTTCGTGCGGTACCCGGCCTCGCGGGCCAGGGCGACAATCTCAATAACCTTCTCGCCGACTTCGGGCACTTCGGCCTCGAAGAGCCGGCGGACAAAATCGGGGTGCGTCCGCGTCAGGACGATGCGGACCTGGTTGCCCTGCTCGCGTACGTCAAGAATCATGGCCCGCACGCGGTCTTCGGGCATGTGCGTCTCGCCGGGGATCTGCTCGCTCTTGGGCAGGATGGCCTCGGCTCGCCCCAGGTCGACGATCAACGTGCCGCCTTCGCGACGGATCGCCCGGCCCAGAACAATCTCGCCCTTCTTGTCGGCGTAGTCGTCAAATATGCTGCCGCGTTCGGCCTCACGGATCTTCTGAATCATGACCTGCTTGGCGGTCTGGGCCGCGATGCGCCCCAACTCGCGCATGGCCATCGGTTTGCCGGCGACGATGGCGCTGATATCACCCGTATCGCGGCCAATCTGGACGGTGACGTCTTCGACCCGGTCATATGCCTTGCGAATGGCCGATATGATGGCGGATTCCAGGTCCTTGAACACGACTTCTCGGCCGATGTTCTTGTCCCGGGCGATTCCGTCAACAATTCGCAGCAATTCTTGGTTCATAACCGTCCTTGTCAAATCTCGCCAAACACAACCGCCAGACCTCCACAGGTCCCAGGCGGCACCGACGACAAAAAAAAGTGGGTCAAAGGCCCACTTTCCCGATCACGCCGATGTACAGCATTAGTACGGTTCTTATCGCTTGTTGTTCCCTCCATGACAACCAACCGGCGATAAGCCGCATGCTGTTCCTCGGGGCCGAATACCTCCGACCGCAGACCGGCCGGGCGAATTCGACCTAAGCCGAAGCACTTGCCGCTACTCCGCTTACGAACGGGCTCATGCCCATTCCCTCGTGACTGGAAAGTCTTGCTGTTCCTTCGCTGCCATCATCGTCTCTGTACGATTCATCCAAAGCCGCGCGCCGTCCGACCCATCGGGGGCTTCGCGTATCGGTGAATTATAGATGGCGCGACGCAGGTGTCAAAAGAAAAGCCATCTCCGCAAGAGCGTAGAAATCCAAGCTCGCCTCCGCTACCCTAGCGGCCACACACAATTAAGGAGAGCACATGAGCCGGATCACCCTGTCCGCTGCCGCCCTGAGCCTGGCCCTGCTGGCGACAGTCGTCCTGGCCGCGGGGGCATCATCCAAGCCGGCGACCTCTGCCCCCGCCAGCAAGCCTGCCAGCCAACCCTCCAGCCAGTCGGCTGGGAAATGGAGCGGGCCTGTCGAGAAGACCATGAGCGGCGTGCCGCGCTTGGTCATGGGCGAAACCCACTACCGCCTCAAGGCCGCCCCTTCGGCCGCCAAGTCGGTCGAGCAAACCTTAAGCAAGATCGGCGGCGGCGAGCTTACCGGCACCTACGAAGTCACCGGCACGCTAGATAACTCCCAAGCCCCCAAGGTCTGGATCGTCGTGGACTCCATAAAGAAGGTCCAGTAACTTAGAGCGGTTGAAAACGCGTCTTCCGTTGGCGTGGCGGGTTGGGAAACCTGCCACGCGGAAGCCGTAATTGACGCGCCGGGTGCCATGCCTTTGCGCGCTGTCTTGCGAAAAAGCATGTGTGGTATCCCGACCCCGCCTGGGGTCTGAACGTGATCACGCGAACGCGTGACCAGGCCACCCACCGGTTATTTGGCACCTGTGTTCGGTGGGCTCACGCCCTCGGCCTGCCGGTCCTCCCGGACCTACACAAAAAAACGCGAGCAAGCCTGCCCGCCCTACCGTTGTGTGGAAGTTTCGGTTAAGGTGGGTGTGTGCTCAGTAGCATCCACATCCTGCTGACGTATGCCTGCAACTTCGAATGCGACCATTGCTTTCTGTTCTGCGGTCCGGCGTCAAAGGGCACGTTCACGCTTGATCAGCTTCGCGCGCTGCTGGAGTCGGTCGTCGAGGCCGGCAACATCAACGGTGTATGCTTCGAGGGCGGCGAGCCGACGCTCTACTTCCCCCTGCTGGTCGAGGGCGTTCGCCACGCGCATCGGCTGGGGCTGCAGACCGATATCGTGACGAACTCCTACTGGGCCTCCTCGTCCGAAGACGCCGCGATGTGGCTGCGCCCGCTGAAGGAGGCGGGGCTGAACGCGGCGACGATCAGCGACGATCCCATCCATTTCGGCGACTCCTCCGGCGCCCACGCCGAGCGAGTTCAAGCGGCCGCCAGGGAACTGAACCTGCACCTCAACGTGATCTGCAAGCAGCGGCCGACACTCGGCCCGCCGGCAGAGGGATCGCAGCAGGCAACAATTGCCGGGGGCGTCAAGTTCCGGGGGCGGGCGGCTCGCAAGATGCTGGCCGGCCTACCCACGCGTCCCTGGGCTGAACTGACCCGCTGCCCATTCGAGAAACTCGCCGATCCGGAACGGGTACACGCCGACTGCTATGGCCACCTGCACCTCTGCCAGGGCCTGTCCATGGGCAATTTCTTGGACGAGCCTCTGGGGCAAGTGATTCGCCAGTACGATCCCCCTGCCCACCCGATCGTTGGGCCGATCCTTCGCGGCGGCCCGGCCCAGCTTGCCCGCGAACTTGACTTGCCACACGAGCCACAGTATATCGATGAGTGTCACATGTGCTTCGAGATGAGACTGGCCCTGCTGAACCGCTTCCCCGACCTCCTCTGCCCGTCGCAGGTTTACGGGGTCTGAGCTTTCGTGCCATGCGGAAAGGCATATGTGGGTGTGCTGAACCCCGCCTGGGCGGGATCTGCACGCCCTGTCTGCGCGTGTCGGGTCTGAACATGGTCACGCAACAGCGTGACCATGCCACCCACCAGAAGGAATTGGAAGTAACGCAATGATCGACATCAAATGGCTACGCAGCGAACCGGACCTCTTTATTCACGCCGCCAAGAGCAAGCGCATCGGCGTGGACATCCCTGCCATCCTCGAAATGGACCGCAAGCTGTTGGCGGCCCAGCAGGAGCAGCAGGCCATCCGCACCGAGCAGAACAAGGCCGGTAAGGAAATTGCAGAGGCAAACCGCACGCTTAAAGAGGACGTCGAGAAGTACAATGATGCAAAGCAGGTAGGTGCCGATGCTGACGTGGTCACGTCGCTTGCCCAGGTTGTGGCCGAGCAACGTCAACGTGTCGTCAATCTCCAGCAGAAGCCCTCGCAATTGAAGGTCCGAGCCAAGGAGTTGCAGGACGAACTGGACGGCCTTAAGCCGCAGTTCGACCAACTGCTGATGCTCGTGCCCCAACCGGCGGACCCTGAAGTGCCCGAGGGCAAGGACGACACCGAGAACGTCGAGCTGCGCCGCGTCGGCGAGGTGCGCAAGTTCGACTTCGAGCCCAAGGACCACATGGAACTTGGCTTGGCGCTGGACATCATCGACGTCGACCGCGGCGTCAAGCTCGCCGGCAGCCGGAACTACTTCCTCAAGGGCGCCGGGGCAATGCTGCACCAGGCGATCCTCCGGCTGGCCGTCGATCAGATGGTGGCCAAGGGCTACATACTAATGACGCCGCCCGTGCTGGTGCGCGAGGAAGTCATGTACGGCACGGGGTATTTCCCCGTCGGGCGCGACCAGGCGTACCTGTGCGAACGCGACGGCCTGAGCCTGGTCGGCACGGCCGAGGTGCCGGTGACGGCCTACCACAGCGAAGAAATCCTCGCCCAGGCCGAACTGCCCAAGAAGTACGTGGCCCTGTCCACGTGCTTCCGCCGCGAGGCCGGCGCCGCCGGCAAGGACACTTACGGCCTGTACCGCATCCACCTCTTCGACAAGGTCGAGCAGGTCATCATCGCCCCCAACGACAAGGCCCAGTCCATCGCCTTGCACCAGGAGATTTTGAAGAACGCCGAGGACGTGCTGGCCGCCCTGGAACTGCCGTATCGCGTGGTGAACGTGTGCACCGGCGACCTTGGCCAGGGCCAGGTGCAGAAGTTCGACATCGAAACCTGGATGCCCAGCCGCAAGAGCTACGGCGAGACGCACTCCGCCAGCCGGTTCTATGAATTCCAGGCCCGGCGGCTGAACCTGCGCTACCGCGACGCCGAGGGCAGCGTCCGCTACTGCCACACCCTCAACAACACGGTCATCGCCAGCCCGCGCGTGCTGATTCCCGTGCTGGAACTCTACCAGAACGCCGACGGCACCGTGACGGTCCCCAAGGCTCTGCGCCAGTACATGGGCGGAATGGAAGTCATCCGGGCAAGATAGTCCGGCACGCACCGCCAAAAGCGGGATGGGCCGCTGAGGCGCAGAGAGCGCGGAGAATTCGTGAGGCCGTGGATTCGTAGATTCGTGAACTCGTGAATCCGTGGACTCCTAAATCCGTGAATTCGTGGCGCCGTCGTCCGCGTCGGGTGGCATGGTCACGCTGTTCGCGTCTGTTCGCGTGACCATGTAAAGGCGATGACGTGGTGCCATGCCTTTACGCGTACTCGGGGAAAGGCATGTGTTGAATGGCACAGGGACATCAGGCGAAATCGAAGGGAGGCTCGCATGTGGTTCGGTCGGTTCTGGAACGCGATACAGGCCATCTCTGATCGCCGAAAGGACGAAAAGGAATCATGCGAATTCCGGGAATTCCTTGCTGAGACACCCCACGTCCCCAAGGACTCACGCGCATTCCGGGAATTCATCGCTCAGACTTCTGACCCCGCCCAGTCCCCCTCAGGCAGCCCAGGATCGCGGTTGTTCATGTTCCTGCTCCTGAAGTGGATGGAGTCGGGAATCGATACACTTGAGTTATCGCATAAGGGCGGGTGTATGTGCCTGTGGGCAAGCGATGTCTGGCAGCACCCCATCGACATGCAGACATGGGGTCCCTGGCTCGTGTTAGTGGGGCAACATTCTGTGCACAGTGTGGCACATGACCTCTGGACCGAGCACCGCATCGACCTGCACCGCGATGGCCAGAGCATTCCGGTATACATCCGCCTGCAGAGGCTCGGGGACCCCAGGAACCCAGCGGCTTTCGAGGAGCAGCTTGCCAAGCTCGCAGGCCAGCCAGAGATGGTCTGGTCGCGACAGCCAATGTAATCAGCCCGTCGGGCTCGCAAGCTTGCCTTCGCCGTGGCTCGACCGCCTACTTCTGCGTCGTCGGCGCGGTGGCCGGGATCGTCCGGTCGCGCAGCCCTGGCGGCAGTTTTTCCCAGGGATAGCCCGGTTTTGCCATGTCAAAGCCGCGTTGGAACAGCCGTTTCATTTCGGCGCAGTCGAACGCCTCTTTGCCCTGGCGAGTGTAATCAACGGGGATCGAGGCAAGGTTGAAGTCGATCCCGTCGCGCGTGGCAATGGTGTAGATGCGGTACAGGTCGCCGACGCCCTGGGTGAACAGGAGGTCCGAGACCGCCCGGCCGGCGATCGGCAACAGCCGAGGCTTCACGCTCTGCCAATCGGACTTGAGCTGGGCGTTTCGGACGATATACAGATGGATCGGCGCATCGGCAGTGACCCCGGCCGCACGCATGGCCTCGGGCAGATCCAGCATGAACCCATAGAAGAACACCTGCGTGGTGACGCCGCCGTCGACGTGCATCTCGTCGTACGTCTTGCCCTTTGCCTGCACGGGCATGTACACGGGCGGAAACGCCACGGGGATGGACGCCGACGCCCGCATTACCTTGCGAAAAAGTGTCAGGGCCTCGGGCCGGCCGCTGGCGGCGATGGCGCCCATGTTCCACACCACGAGCCTGCCCGCGTCCAGGTTCGTGGTGCCGATGTACAGCCGGCGTCCCTGCCGGTGCGCCTTGGCGACGGCGGCCAGCAGCTTCTCGTCGGCCACCTGCTCCAGCAGCTTGGCCAGAGGGGCTGTGTCCGCCAACGCGTCGGTTCCCTCGAGCAAGCTCAGGATAGGTCGCGGCTTGAAGATGTCCGTGGTACAGACCGACGTGTAGAACTTGCGGATCACGGGGTCGAATTCAGGCCCGGCAAAGGCAAACGGAGCGATGAGCGCTCCCGTGCTGATGCCCGTCACGAGCTTGAACGGCGGGCGATTGCCGCTCTCCGTCCAGCCGCACAATAGCCCTGCCCCGAATGCCCCGTCCGCTCCGCCGCCGGAGATGGACAGCACGTTGACGCTGCCATCGGGGCCGACGACCCCACGCGGGTCAACCGCCCGAGCCTGCCGAATCGACTCAACCAGGTCGGCCTGGAATACCGGGCTGAACTCGCCGCCCCAGGCGCGAATGTCCGGCATGCCCGCGACGGTGGCCTGGCCGGCCAGTTCGACCGGCAGCGGGTTACGCACAACACCGGCACAGCCTGTCAGCAACGACGCCAGCATCGCTACGGCGCACACACCGACCACCCGATGGAACATGGATATGCCCTTTCTCAGTTCGACTGGACTGCTCGCTCGACAATCGCTACCGCTCTATTGGGGCGACCAGCAACGCGAGCACAGGTCACGCCGAGAATGATATCCCGCCGATGCGACACATTCATCTTGGAAAGCCGCCAGAACAGAGCGACATGACGCGGCGGTGATGCTTGACGCCATCCGATTCACCGGCGATGCTGAGGCGTCAAATCAAACAAGGAATGAAGCATGCCCAAAGCCGTCTCACTGTACCCTGATCCGCCCAAGGACATGATCTGGCACGACCTGGCCAATGCGCCGCTGGAAGGCAAGGGCTTTGCCGATACCGCCAGCCCGTTCCACCGCTTCCCCGCCCGGGCACAAAAGCTCGTGCGCCAGCCGGTCTGGGACTTGTCCACCATGCCGGCCGGCCTGTCGGTGGGGTTCGCCACGAACTCCTCGGCCATCTGGGCCCGCTGGCGGGTGCCGGGGTATTACGTCATGACGCACTTCGCCCCCAGCGGCTTGGCCGGCCTGGACCTGTACGTCAAGCACGCCCGCCAGTGGCGCTGGCTGGGCGTCGGCAGGCCTGAACGCGCCCCTCGCTGCGAGGCCCGGCTGATCGAAAACATCCCGGCCCGCCGCCGCGAATATCGGCTGTACCTGCCGCTGTATGCCGGCATCGCCAGCCTCGAAATCGGCCTGGACAAGGGCAGCACGTTCGCGACGCTGCCGGCGCGGGCCCAAAAGCCCATCGTCTTTTACGGCACGAGCATCGTGCAGGGTGGCTGTGCGTCGCGGGCGGGCATGGTCTATTCCGCCATCCTGGGCCGGTGGCTCGACTGGCCGACGATCAACCTGGGCTTCTCCGGCAATGGCATGATGGAGCCGGAGATCGCCGACCTGCTGGCGGAGATTCCCACGCGCATGTACGTGCTGGATTCGCTACCGAACATGGATGGCAAGCTGATCGCCCAGCGGGCAGTGCCGTTCGTTCGCACGCTGCGAACCGCCCAGCCAAGTGCCCCCATCGTGCTGGTCGAGAACGCCAACTTCGCCGACGCATTCCTCAGCGGCCCGCGACAAGAGAAGATCAAGGAAAACAACCGGGCGATCCGCAAGGCCTACGCGCAACTCAAGCGTGAAGGGCTCAAGAATCTTCACCTGCTGGGCGGCGATGACCTGCTGGGCCCTGACGGCGAAGGCACCGTCGACGGCGTGCACGCCACCGACCTGGGCTTCGTCCGCCTGGCTGCCGCCATGAAGCCGCTGTTGAGCAGCTTGCTGCGCAGCGGCGGCCGATCACGGAGCAAGAAATGAATCCCGCGATTGGACGCCTCAGGAACGCCAACGTCCTGCTCATCACCAGCGACGAGCAGCGCTTCGACGCCGTAGGCTGCAATGGGAACGGGCACGTCCTGACGCCCCACCTCGACCAACTCGCCGCGCGCGGCGTGCGGTTTACGGATCACACGACTTCCTGCCCGCTATGCACGCCGGCGCGGGCTTCCATCCTCACGGGCCAGTATCCGCGGACGCACGGGGCGTGGTCGGTCGGCGTGAAACTCGACGAGCAGGCGCGTGGCCTGTCGCACTGGCTGGCGGAGGAGGGTTATCGCACCGGCTTTTTTGGCAAGGCGCACTTCGAAGGCGAGTTGACGGAGTACATGCTGCGGCCAGACCGGAGCAAGCCCTACTACGGCTTCCAGGACTTTCACATCACCGAGGATCACAACATCGGCGAGTACATGGACTGGATTCGCCGCGAACATCCCCAGCACGTGCAGGCCGCCCGCTACAACACGCACGATGACCCCGAGGTGCGCGACGCCCCGCTGCCCCCGGCCAAGGACGGCGGCCTCAGTTCCTGCTTTCTCTCGACCCTGCCGGAGAACCTGCATCAGACGGCCTGGATCGCCGACCGCACGATCGACTTCATGAACAAACCCGAATCGGCGCGACCCTTCTTCGCCTGGTGCTCTTTCGTCGATCCGCATCACCCCTTCAATCCGCCGGAGGAGTTCGCCCGGCTGTACGACCCGGCAACGCTGCCGCCGCCATTAGGTGGGATCGAGGAGCACGCCGTCCGCACCAATGACTACTGCTGCCCGGAGGGAATATCTCCCCAAGGCTACCAGCAGATGAAGGCCTACTACTACGCCATGGTCACGCACATCGACGCTCACGTCGGGCGGATCACGCAGGCCTTGGAGCGCGCCGGCCAGTTGGACAACACCATCATCCTCTACACCAGCGACCACGGCGACTACCTGGGCGACCACGGCCTGGTCCGCAAGGGGCCCTACCTGTATGAAAGCACGCTGCGCGTTCCGCTGATCGTGCATCTGCCCGGCGGCCTGGGCGCGGGCCGCTGCTGTTCGAACATGACGCAACACGAGGATCTGGCCCCGACGATTCTCGAGCTGCTGGGACTGGCGAAGCCGCCGAGCGTGCAAGGCCAGAGCTTCGCCGGCGCAATGTGGGGGCAACCTGACGCCCCTGCGAGACACTGGGCCTACCACACCCTGCCCTGGGCGCCGGGCGAGGGATGTGTGGCCGTCCGCAACGCCACGCACAAGCTCGTCCACCATCCCGGCGCGTGGGGCTGGCGGCTGTTCGACCTGGAGAACGACCCGCAGGAACGCGGCCTTTCCCTGGACGACCCCATGGCCGCGAGCATCGCAGCGCCATTGAAAGAACGCCTGCTCCAGTGGTTCCTGGACACGCCACCGTATCGCTCGCCCCAGATCACCCGTTGGTAAAGAAGACAGGGCGTGCAGCGGACTGCACGCCCTGTCGGGTTTCTCAATCACGCGTGCAATAAAGTTGCACGCTACAGGCTGGGCACGAGCGGCCGCTTGGGCCGTCCGCAGAACCTTCGCCAACGGCAGGCGAAAAACCTGCGGCCCCTACCGTCTTGAAGCCGCATAATCGCGGGCAAGCCTGCCCGCCCTACGACCTATGACCTATGACCTCTTCTAACTACTTCGGCTTGACGACCACCTTCACCGACTTGGGGGAGCGGGCCATATCGTAGGCCTCTTGCACCTTGTCCAGCGTGAAGACGTGCGTGAGCAGGGCCTTGCCGTTGATCTCGCCCTTGCCCAGCATTTCCACGGCCTGCTTGTAGTTCTTGGCCGTTTGGCCGAACACGCCCTGCAGCCGCTTTTCGCCGAACATGAAATTCCAGCAGTTGATCTCGGTCGGGGCCCGCTGGGCGATGAGCAGGATCAGGCAGTCCTTGCCGCCGCGATTGACCGCGTCGGGCAGCGTCGGGGCGCTGCCGCCGGCCAGTTCGATGAGCAGTTCAAAGTTGATTCCCTCAACAGCCTTGTACTGCGGGTCGGTCGAGGGATTAACGGTGATGAACGAGGGGTCGAGCTTCTTGGCCACCTCCAGCCGCTCCTGGGCGATGTCCACGACCGCGACCTTCGCCGCCCCGCGCATCTTCAGCACCTGGATCATGAACAGCCCCAGCGTGCCGGCGCCGTACACCAGGCAGTTCTTGCCCTTGATGTCGCCGGCAATGTCGGCGGCGTGCAACGTCACGGCCAGCGGATCGGCCAGCGTGGCCAATTCGGGCGAAAGACCAGCCGGAATCCGCCGCATGTTCTTATTGGGCACCACGGCGAACTCGGCGAACCCGCCGGGAGTCTGGCAGCCGATGACGGCCATCTTCTCGCACAGGTGGTCTTTGCCTTGCTTGCAGAAGGAACACTGGCCGCAGCGCATGATCGGGTCGAGCACGACCTGCTCGCCGACCTTGAAGCCCAGGGCGTCGCCGCGAATCTCGGCGATCGTGCCGGAGAACTCATGGCCGGGGATGCGCGGCTCCTGGGCTCTGGCGGCGTCGTGAATGTCGCTGCCGCAGATGCCGCAGGCGCTGATGGCGATCAGGGCCTCGCCGTCGGCGATGGTGGGCTTGGGCGTCTCCTTAACCTGCATCTTGTAGATTCCAACGAGAAAACCAGCTTTCATGGGTATTCCTTTCATCGTGGCACAGCCGCCTCGGCCGTGCGTTCTGCACTTGTTTCGGGGCCGAACATGGTCACCGCCCAACAACGGGCAGATGGCCATGCCACCCTTTTGTTTGCCTTATGCTTTCAGCCGGGCCAACAAGGCCCGCGTGTACTGGACGCTCTGGAAATTGTACTGCTTTTCGTGTTCGAGAATCTCCTCCAGCCCCTTGCCCAGTTCGGCCGGCAAGCGGAAGTCCGTCTCGGACGGCTCGCCCTTTTCCGCCAGGAACTTCAGATACGCCGGCAGCCGCTGCGCGTCGGCAGGCTGGTAGCCGCTCCACCAATCGGCGTCGAGGAACGGAATCAGGATCCGCTCGACGGGCGACTCGATCTGCAAGCACAGCTCGTTGCCGCGCGGCGAGTTGTCCCGCAGCAACTTGACGATGGCCTCGAGGTCGATAATGCCGGTGCCCAGCGGGCAGCCTGCCTCTTCGGCCCCGCGGAAGTTCCGCTTGATGCGATAATCCTTGAAGTGGCACGTCATGACGCGCGGCGCCAGCCGCTTGGCCGTCTCCATCACGTCGTCGAGGTAGGCAAAGACGTTGCCGGCGTCGAGACAGGCCCCGACGAAGGGGCTGTTGACCTCGTCCAGGATCTCGGCCAGTTCCATGCCGCTGATGTCCTGGTACGTCACGCGGTCGGTCACCAGCGACTGGTGATTCTCCACGCCGACGTAGACGTCGAGTTCCTTGGCGTCCTTGGCCACCTGCTTGAGGGCCTTGACGGCCCGCTTCATCTGCTCGGGCAGCGGGTCGCCCTTGCGGTAGCGGTCCAGGTCGGGGAAGGTGCGGACGACCTTGGCCCCCAGATGCTTGGCGGCCTCGATCTTCTGGCGCAGCTTGGGCGGGTCGATGGTGCAGGCCTCGACCTCAATGGTCAGCCCCAGCTTGCCGGCCTGGTCGCGGATGGCGTCGAGCTTGGCCCTATCGTCGGGAATCGACTCGATCTGGACGGCATCGACCTTCCACTGGCCAGCCAGGTCCAGGAACTGCGCCACGGTCATGGGATGAGGGTTCTCCACGAACCGCCCGAAATTCTGATGCAGGCTCCATTCCGAAATGCCAACCTTCATGCTATGCCTTTCTGCGTCATGCTGTTTTGCGTCATGCCTTTGTGCGTCATTGCTATGCAGAATCCCGTCACGAACGCGTAACCCTACATCGGGTTGGCCGCATTTCAAGTGATAATCTCAAGAATGCTGACGCCCGCCGTTCCGCGAGTTCCGCGCCGATTGACGAATGATAGCTCGGCGGCGCCGCCGATTCGCGAGTTCCCTATCTGTTCAAAGCGAATTCGCCTTGGCAATGGCGCAGCTCACGGTATAATGACCGCATCTGCCGAGCAAACGGCAGCTGCTATGACGAAACGTTTGGCAAACATTCAGGAGCGTGCATGGGCGTACCTTGAGCTGATCCAGCTCTGGGTTGCGCCCAGTCTGTTTGCCCCCGCCCGCGTTTCGTGCCGCGATTCCGCGTGGTCCTGGCGTCGCTGGTAAGGCTAACGCCTTGCCGCCACGGCCGCTGCGTGGTTTTCCCCGATCCGTTAAACCCAAAGTCTACCCAGGAGTCAGTCCATGATTGTTGTAATGAAGCCCGGCGCTACCAGTGAACAGGTCCAGCACGTCGTCGATCTCGTGCGTGATTTCGGTCTGAAGGACCACGTCATCCGCGGCACCGACCGTACCGTCATCGCCTGCATCGGCGACAAGCGGGCCGTCGATAAGGGCGCCATCGAGAACGCCACCATGGTCGAGCAGGTCGTGCCGATCCTTGCCCCATACAAGATGGCCTCCACCGAGGTCAAAAACACCCGCACCGAGGTCTGCATCGGGCCCAAGAAGTTCCCCGTTGGCGGTAAGAAGATCGGCATCGTGGCCGGGCCGTGCTCCATCGAGAGCCGCGACCAACTCCTCCGCACAGCCGAGGCGTGCGCCAAGGCCGGCGCTATCGGCCTGCGCGGCGGCGCGTACAAGCCCCGCACCAGCCCGTACAGCTTCCAAGGGCTGCGCGAAGAAGGCCTGCGCATCTGCGAGGAAGCCCGCGACCTGACGGGCCTGGCCATCGTCACCGAGGCCATCGGCGTGGAAGAGTTGACGCACGTCAGCCAGAGCTGCGACGTGGTGCAGATCGGCGCCAGGAACATGCAGAACTACCCTCTGCTCGAAGCGGCCGGTCGGCAGCCCAAACCCGTTCTGCTCAAGCGCGGCCCCTCGGCCAAGCTGGAAGAGTGGCTGCTGGCGGCCGAGTACATCATCAACGCCGGCAACCCCAACATCATCCTGTGCGAGCGTGGCATCCGCACGTACGAGGACTACGTCCGCAACACGCTGCCGCTGGCGGTCGTGCCCGAACTCCGTGAGCGGACCCACCTGCCCGTGATGGTCGATCCCTCGCACGGCACCGGCCATGCCCACCTCGTGCCGCCCATGTGTCAAGCCTCGGTGGCCTGTGGCTGCGACGGCCTGCTGCTGGAAGTACACCCCGACCCCGAGCACGCCCTCTCCGACGGCGCGCAATCCATTACGCCCCAAGCCCTGGTGGACATAATGGCCGTGCTCGGACGCATCGCCAACGCCGTCGGCAGGGAGATGTGATACAGAGTTGATCAGCCAAGTCAGCTAATCCGTGAATCAGTGGATCAGGTGATCAGTGAACCGACAGGCTTTTGCATAGAGCGATTCAATTCGCATTGCTTAAGCCCGAAGGGCTTGAAGGAGTACAGCCCAGGGCAGAGCGAAGCGCCGCCCTGGGTGACGATGACCTCCTGGGCCAAGCCCTGCAAGGGCGGGACAGGGCTTTGCCTCTCACGCCCTTGCACGGCTTGGCTGGGTGGCGCATCTTTACCTGGGGCGTTGCCCCAGGCTGTAGTCTCTCAGCCCCTCGGGCTGCATAGCCACGCGGTCTGATGAGTCATCACTAATGTCTAATCATGCACAAGCCTGAATCGACAGATGAGTGGTCGAGCCGATCAGATGAACTGATCAGCGTATTCAATGGTCAACTGATTGCCTGCCCCCGTGTGGCCAAAACCCGAGCAGGCTATCGCAAATCGGGTGAGAATCGCTTATCCTGCCGGCCATGAACCGAGTAGGCATGGGTTTCGATTCTCACCGGTTTGCCGAAGGTCGGCCGCTGAAGCTTTGCGGCGTGAAAGTTCCCTTTGGCAAAGGGCTGGACGGCCACAGCGACGCCGATGCGCCGATTCACGCGTTGATCGACGCGATGCTCGGGGCGTCGGGCTTGGGCGACATCGGCGAGGTCTTCCCCGATACCGATCCGAAGTGGAAGGACGCCGACAGCACCGCCCTGCTGGCTGAGGCCATGGGCATGCTCTTGCAGGTGGGCTGGATGGTGGGCAATTGCGACATAACCATCATCTGCGAGAAGCCCAAGCTGGGCCCGCACAAGCTGGCGATGCGCGAGAAGATCGCCGACGTGCTGGGCTTGGACATGTCGGCCGTCTCGGTCAAGGCCAAGACGGCTGAGGGCATGGGCTTCTGCGGCAACGGCGAAGGCGTCGCCGCCTATGCCGTCGTGATTCTGGACGAGGCCGAGGAGTAGTAGTCCTTCAACTGTGATTTTGTGACTGCAAAATCGCGGTTGAAGGACTACAGAGCAGGCGAGCAGCAGAACAGGTGAACAGGCGAGAAGACTGACCGTCAAGTGCCCACCCGGCGCAGGCCCGAAGGGCCGGAACGATTGTAGCCGGGGGCGTGAGCCCCCGGAACGAGCCGACAGATAGTAGAGCCCCGAAGGGGCGGCACAAACTAGGCAACGACAACATGGCCCTGTCCCTTTACAACACGCTGACCCGCCATTCCGACCCATTTACGCCGATCGAGGACGCGCTGGTCCGTCTCTACACCTGCGGGCCGACGGTGTACAACTTCGCCCACATCGGCAACCTGCGAACGTACGTCTTCGAGGACATCCTCAAGCGCGTGCTGCGGGCCAGCGGGCTGGCCGTGCGCCACGTCATGAACGTGACCGACGTCGGGCACCTGACCAGCGACGCTGATGCCGGCGAGGACAAGATGGCCCTGGGCGCCGCCCGCGAAGGCAAGAGCGTCTGGGAGATCGCCGACTTCTACTGGCAGGCCTTCCGCGCCGACATGCAGCGGCTGAACCTGCAAGAGCCCGACGTCTGGTGCAAGGCCACCGACCACATCCCCGAGCAGATCGCCCTCATCCGCACGCTGGAAGAAAAGGGCTTCACGTACGTCGCCGACGACGGCGTGTACTTTGACACCTCCAAGCTATCCGACTACGGCAAGCTGGCCCGGCAGGATTTGAAAGCCCTCAAGGCCGGGGCGCGGGTTGAGATGTCCCAGAGCAAGCGGAACCCGCCCGACTTTGCCTTGTGGAAATTTTCGCCCAAGGACAAGCAGCGGCTGATGGAATGGCCCAGCCCCTGGGGCGTGGGCTTCCCGGGCTGGCACATCGAGTGCTCGGCCATGGCCGTCAAGTACCTGGGCGAGCGCGTGGATATTCATTGCGGCGGCATCGACCACATCCCGGTGCACCACACCAACGAGATCGCCCAGGCAGAGGCGGCCTTGGGGCATCAGTGGGTGAACTGGTGGCTGCACGGCGAATTCCTGGTTATGGCCAAGGACGAAAGCGGCGCCGGCGGCAAAATGTCAAAATCCTCCGGCGGCTTCCTCACCATCGCCACGCTGGTGGAGAAGGGGTATGACCCGCTGGCGTATCGGTATTTCTGCCTCAACGCGCACTATCGCCAGCAGTTGGCGTTTAGTTGGGAAGGCCTCGACGCGGCCGCCCATGCCTTCGCCCACCTGAAGAAAACCGCCCTGGAATTGCGCAAGGGCTACACCGGTCGCGAAAAGCCCTTGGCCGCCGCTATGGAAGAATTCCTGACGGCCTGCCAGGACGATCTGAATATGCCGCGGGCGTTGGCATCGGCATGGACGATGCTCAGGACGCCCGCGTCGCCCGGCGAACTGTACGCCACGCTGCTGGCCATGGATGAGGTCCTTGGCCTGGGCATCGCGGCGATGCAGGAAGAGTCCGTCGGGCTATCGGAAGCAGAAATTCAGCAGTACATCGCAGCCCGTCAGGCCGCCCGCAAGGCCAAGGATTTCGACCAGGCCGATGCGATCCGCAAGGAGCTGGTGGCGAAGGGAATCGTCCTGGAAGACGGCCCCGCCGGCACGATCTGGCGGAAGGCATGACCAGTCTGGTCACCCACTCATGATTATTCTGGGCATTGATCCTGGGCTTGAGATCACCGGCTATGGGGCCATCGAAACCACTGGCCGGGAGATCGTCATCCTGGAGGCCGGCGTCATTCGCACCAGCGTGCGGGCGAAGATGGCCGACCGCTTGGCCAAACTGCATCAGGAACTGGCCGGGCTGCTGGCGGAGATCAAGCCCGATCTGGCGGCCGTCGAGAAGCTGTATTCCCACTACGCTCACCCGCGGACGGCCATCCTCATGGGCCATGCCCGCGGCACGATCCTGTGCGCCTGTGGCCAGGCGGGCGTGGGCGTCCGGGACATGCCTGCCACCATGGTCAAGCGAGCCATCACCGGCAACGGCCACGCCGCCAAGCTCCAGGTGCAGCTGGCCATTCAGGCGCTGTGCCGGCTGGAGCAAATGCCCCAGCCGCCCGACGTGGCCGACGCCCTGGCCATCGCCATCTGCGCCAGTCGGCATGCGTGAAGCGGATCACAACAGATATTGAGAAACCCCGTCCGTTCCACACGAGCCAGCGGTATAATCTCTCGACCGGGACGTTTGACGGTACGCATTAGAGAGGCATAGGTTTAGCGGCGGGCTTTTTCCTTTGACAAGGCCTCAGGCCGCCGGTAGCCTCTTGCCTTAAATTACTACTTTAGGGCTACTTGAGTCATCCGCGGGAATCGCGGATTCGTTTTAATTGTGCACCGAGAAAGAGGTTAATCAGGATGCAACCATCACAGAAATCCACGCGGAGCCGGACGCGTCAGCGTCGGGCGCATCATGCCAAGGCCGCTGCCAACGTGGTCGATTGCCCCAAGTGCAATTCGCCCAAGCTGCCTCACGCTGCTTGTGACAACTGCGGTTATGTCCGAGCCGGCCTGAGCCTTAAGACAGGAAAAGAGGAATAGTGCATGCGCGTAGCCGTTGATGCTATGGGCGGCGATTACGCGCCCGCCGAGCCCGTCAAAGGAGTTTTGGCGGCGAAAGAGCAGCTTGGTAAAGACGACAAGATCGTCCTGATCGGCGATGAAGCCATCCTCCGCCAGCACCTCAGCGGGCACGAAGGCTGGGAAAGCTTCATCGAGATCGAGCATGCGCCAGACGTTGTGGGCATGGACGAAGCGCCCGTCGAAGCTCTGCGCCAGAAGCCCAACAGTTCTCTCGCCCGCATGGCCGAACTGGCCGCGACGGGTAAGGTAGACGCCATCGTATCGGCCGGAAATACCGGCGCGTGCGTGGCCGCCTGCCAGATGCGCCTGCGCCGCCTGCACGGCGTGCACCGGCCGGGCATCGCCATCATCATTCCGACCTTCCACGGGCCGGTGGTGCTGTGCGACGTCGGGGCGAACGTGAACTGCCGCCCGCAGCACCTGCACCAGTACGCCATCATGTCCAGCGAGTACCTGCGCTGCATCTGCGGCAAGGATCATGCCCGCGTGGGCCTGCTGTCCATCGGCGAAGAAGACGCCAAGGGCAACACGCTGGTCAAGGAAACGCGCGAACTCATGAAGGGCGACACGTCCATTCGCTTCATCGGCAACGTCGAGGGACGCGACATCTTTCGCGGCACCTGCGACGTGGTCGTGTGCGAAGGCTTCGTGGGCAATGTGTGCCTTAAGCTCATGGAAGGCCTGGCCGAGGGGCTCTTCAAGAGCATGTTCCAGGAGATGGCCCGCACTCGCCCCGACTTGACCGCCGAGTTTCAGTCGGCCATCAAGAGCGTCAAAGAGCGTTTCGACTTCAACGAATACGGCGGAGCCCCGCTGCTGGGCGTCAACGGCATCTGCATCATTTGCCACGGCGCCAGTTCGCATCGGGCCATCGTCAACGCCATCCGCGTGGCCAGGGAGTCGGTCAACGCCAAGATCAACGACCGCATCATAGATCGCATTCAACAGTGGCAGGGATCGCTTCATGCTTAAATCAGTTCGGGCGGCCATTACCGGCTTCGGCTCATACCTGCCGACCAAGATTCTTTCTAATGCCGATTTGGAGCGATTGGTAGACACCAACGACGAGTGGATCGTGCAGCGCACCGGCATTCGTGAGCGCCGCGTGGCCGCAGTGGGCGAAAGCAGCGCCACCATGGCCGCCGAGGCCGGCAAGAGGGCCTGCGCCAACGCCGGCGTTGACCCCAAAGAAGTCGATCTTGTCATCTGCGCCTCCATCACGCCCGAGACGATCTGCCCTTCCACCGCTTGCTTCGTGCAGCGGGATTTGGGCTGCAAGCCCGCGGCGGCGTTCGACCTGTCGGCAGCGTGCAGCGGATTCGTATATTCGCTATCCGTCGCTCGCGGCCTGATCGAGTCGGGCCAGTTCAAAAAGTGCCTGGTCATCGGCACCGAGACGCTCAGCCGCTTTACCGATTACACCGACCGCGGCAGCTGCATCATCTTCGGCGACGGCGCCGGCGCGGTCCTGCTTCAGCCCACCGAAGAGGCCAACAAGGGCATCCAGTACACGGTGCTCAAGGCCGACGGCGATGGCTTTGATTACATCATCACCCCGGCCGGCGGCTCGCGGCTGCCGGCGTCGCACGAGACGGTCGATCAGAAGATGCACTTTCTGAAAATGCGCGGACGCGAAGTGTACAAGTTCGCCATCGAGAAGATGCAGTGGCTGATGGAAGACTGCATGAACGCCTGTGGCCTGAGCGTGGAAGACGTGGATCTGGTGGTCCCCCATCAGGTGAACATCCGCATCATCGAATCGGCCACGTCGAAGCTGAAGTTCCCGATCGACAAGGTTTACGTAAACATCGATAGATTCGGCAACACCTCGGCCGCGTCGATTCCCATCGCGTTGGAAGAGGCGCAGCGGCTCGGGCGGATGAAGCCCGGTTCGACAGTGTTGCTGGCCGCCTTTGGCGCTGGGCTGACCTGGGCCGGGGCCGTAATCAAGGTTTAGTTTGGCTGCGATTCTGGGTGGCGTAGTCACCCGCCGCCGTCTGGGCGGTGACCATGTTCGATCCAAGCAATGTTCAGGATGTAGACATGGTCATCGCAAGACAACGCGACTGACCATGCCACCCAAAGCTGTGCGCCACCCTACCGATATTGGAGACAATTTCGCGTGAAGACCGCATTCATCTTTCCTGGCCAGGGCGCACAAAGCGTGGGCATGGGCCGCGACCTGTACGAGGCCTTCGCCGCCGCCCGCGTCGTCTTCGACTCAGCCCAGAGCATCACCGGCCTGCCGCTCCAGAAGCTCTGTTTCGAGGGCCCCGAGGAAGAACTGGCCCGAACCGATATCTGCCAGCCGGCAATCTTCACCGTCTCAGCCGCCCTGCTGGCGACCATGAGCAGCCTGCTGGACCCCGAGAATGTCGCACAACTCCGACCGGCGTTCATGGCCGGGCTGAGCCTGGGCGAGTACACCGCACTGTATGCCGCGGGCGTCATCAGCTTTGAAGACGCGCTGCGACTGGTCGCTCGTCGCGGCGCCGCCATGCAGTCGGCCGCCACGGCTGTGGCGTCGGGCATGGTCAGCGTCATGGGCGTAGATGAAGCCAAGGCCCGCGAGCTGTGCGAAAAAGCCGCCCAAGGCCAGGTGCTGACTTGTGCGAATTTCAACTGCCCCGGCCAGATCGTGCTGTCGGGCCAGATCGAGGCCTGCAAGCGGGCCGAAGCCATGGCCAAGGAATGCGGCGCGTCGGGCGCTATCCCGCTGAAGGTTGCAGGCGCGTTCCACAGCGATATTATGAAGCCAGCCAGCGATGAACTGGCCAAGGCCTTAGCCAGCGTCCAGATGAACCAGCCGGCGGCGCCCGCGGGCAGCCCCTTTGACCGCACCGCGCCCGCCCGGCCAGAATATGGGCAGGAATTTGCGTCATCCGACGTCGGCGTGCTGTCTAACGTGACCGCCCAGCCGTACTTTGCCTCCGGTGGCGATTGTGGCTGCGGATGCGGCTGCCACACGGCGGCGAATCAGGTTTCGCAACTGCTGCAAGCGCAGTTGACCAACCCGGTCCGCTGGCAGCAGTGCGTGGAATACATGGTCGCGCAGGGCGTGCAGCGGTTTTGCGAGATCGGCCCAGGCAGAGTCCTGGCCGGTCTGATGCGGCGGATCGACCGCAAGGCCGAGGTCGTCAGCGTCAATAGCCGCGAAGCGCTGGAAAAACTCACGGTAGCGTAGGAACATGTAGGGTGTGCAACTTCTTGCACACCGCAAGCCGAGGCAGCGCCTTCACAGCCGAGGGCGGCTGTGCTACGAACTGCGTAGGGCGTGCAACTTGTTGCACGCGTCATCACAGCCCAGAGCGGCTGTGCCACGATATTGGAACTAATAAGGAGCAGCAAGGATGGCAGATAACGAGAAAGTGGCGATCGTGACAGGCGGAGCCCGCGGCATTGGTCGTGAGATCGTGCGCGAGTTGCTGAGCCTGGGCATGACCGTGGTGGCCGTGGACTTGAAAGAGGATCTGTTGGCCGAACTGCCGGCCGCCCTGGGCAATCCGGGCGACAAGCTGGCCACCGCCAAGTGTGACGTGACCGATTCGGAAGGCTTCACCAACGTCATCGACGGCGTGGCGGAAAAGTACGGCCGGCTGGACGTGCTGGTCAACAACGCCGGCATCACGCGCGACGGCCTGCTGCTGCGGATGGAAGACAAGGACTGGGAACTGGTGATCAAGGTGAATCTGACCAGCGCCTTCATCGGCACTCGGGCGGCCGCCAAGCACATGCTTCGGGCCCGCCAGGGCGCTATCGTGAATATGGCCAGCTTCAGCGGCATCGAAGGCAATCGCGGCCAGGCGAATTACTCGGCCTCCAAGGCCGGGCTCATCGGCCTGACCAAGACCACGGCCAAGGAACTGGCCAGCAAGAACGTGCGAGCCAACGCCGTGGCCCCGGGCTTTATCGCCACGGAAATGACCGACGCCCTGCCGCAGCAGGCCAAAGATATGGCCATGGAACTCATCCCGTTAAAGCGGATGGGCAAGCCGCAGGACGTGGCCAAGCTGGTGAAATTCCTGGCTTCCGATGAGTCGGCCTACATCACCGGCCAGGTGGTCAGCGTCGACGGCGGGCTGCATACGTAAAAAAGCATTCGGTGGGGCCAAAGCTTTGTTGCAAGGCCCCGATGGCAACGCTATAGTACCGCGGCACCAAAAAGGACCGGCCCTGAGGATGGGGTTGGCCGAGGTGCGGAAATCCTGATCCTTTTTCAGGGAGGACCGACTAGTGGCTGAAGAAATCGAAGAGAAGGTTATTGAAATTGTCAGCGAGCAGATGGGCGTTGACAAGAGCGAGATCACCCGCGAGACGTCATTCGTGAATGATCTTAACGCCGATTCGCTGGACACCGTCGAGCTGGTCATGGAGTTCGAAGACGAGTTCGAGCTGAGCATCCCAGACGAAGAGGCCGAGAAGATCCAGACGGTCGGTCAGGCGATCGACTACATCCGGGAACACATGAAGAAGGCGTAGGACCTCCGCCCCGCGGAGAGGGACGGCCTGACGTTTTGGCCCTCCCCACTCGCCTCCAAGGCTAGGCATTTGTGCCGGCCGCGCCGGCGCGCAACGCCGTGGAAAAGGACAGAGGCTCTTTCAGCATGGGCAATCGCCGGGTAGTCATCACCGGCCTGGGCACGGTTAATCCGTTGGCCTGGGATGTCGAAACGTTCTGGTCCCGCCTGGTGGCGGGCGAGAACGGCGGAGTGCCAATCACGCGCTTCGTCGCCGACGATTTCACTTCGCGCATCGGCGGGCAGGTCTCACTGGCTTGGCCCGGCGTGCCGGAGAAGTACGTCGACAAGCGCGAGCAGAAGCGCTTCGACCGCTTTGCCGCCTTTGCCGTGGCGGCCTCCATCGAGGCCGTCGAAAACAGCGGCATCAACTTCGATCAGTGCGACCGCGACCGTTGCGGCGTGGTGATCGGCAGTGGCATCGGCGGGCTGGAAGAACTCGAGCAGCAGCACGAGCGCATGATGGGCAAGGGCGCTGGCAGAGTCAGCCCCTTCACCGTCCCCAAGCTGATGGTCAACGCCGCCGCTGGCAACGTCAGCATCCTGTTTGGCCTGCGCGGGCCCAGCAGCTCGGTCGCGACGGCCTGTGCATCGGCCGCCAACGCCTTGGGCGACGCCTATCGCCTGATCCAACGCGACTTCACCGATGTCGTGGTTTCCGGCGGCTCCGAAGCCGCCCTGACCCGGCTGGGCTTGTCGAGCTTCTGCGCTCTGCACGCCCTGACGACCCGCAACGACGATCCCCAGCACGCCAGCCGGCCGTTTGATCGCAATCGCGACGGCTTCCTGCTGGGCGAAGGCGCGGGCGTCCTGGTGCTCGAAGAGTTGGAGCACGCCAAGAAGCGCGGCGCCAACATCATGGGCGAGATCATCGGCTATGGCATGACGTGCGATGCCAGCCATATCACGGCCCCCGATCCCGAAGGCCGCGGCGCCTGCGGCGCAATGCGTCAGGCCCTGCGCGATGCGGGCATCACCCCTGAGCAGGTCGATTACATCAACGCCCACGGCACGAGCACGCAACTCAACGACGCGGCCGAGACCAAGGCCATCAAGGCCGTCTTCGGTCAGCATGCCTACGACGGCATGCTGATCAGTTCGACCAAGTCGGCCATCGGGCACCTGCTGGGCGCTTCGGGCGGCGTTGAAATGATCGCCACGGTCAAGACGCTGCTGACGGGCATCATCCCGGCCACACAGAACCTCGAAGAACCCGACGAAGGCATGGACCTGGACTACTGTGCCTTAAAGGCCCGGCAGAAGGACGTGAAGATCGCCATCTCCAACAGCTTCGGCTTTGGCGGCCACAACGTCGTGCTGGCAGTGAAGAAGTTTACGGGCAGCTGATCGAACGCGGGCGTCTCGCCCGCGATGACTCGAATAGGCTGATTTCAGGCTAAGCGGCAGGACAATGTAATGTCCTGCCGCTTTTCTTTTGGTAACATGTCCCGCATCGTGCGAATTCGAACTTACAGTCCCTCGGACGAGCAGGCGGTTGTTGCCCTCTGGCGGCAGATTTTCGGCTACCCGGCGCCACACAATGACCCTTTGACAGTCATTCAGCACAAGATGGCCGTGCAGCCCGACCTGTTGTTCGTGGCCGAGGTCGAGGGCAATGTCGTAGGTACTGTCATGGGGGGATACGACGGCCATCGAGGATGGATATATTCTCTCGCGGTCACGGCCGCGCATCGCCACAAGGGAATCGGCGCCGCACTCATGCGTCATGCGGAGGCGGCCCTGACTCAACGAGGATGCCTGAAGATCAACCTGCAAATCCTGGCCTCAAATGGCGATGTCACAGCCTTCTACAAGAAGCTGGGTTACAGCGTTGAAGAACGGATCAGCATGGGAAAGACTACATCCCAGACGTGCCCGCCCCCGCCGTAGCGCCCCCAGACAAACTTCCTCGCTGGCCAGCAGGCTTTCTTCTCCGCAGGCGCAGCCAGCCCTTTCTTCTCACTTCTGCGATCTATCCATAGCTCATTTCACCCAAGCACCGCGCCCGGCGGGACTCGAACCCACAACCTACGGTTTAGAAGACCGGTGCTCTATCCATTGAGCTACGGGCGCAAGTATCTTATTGCAGGCACTTTAGTTACATGCCTGATGGCTGACCCATTCTTATTACGACAACCTTGGCCGTTCTTACTGGCCGCCCATAACACCGGACAGGCGCGCAAGATGATAGGAGGCGAATATACATAAGTAGATGCACAGATTGGCCATCAAGCGGCCCTGGACAATAACCCTCGAGTCGCCGCGGATATTCACGTCGGAAGCCAGCCACAGAAGGCTACTCTATCCCGCCGGCTCGTGACGGTCAAGGAGGCGAGGTCCCTCTCGACGCACATCATCAAGGCCACATGAACGAGTCGTAGCCGAGATGGCGATGTTTGTTGACCGCGCTGCCGGGGACAATGACAATCATCCTGCGATGCAAAGCTGGCAATGAACTGCGAGGAAAGCAATGGAACGCATCGATCTCATCCGCGACGTTATAGAGGCTGCCGTGGAACTTCACGGGCGGCAACTCTGGAAGCGTTTTACGAACTTCGACTGCTTTGCCGTACGGGTTCCTGGCAAGGGCGAGCCCTTGTTGGCCTGTGTGATGGGCGCTGCCGGCGAGCAATACGGTCTGATGCTTCTTCAGGGGCCCAACGGGGCGGAGAGCTTTTCCGCCCTGACGGATAGCGACGGTGCCGGCGATGACGCGGCCGAGACGATGGATATGCTGAGTTTCAGCATGGACGCCTTCGGTGACATGACCCCAGAGACGCAGGCGTTCTTCCGACGGTCCGGAGTGCATCCGCGGCATGATGAGCAGGTTCCCAACTTTCTGGTCAAACCGCCCAATCGCCACGTTCGGTTGCCGAATGACGCGGAATTGGCCCTGGTGTTTGTGGTCTTGAAGGCCGTGGTTGCAGCCGACCGTAGGAAGCTACTCAAACCGGCCACGCTCGATGACGAGTGCGGCATATGCGTCATCACTTTGGGCAACGACCTGGCGCATCCGACGGTTTCAGTATCTCGCGAGAGGTTTACCTCGCGGCCCGTGCTTTCGCAGCCGCACGCGTCTGCGGCTTGGAGGCTGGACCTCTCCGGCCTGGAATTGCTCGATGCGACGTGGCTAGTGGGCACGCCAGTCATTCCGGGAGCAATCAAAGATGATGATCGCAGCATGCAGCTCTTGCTGGTAGCTGACGATGCCAGCGGCGAGGTGCTTCAGGCCAAGCCGTTCTTCTCGGAGCAGATTCAGGAGGCGGTCGATATCCTGATCACGACCTTCCGTGGCCGTCAGCCTTCTGGCCGCAAGGGCATCCCCGGAAGCATCGTCTTTTCAAACCAGCGATTGCACGATGTGATGGCGTCAATCCTCCAGAAGGTGAGCGTGACGTGCCTCTACATGCCGGTGATCCCCGAGCTCCAGAAGATCGCGGCTGAGTTCCTCAAATTCCTTGACCAGGATATGCCATCGCTGCACGAGCACCTGGAGATGGAAGACGCTGAAGAAGACAAGGTGCCGGCGTCTGACGACCTGGCCGGCTGGAAGGAAGCCGACCGCCGCCTGTCGCAACGTTTTGCCGATCACCTGTGGAACGGCGAGCGGATGCGATCATCCCGGGCCATCAATCGGTACTTCGATGACGACGATATCGAGTACTTCTTCAAAGAGCACAAGAAGCGCGGCGTGGCGATGGCGTATTCGGCCTGGGGCGTTCTGGACTATCGCCCCAGCAAGACCAGCCAGACGCAGGGCGAGAAGATGCTTGCCCAGGGCCTGCCTCAAGCCCAGGCCATGCTGCTCCGCGCCCGAATCGAGGCGCACCCCACCGTGTATCGCGTGGCCGGGCACAATCCCAAGGCCGGAACCGTTGACCTGGAAGACGTGCTGCTGAACGGCACGGTGACGGTCCACGACCAACTGCTTTCGGAGAACATCGATAACAACACGATCCTCGTGGCCCGCGCGTTTCCGGCTGGGCGGTTCCACTTCATCGAGGTGGCCGGCCCACCACTGGGAGCGGGCATGGGAATGGAGGCGGTCGAGTTCCTGCGGGACTGCAAGCTAGAGTTTACGCGCGAAGGCCTGAAGCGTGAGGCCCACAAGTTCGGCTGGCTGTGGAAATGGATTGACCAGTGGAAAGCCAACTGGCAACCGCCCAGATTGTGCAACACTGACGGCGACGACATCCTCTTGCACACGGCGTCATTCTCCGTCGCCAATCCGGGCGCGGTCAGGCGAGCCCTGCTTCGGCGAAAGGACATCGACCGCGACGAGCAGGAGGACGAGTTCAACTGGATCAAGTCCACCGGTAAAGGCGCCAAGATGCTCGGCGGGCCTGTCCACTTGGGCAGGATCGATTTCATTGGCGATGAACTGGTGCTGACGGTGAACTCGGCCAGGCGATTCGAGAAGGCCCGCAAGTGGCTGACCGCGCTGCCCGGCGTGACTTTTCGCGACGTCACGACTGAGCGCGTGGACGTGCCGGGCAAAGATCGTCCGCTGGATGAGCGCATCTCTAAGCCCCATCCGGTCGAGATCCCACCGGAGATGGTCAGAGCCTTGCAGGAGATGATGGACAAGCAGTACATGGAGTGGATCGACGCGCCGCTGCCGATACTGGGCGGCAAGACACCTCGGCAAGCCTGCCGGACGCTCGCTGGCCGAGAGCAGGTCACCACGTTGATCCGAACCATGCCCGACCCGATGGACCAAGCGCCGGTTTACCTTCCACGGCAGGCCATGCTGCGAGAACTGGGCCTGGACGCGGAATATCCAGAGGCGTCGGCCCCTATGGCTCCGCAGATGCCGCTACCGCCTGAACATATCGGCCCATCCGCTCTGCCCGCCAGCGACAAAGTGGGTCGCAACGCCCCTTGCCCTTGCGGCAGCGGGAAAAAGTACAAGAAGTGCTGCGGGCGATAGAAGAACATGGATCCGGCCAGTCGAGAAAAGCCATCTACAGCCAAAAACCCCGGCTGGCGTCTCCCAGGCGAGCATCCGTCAGATCGCCCAATCCTTGCCGCACGCGCCATAGGCCGTGGATACCACGCCGGAAGATTGCGACCATCTCCTCTATCCCCGGGCTCGCGACGGTCATGGCTGGCTGTGATCACCACCTTAATCCACGCACGTCACTTGGGCTTCTGACGCTTTCGAACAGGGCGCGTTTCCACTTTGGGGACGTTGGTACCGCGTTTGGCCTTGCCTCGGGCGGACTTGCGCTGGCGGCCCCCGTGGCCGGAAGCAACCGGGGGCTTGGCCGATTCCTTACCGGGGGCTTTGGCAGCCTTTCGGCGAGTTCGAGGCGTGGCCGCCTTGCCCGCACTGGCCTTGGCGGAATCCGTTCGGGGAGCAGAAGTTTCCACAACCGTCGCAACCGTGTCCATTTCGATACCGAATACATCGGCTAAGTCGCCTTCGGCGATGGTCTTCTTGTCCGACCCGGCTACGCCTGCCAACGATTGTCCAACGGCGGCCTGATCGATCAATTCCAGGTGATCCACCTGACGCAGCACAAACAGCAACTCGGGCTTTTTGTCCAGGCGGGCTCCCACGCCATATAGCGCCGCGGCCACATGTTTGCACATGCCCGCCCAGTCGGGGCAGGAACAGGCCAGTGATATCTCCGATGGCTTGGGGAACAGGCCGCTTCCCCGATGCGTGATGATCTCCATGACGCCTCCCGACAGCCGGCCCTGAAGCAGTTCCAGCACGGAGGCGATCTTTCCGGCACATTGAGAACTGATGGCCTGCCAGTGAGGTTTGCTCAGGGGGCTGATCTTGATGTCGATTTCATACAGCTCGGAGCCGCTGACTCGGGCCATGACCCTGCCAGGCTGTATCTGGAGGTCGACGACCGAACCGTTCCGCACGTACGTCCGCCCGCGCGGGAGCCGGTTCTCGAAGTCACTGTAGGATTCCAGGTTTTCGCACCAGGCCTTGCCCCAGAACGTGGAGGTGATCTGCCGGCCCTCGATCTTTACGGGGGTGATGGTGTGGCCTTTCTTGGCAAGCTTGGCCATCTCACGGACGGCGTTGGCCCGTCGCTGGGCGACAGGGACGTATGGGGGATAATCGCGCCAACTCATCCTCGGCTCCTTCCAATGATCGTCGGATTATACCATCCTGGAGGTGATTTGTCGGTCCTATGGAAGCCAGAAACGATACTGAAAGCCAAGCTTCTCCACGCGCACTTCCTTGAGCGGATCCCATCTTGAATCACTACTGCCGCTGCCTTGCTTGCCCTTCCAGAAAGGGCAGAAGGGGCAGTCCTGCCCAACAGGGAAATCCGCACCTTCCTCGTGCGGACAACCCACGACGACTGTGGCCGTAAGCACTGTCTTGACGCCATAGGCTTTCAGGAACTGATACATCCGTCGTGCGATTGGGTCGCTTGCGGCAATGTCAGCGGCCACCCACCTGTTCAGGGCAATGGAGTCCGTGTCTTGCGGGCTCTGAAAGATGGCGACGGCCAGCTTTGTGACGGTCTTGTCGTCTGGGCCGTAGGGCGCAATGGTGGCCATTGGGTATTTGGCGCGAGGATTTCCAGCCATCATTCGTCTCCTCAGAAAAGCCTTATTGTCACTCTGCCGTCTTGGTGATGTCCAGCGATACGAACCGCAGCAATTCGTCATTGGTCATCTCGGTCAGAAGTTTCTCGCCTCCGCCATCGCCCAGCAGGTCATTGGCCAGGCCGACCTTCTCTTCGATGAGCTTGTCAATCTTTTCTTCCACCGTTCCTTGGCAGATGAACTTGTGAACCACAACATTCCGCTTCTGGCCTATGCGGAAGGCGCGGTCGGTGGCTTGATTCTCCACTGCCGGGTTCCACCAGCGGTCAAAGTGAACGACATGTGTGGCGGCCGTCAGGTTCAGGCCAACGCCCCCGGCCTTCAGCGAGAGCACAAAGAACGGCGGCCCGTCTTCCTGCTGAAAAGCGGCGACCATTTCGCGGCGTTTGGCCACGGGCGTTTGACCGTGCAGGACCAGACCTGGCCGGCCGAATACACCCTGAAGGTGCCCCGCCAGCGGTTGGGCGATCTCGCGGAACTGCGTGAACACCAAGGCCTTCTCCTGCCGCTGGGCCATTTCCTGGCAGATGTCCGAGAGACGCTGGAACTTGCCGCTGTCGGCCGGATCGTAGCCGTTGTCGCCCATCCATTGCGAAGGATGGTTGCATATCTGCTTGAGACGCATCAGAAACGCCAGAACGATCCCTTTCCTCTGGATTCCGTTGCTGCCATCCAGCAGGCTGGCCAGTTCCTTGACGGATTGCCCATAAACGGCCGCTTGGCGGCGACTCAGGCCGCAATACGTCTTCATCTCGGTCTTGTCGGGCAGGTCGTCGATAATGCTCTTGTCGGTCTTGAGCCGCCGGAGAATGTACGGCCTTACCAGCGTGCGAAGAGGCGCGTATGGATTGTGTTCCCGCTTCTCCAGGCCCTTGGCGTATTGAGCGAATGTCTTGGCGGAGCCCAATAGCCCCGGATTGAGGAAGTCAAACAGAGACCAGAGGTCGCTCAAGCGGTTCTCTACCGGGGTGCCGGTCAGGGCAATTCGAGCGTGTGCCTTGAGCTCCTTCACGGCGCGGGCCTGGCGGGTGCCAGAATTCTTGATCGCCTGGGCCTCGTCGAGGATGACGAGGTTCCAGTCCCGCCGTCGCAGCCAAGCCAGCCGCGCCGCCATGCCATAGGTCGTAATGACCAGGTCATGCTTCTCCAAGGACTGGCCGGGATCGCTTTGGCCCACCTCCTGCTCGGAGGGATGCGCGACCCACGCAGACAGGACCGGCGCGAAGCGACCGATCTCTGCCTGCCAATTGGCGATCAGCGAAGCCGGAACAACCAACAGGCTGGGCGGGGCCTTGGCGGTATCGCCACCAGCATGGTCAGCCTGCCCGAGGGCCCGCATGTCCAGCAGCAGCGCCAGCACCTGGATGGTCTTGCCCAGCCCCATATCGTCGGCCAGGCACGCCCCCAGCCGCAATTGCGTCAGGAACCGCAGCCAACACATCCCTGCATGTTGATACGGGCGCAACGTCGCCTGCAACCCAGTCGGAACGCCCCCATCGATCCGCTGAGGATCGCGGAGTTGCACCAGCGTCTCTTCCAGCCAATCGCCCGCGGCCACGTGGCTCCACTCTCGCACCGATTCGGCGACCGCGTCTTCACCGCCGCCGCTCAGGTCGGTTCCAGATAGCAGCCGCATACCTTCGAAGAAAGTCAGCCCGCCGCCGCGCACCTGGGCCTCAACCTGCTTCCAGTGCTCCAGCGCGGCCGAGAGCTTTTCCCGGTCCACCTCGATCCACTGGCCCTTGAACCGCACCAAGCCATCGCCAGCTGACAGAAGAGACTGGATTTCCTCGCCACTCAGCGCCGCACCCTCCACGCAGACGCCGACGGAATAATCCAGCAAGGAGTCGGCGCTGAGGAGCGATCCCTTGCGCTGCCCGATCGTCGCATTGACCACCGGTCGTGGCGGACGCTTGGCCTTCCACCAATCCGGCACGCGAACGACCAGGCCGGCCCCCTCCATCGCGGGGATTTCCTGAAGAAATGCGTATGCCTGTCGCGGCGTCCAGGCCAGCGGCCGATAGATATCGCCGGAGTCGACGAGATCGCTCACCACAGCCGCCTTTTCGGAGGCTTGCTGGATGGGCGACAGCAGCGAGATCAACATCTGTCGGTTCTTGGCGCCGGCGTACTCCTGCAAAGCCCTTGCCAGCGGCAGGTGCTGAAGTCGCCCCTGCGCCGACAGTCGGCTGGAATAGCTGGCCATGAAAGCGAACGGGCATTGTTCATCGCGTTTGTTCTCGGCCAGATGAAAGGTCACGCGCCCAACCAGCCGCCAGAGAGGGTTCTTCTCGCGAAGGTATGTCTGCGCCCCACCGGCACAGGCGCGGATATCCTCACGTACAAACTCATCTAGCTCCCGCCACCAGCTTTGCAGGACTTCGGCAGAAAGGTATTCCAGCCCCTTCATCGGCGGCGCCTGGATCGCACGGAACGCGAGTTCTTCGCTCGGCGGCGGGCCCACGGGCGCCAAGTCCGTTGATCCGTCCATCCCGGCGACATGGCACATCGCCGTCAGGTAATCTTTCGCAAGGTCACGAGCGTATCCCAAACTCGCCGGCAGCGGCGTTTGGAGCTCCACCGTCGCCAGATGCAACAGAGCCTGCACAGGACCGTCCGAAAACGCTTTAAGTACACGCTTGGCCGTCGATTCCGGCAATCCCGGCGCGCCGAAATCGGCCTCCGTGATCTCCTCCACGTGCAAGCGCCCTTGCGGCGAAATGGCCAAAACTAGCCTGATCTCCATGCGGCTCAGCATATCGTCGAGGCCAGTGAATCACAACCAGCGTCGGAAGTCAGTGTCCGTTCGACGAACCGCATCTTCAATCTGCTGCCGGGGCATGTCAGGATTGGGCCATCGCGATGAAGGAGACAGCGAGTGGCCAAAGGGCAGCAGCGTAATCTGAAGAAGGAAGCGTTCTGGCGCGGCGTTCTGGCGA
>CAITIS010000074.1 GCA_903892515.1 uncultured Planctomycetota bacterium | reverse complement strand
CCACATGACGCCCGTGACGCCGGCGCCCTTGAGCGTACAACCTTCGACAAGCACGCCGTTGGCGACGGCGGTCGACCGGTCGGCGAAGTCCAGGCACTGTGCGTCGGTGGCCTCAAAGACGCAGTTGCGGATGGTGATGTTCTGCCAGCCGACGTTGGTGTCCGGATTGACCCAGCACTCGATGCCCATGCGCGGCGAGCCGGTCGCAACCCCGTTCGAGACGCCGACGTGGCAGCCGTCGAAGGTGATGGCCGAGACTCGGGCATTCTTGCCCTCGTGCACGGTGATGTCGTTGTACCCGTTCGCAAAGTCGGGGTCAGCGCCGAGGCAGCGCTCCACCTCGCAGTTGATGAACGTGATGTTCGAGCAACTGGCGTTCATGCCCAGCGCGATGACGGATGACCCTATCTGTCCGGCCGGGCCGCCGCCGCCACGGAATCGGCAGCGCTCGAAGATGGTGTTCTTCGCCCCGTGCGAGTTGTGCACGGCCGAGTCACCGGCCTCGCCGATCTTGAGGTCGGTGATGCGCTGATCGCTGCCGAAAGTAAGGTGGCCCTTCAGCCAGGTGACACCGCGCCCGGCGCCTTTCAGTCTGAGACCATCCGGCACCCTCAGCGGCCGAAGTCGGTAGACTCCGGCGGGCACAACCAACCGCCGATGGGACCTCGATGCAGCCTGCAGCGCCTTGATGAAGGCCCTCGTGTCGTCGGCCTTCCCGTCGCCCTTCGCGCCATACGAGCGGACGCTCAGGCTGGCCTCGGCGCGGCCATTCGCAGCCCCCGGCTGCCGAGCAGCGGCATGAAGCGCGCCGGTCGCAACAAGTATGCACGTGGCGGCTGCGAATGCGGCCACGGCTCGCGGCACGCCCGTCTTCGTCAAGCAAAGCAAGGCCCACTCCCAACCGGCGTCTCAACTGAGCTTCCAGCATACATGGCCACGGCAGCCAGCCGCCATTGACGGGCGGGCGCCTCGCCGCCCACACTCCGGGTTTCTCTGGGCGGGAGCACACGAAGAGCGTGACTTGCGTCACGCTCTTCGTGTGCTCCGAGTGCGCACTGCGGCGGCAGACTGCACTAGTCGTACCTTGGTCGATGCCCTGTTTGTTCGGCGGACGAGCGGCTTTGCGACACTCCCGGGTAGCTCAGCGCCGACCTGGTCTCACCGGGATTCCCTTGCGGTTGACGAGGACCGCGGCCATGGAAGTCTGCCTACTTCACCGTGTTCGGGGTGAGCGTGTTGCCGGAGCAGCCCGTGTTCTCCCAGACAGCAGTCTCGTCGTCGAGGTCAAAGGTGTTTCCCGCGACCGTGCTGTTGGTCGCGTCGAACAGTTCGACACAGCGCGTGACGGAGCTCGAGGAGAAGCTGACGGTGTTGCCGGTGAACTGGTTGCCGATGCCCTTGAGGAGGATGGGGTTCCAGGTGCGGAGGGCGATGCCGTTGTCAGAGGCAAAGTCGAAGTTGTTGCCAGTGACGATCGCCGCCGGACCGCTGCCGGGATGGATGTT
>CAITIS010000073.1 GCA_903892515.1 uncultured Planctomycetota bacterium | reverse complement strand
TGGTAATCGGCGAGCAAAGCGGGCCCACCTCGGCGCGCGATTCGGACCCACCGGGGTCACAGTATAAGCCGCCTCATCGGGCGGCGTAAAGGGTTACTCTTTTGCTGTTGAGGCGGCCTTGGGATCTGGGGGCTTTCCTTCGCCCGCGGCCCTGGTCTTCTTGCCGGCCTTGACGGATTCCCGGAAGCGATAGCTCTCGCCGTTCATCTCGAAGATGTGGCAGCGGTGCGTCAGGCGATCCAGCAGGGCCGCAGTCATCCGTTCGCCCTGGAAGATATGCCCCCAGTCTCCGAAGGCCAGGTTGCTGGTGATCAGCAGGCTGGCCCGCTCGTAGCGGTCGGCGAAGACCTGGAACAGCAGTTCGGCACCGGCCCGGCTGAAGGACAGGTAGCCCAGTTCATCCACGATTAACAGGTCGGTCTTGTCCAGGTGGCCCAGCAGCCGATCCAGACGATACTCCTTTTGGGCTTCTTCCAACTGGGTGACCAGTCCGGCGGCGGTAAAGAACCGCACTCGTCGGCCCTGACGGCAGGCAGCCAGTCCCAGGGCGATAGCCAGATGGGTCTTCCCGGTGCCCGCGTTTCCAACTAGACAGGAGTTGTAGTGCAGGTCGATCCACTCCCCCCGGGTCAGTTCCAGGATCTTCTGTTTGTTCAGACTGGGCATGAGGCTGAAGTCGTAGGTGTCCAAGTCCTTTTGCACGGGGAATCCGGCCTGCTGGATCCGGGCCTTCAGCGCGTTGGCCGAGCGGGCGGCGACCTCCAGTTCCGTCAGGCGGAGCAGGTACTGCTCGTAGTCCTCGTTGGCGTCCGAGGCCTCGCGGGCCAACTTGGCGAACTCCGCGCCCATGGTGGGCAGGCGTAGGTGCTTGAGGTTGTTCTTCAGCAGCAGGATCTGGGGTTCAGGCATGGGCAGGTTCTCCGATCGAAAGAAGCTGGTTGAATCGGCTCAGGTCCACACACGGGACCTGGATCTGCCGATTCAAGGATTCGGCGGGGACATGGATGACGGCGGGTTCCGGGCGCAGGGCCAGATGTTCGGCCTGGCCGCGAATCAGTTCGGCATCCCACAGGTTCCGTGTTCGGCAATACTCGATCGCCTGGAGCACGCGGGCCTGGGGATGCTCGGCCAGCAGTTGCAGCACGCGGATGTACTGCCGGCTGCCGGCATGAACGCCATGACGCTCTTCCAGGACGGTTCGCAGTTCCGTGAAGGTCGCCGGCAACTGCCAGTTGCGATACACGCCGCTGTGGTCCAATGCCCCGGGCCGGCGGCCCAGCGTCACCAGGTAGTGCATCGGGTCCAGGACCTGCTGGCTGCGGCCGTAGCATCGTGCGTGCCGGGCGACTACCTGGTGATTGGCGACGATCTCGACACGATCCACGTAGGCTTTGACGGTCACGGCCTGGAAGGCCCAGCGTCTCGGTACGCTGTAGCGATTGGTGTCGAAAAAGGCGGTCTGGTACTTGTCGGCCCTCTTGGACTCGCGGATGCAGGCATCGAAGGCGTGGATCGGCAAAGACAGGGCCGCCGCCTTGTCCATCGCGAATCGCTGGCCGATGGTCTGCGTCTGCCCGGCGCAGGTCCGGTCAAGATCCGCCAGGCAGCATCGCCGCAGGTGGGCGTTGAGGTCGGCGTGGTCTTTGACCTTCGGCACCGGCGTACACCAGCGACGCTGGAGGTCGTAGACCTTGTGCTCGACCGCGGGCTTCTCCGTGGGGGCCGCCGGCATGCAGAACAGCGGATCGAAGGCGTAATGGCTTGCCAGGGCCGCGTAGCGGGAATTCATCTGACGCTCGCGTCCCTGCAGGATGCCCAGGGCCACCGTCTTGGGATTGTCCCACCAGCCCTCGCGGGCCACGCAGCCGAAGAACTCAAACGCGGCCACCATCCCTGCCAGGATCGCCTCGATCCGCTCGGTCGGCAGGCTGATGGCGAAGGCGAAGTTCGAGAAGCTCCAGGTCGGGATCAGCACCGGCACCTGACGTCGGCTGTCAGGGAAGTCGGCGTAGATGTGGCCGAAGTCCAGCTCCAGACGCTGGCCTGGATCGTGAGACAGCGGAATGAACGTCACCTCATGCCGCTGCCGATGGCCCGAGATGTACCGCCGAACCTGGTCGTAGCCGCCGGCGTAATGCTGTTCGTCCCGAAGCCGCCGGAAGACCTGCATCGCCGTATGCCGCTGCTTACGCGGGGCCTCTTCATCGGCGGCCAGGATCTGGTCGATCGTGAGCTTGAACGGACCCAGCTTCGGGGCCTCGGCCTCCTGGGTCCGCGTGTAGCCATGAGGCTCGGCGTTGGCCAAGGCGTCCCGGACCTTCCGCCGGGAATGATGAAACTCTCGGGCGATGGCCCGGATCTTCATGCCGTCGCGACGCGCTCGTCGAATCACTCCGTAATCTTCCACGCTCAGCATCCTTGCCTCCTTGGCTGTTGGGACCGTCCTGGGCTTCTTGCCCATGACAGTACCCGACCAGCCTGGAGGCGGC
>CAITIS010000072.1 GCA_903892515.1 uncultured Planctomycetota bacterium | reverse complement strand
GACTTGCGGCGAGAAACGAAAACGTGCAAGACGGACCGGAACGCCGCCAGCACGAAAGTGAACTGGCAGTTCACAACGGCAGATGCCCGGATAAGGTTGAGGCGGCTTTATCCATCAATTGAATAGCGACAGGGCACTAGGCGGTGTTTCCCTTAGTCACAGTCAGGATTCAGCCCCGGTCGACAGGTCATGAATCCCGTGCTATCTTCTTGGGGCGAAATCTCTTGGCCGGCGAAGCGCGTCTCCCCGTCTTTGCCGTCATCGCCGTGGCGGCGGCGTTCGAACTCCGACAGGCCGTCACTGCGTGGGTCGGCCCCGGCATGCCGCCCTACCTCATGTTCGCTGCGGTGGGACTGGTCGTGATGCTTTTCGCCGGTTTCGGACCGGCGATCCTGATCACGCTGCTGACCGACGCGGTCGTTGCGTATTGGATACTTCCGCCGGTCGGACAGTTCGCTATCACATCGCCAGTCGACCGGCTGGGGATGATGATCTACACGGGCGTGAGCCTGTTCTTTAGTGTGATCATCGGACGCTATCGCCGCAGCCGGGACAAGGCAGCCGTGTTATGACCGGGAAGCGGCCGTGCGAGAAGGCCAGGCGCGGCTGGCGACGTGGCGGTGTTACTCAAGGGCAAGCCTGCTGAGACGCCGCTGTTTGCCGTGCCCGACCGCACGGCCGACATGCTCAAGGCCGATCTGGACGCAGCACGCCAAGCGTGACTAGAGAAGGCCAGAACGCCCCAGGAACGCAAAGAGCGCGAGGATTCATCCTTGTTGTGCCTCTTGTGACGCATCAGGCCATGTAGTCGATTTCCATGCCTTGCGGCACACGTTCATTACCCGGCTGGCCCGTTCTGGCGTGACGCCCGCCGTGGCCAAGAGTCTGTCTCGGCACAGCACGGTCAGCTGACGGTGGACCATTACACCCATACGCTGATCGGCGATGAACGGGCCGCGCTGGACCTTCTGCCGACAATGACCCCCACTGCCCCGGCCAAGGAATCGGCCGCGATGACGGGCACTTACGACGCGGCTATGACCGAACCGTGCAGCGCATATGCAGCGCGCACAGCCCCCGGCAAGCCACCACTTACCATCACCGGGCAAGATGCAATGCTTGACACGGCAGGGGTAAACCGTGCAGAATCCCTTGGAAATACAGGCGTTTGGCAACCGTCGCCAGCACCTGACAATGAAACCGGGCCCTTAGCTCAGCGGTTAGAGCAGGGGACTCATAATCACACCTCCGAAAACCCTAACGACAACGATGTCAATGAGTTAAGTTCACCTTCGCAAGACGAGCATAGCACCTGCGCTAGCGCACAGGTTTCAACGCCTGCCAATACCTGCCCACAGGTTGATTCTGGACTGGCCCAGGTAGTTGATGCTTGGGCCGATCTTCCTCAGCACATCAAGGCTGCTGTCCTCGCACTAGTCAACGTCACCACGGGGCAAGCGCAATCGAACGCCGGAGGTGTTCGATGAACGCACACTCGATCAACCACGTTCGACTGGCAGTGCTTCTCTTTCCCAAAACGCAGCTACCCTCTCCCTGGGGAAACCTGACAAATCTGCCAAACATGACAGAGGTCTGGGGTGTTGGTGTCGCTGAGGACTGGTCATGCTTTCGATAAGAGGCTACCTACCAGCACCTCTTGCTGACACGATCATCGGCGCCAACCGTCGCCTGCGGCACCCGGCCGTCCAAGAAGAGATCGAGCGTCGCGTGGCCATCTACGCCGATCAGGTTGAGCAGCATGGCCGCATAACGTGGCTGCCGCGTCGAGGAAGCGGGGAGTCGGCGCGAGCAATGCGTGTGGAGCCAAGAGTGAGTGCCGCGTGCGAGTGCGTGCGGGTCCTTGGCGAGGTCGGGTGAGCGTAACCCCCAGGTGGGAACAGTCCCCCTCCTAACTAATCTTTCTTTCTATCAAAAAAGCCGGTCAGACGGGCGTCGGTGGCCTGATGTTTTGGAGTCACGGTGCCGTTGCCGTGCCGGGTTAAGTGACTTGGCGTTCGTCAGTTCCCCCACCCTGCCGCCAGCGTCTCTGTAACCAACGCTTCGCTGCGACCAAAGCGACATAAGCGACAAAAGCTGAGCTTCCTCCCTCCTCTCTGGAAAACCCGACATTCCCGACATTCCTGCCATCAGCCCGGCGTCGGCCGGCTTAGGAAATCTTCAACAATTTTCACAAGTCATTGCAAGGCAATAACTACCATCACTTTAGACCTGTCTCTGCCTGTCCATTTTATCCGCTATTCAGTGTACATAAGTTGTTGTGTAACAGATACTTACATTATCAGTACAGGCAACTTTACAAGTGCAGAAGGGAAGCGGAACTCCGAATCGGGTGCTGGTAACGCTTATGGCGGGCTTTGGCCTTTTAGGGGCTGGGGCGGCTGCCGGGTGGCTAATCCAAAAACTGGGCCGAACCGAGGCGGACGAACGGGCACTTCCTTCTAAATAGGAGCCGAGCAGCAAAAAGCCTCTGGGACTTACATCACTACTCTTTGGGACATCAAACAAGCGGCCAGGCAGGTGGTTGCACACCCGCCCGGCCTTGACCACAGAAAGGTTTAGGCTTCCTATGATCGCATCCGAAACTACCCCCGAAACCGTCGCTCAGCAAGACATCTTCGCTCAGTTCGCCCGTCAGATTCAGCCGCATCTGGAACGCAACGCAGCCTTGGACGAGGGCAAGGTCCACGAGATCGTGGACGAAGCCCTGGCCGCGGCCCGGCTTCCCCGGCCCATCGAAGTCCACCTGCCAGACGGCACGGTCAAGACCTTTAAGGATCGGACGCACCGGCAGTTTGAGGAGTTGATGGGCCTGGTGCAGGAAGGCCACAGCAACCTGGGCCTCATTGGCCCGGCCGGGACGGGCAAGACAACGCTGGTCAAGCACGTGGCCCAAGCGTTGGACCGGGACTTCGCGTTTATCAGCCTCTCGGCCGGTGTGACCGAGACGCACATCTTTGGCCGCATGTTGCCGCAGGCGGATGGCTCTTGGGCCTACGTGGAATCGCCCTTCGTTCGCATCTATCGCAACGGCGGCGTGTTCCTGTTCGATGAAGTGGACGCCGCCGATGGCAACGTCCTGGTCAGCGTCAATGCGGCACTGGCCAACGGGATGCTGTGCAACCCGGTGACAGGCGAAGTCATCCACCGCCATGAGAACTGCCTGATTATCACGGCGGCGAATACCTACGGCCGCGGCGGTGACATGGTGTACGTCGGACGCAACGCATTGGACGGCGCCACGCTTGACCGCTTCGTGCTCGCCCGTCTGTTCGTGAACTACGACACGGAGCTTGAAGCTGACTTGGCCGCTCTGGCTCTGGGCCTCAATGACGGCAAGGCCCTGGTGGAGTGGGTGAACCGGCTACGCGAACGCATCGCGGATAACCGTCTCCGCCGGATCGCTTCCACCCGCTTGGTTGAGCAAGCGGTCAAGGCCATGAAGGCCGGCAGGAAGTTGGAGGATGTGAAGGCCCGGTACTTCCAGGACTGGACGCGAGACGAACTGGCCAAGGTTGGAGAGGAGGCCCGCAATGGATAGGACCACCCTCGCCAACCTTCGCCGCCGCTACGGGGCGGGTGAACGCATCACCCGCCTGGCCAAAGAGGCCGGCGTGTCCTGGCAGTGGCTGCATGGCCAACTGGTCAAGCCGGGCAACAAGCATCAGGGGCGGCAGGTGCCGCCTCGGCGGACCTCTATCGGCCAGGAGACGCCCCGCAATCCGGTCGTCCGCGATGCCGATGACATCGACCGCATCACCTTCGACTCCGTGGGCCAGGCTGTGATCGACGCCCTGGCCGATTACGCGCAGAACGAACACAACCAGAAGCTGATCGCTGAGCGGATGGTCAGCCACATGGGCGGCAGTGACAAGTGGGCCAACTACTACACGCAGCCGACGCTGCTGGAGGCGCTGAAGTCCACGCCGGCCCACCTGCTGGACGCAGTGGAGCAGATGCGGCAGACGTTGGTGGATGAAGTGGCCCCGCCGGTCTGCACCCGCCGCAAGGTCCGCCGCAATCAGGATTGCGGTGACGAACTGGACGCCGAAGCCGTCCTGGTCCGCAGCCTGACGCCTTGGGAGCGGATGAGCCGGGAGCAGACGCCCCGCCGGTCGGTGACTATCGGGGTGAACTTGACGGTGAGTTGTTCGGCCAAGCCCGAACATCTGCTGTGGCGCGGTGCGGCTGCTGCCGCCCTGGCCGACATCCTCACCCAGCGCGGCCTCAATGTGGAAATCGTCGCCTTCTGGACGATTGGCCGCATGAGCACCGCCAGCAACATGGTGGTGGCCCGGTACGTCATCAAGCGGCCGGATATGCCAATGGACCTGGGCGCCGTTGCCTTCGCCTTGGCTGAAATCGCCTTCGCCCGGCTGGTGGCCCTGTACGGTCTGGCCCGCCACGTGAGCGGCAAGTTGGACGAGGGTCTGGGTGTGTGCGAACGGTTGCCCAATCAGGACCGCGGCGGCATCGATTATCTGGCCGAAGCGGACATCAGCACCCGTCCAGCCGCTGAGGAGTGGCTGAGACGCTGTGCCAGCCGCCAAGCGGCGGAAGTCCTCCACGTTTAACCCCCCAGACCATACGCCCGGCCGGACACGCTCCGGCCGGGCCAGGAGAACCACGCCATGATTTCAAGTGCATGGTCAACGATCACAACCCTAGATCACTCTAACCCCTCAAGGAGCAAACATGAACGAGCAAGCGGCAGTGGAGAAGCGGTACAAGGTCATTCTTCAAGTGCTTGTCAATGTCCAGTTATCCGAGCCAATCGAGGCCGACAGCGAAGCCGAGGCCATCGAGCAGGCCCAATCTGAATTCCGGGACTTGGTACTCCGCGGCCTGTTGGAGCGCCGGGACAATCCGATGGATGGCGTGGACTACATCGAGGCGTCGGAGGATGTGATCCCCTACGCCTTGGTAGATACCTTCGCACCGGGCCAGGACATCAAGGACGAGCCTGAGCCGGAGCGGTCGGCCTGGTACGAAAGTAAGCCCAATGGCACTTGGTCCCTCTTAGACCTCACCCTTTAACCCCCTCTAATCCCCAGACACAGAAAGCGAGATGCAAAATGAACGAGTCCGAAATGAACGAGATGGCGCAAGACTTGAAGGCGATTGGTTTTCGTCAGGTTCCGTTGCAGGGCCTGCCGCCGGAGCTACAGGACGGCATGGTCATGTTTACCGCTTCTCCGCCTGAACCGGACGATGAGACGTGGGAAGTGATCTCGACCTACTCCCGTGCCCAGGCGATCAAGGACGGCGTACTGGTGGACCTGATGGCCGACGACGAGACGAAGGCCCTGGTTCACGAGGCGGGCTTCCGCCTGCCGGTGGCTATGACAATCGAGGCGTTTGGGGAGTCCATCCTGGCGGGCACGGTAGAGCAGGACGATCACACGTTTGAGTTTCCCGCCGGCCAGTCGGTCAAAGGTCGGCTGTGGGATGTCCTGATGGTCCTGCGCGTGGCCATCCGCGCCGGTGGAGACACGGATCGGGTCAGCTTCAAAGTGAGCGTGTACGTGGGCGATGACGCGGCCCCGAAAACTGTCAGCCTGTGGTGCCAGATCGGGCCGGGTGACACGGCGGCACCAGTGCTGACGATCATGCTGGAAGGGCAGGATTAACATGATGAACTATACCGAAGGAAATTGGACTGTGCGCCCTGGCGACCGCATCGACGGCGATCCGATCATCGTGGAGGTCGATGGCTGTGAGATCGCCCACGTGATCTCAGACATCGGGGACGACATGGACGTGATCGAGGGCAACGCCCGGCTCATGGCCTCGTCGCCCGGCCTGTGGGAGATCGTGCGCCTGCTGGCCGAACGGGAAGATGCCGATGACCCGCTGATTCAGGACGCCATCGCCCTGGTCACAAAGATCGAAGGGGGTGCCGCATGATCGCCTTGAACGACACCACCCTGGACAGCATTCGGCACCGGCGTTCCACGGGCGAAAGCCTGGGCAAACTCGCCAAAGAAGCCGGCCTGCCCTGGCAAAGGCTGTGGACGATGCTGTATCCGTCGGCTCCGGCGGGCCAGCAGCCCGTCCTCCAGTGCAACGCGGCGGCTCTTTCGCTGACGGAGAAGTACCGGCCTTCCGCGCCGCGGTGGGCCTGTGTGACTTTACGCTGCACCTGGCCGGGGCCACGGGCGTCTTCAAGAGCGAACTGGCCGCGCTGGACAACCAACACTTCGGCCCCGGACTTGATGGAAGGCATTTGGCGGGAAGTTGGCATGGCACGGAGAACGCCCTCGAAGGTCTGGCGTTCACAGCCAAAGACGCCGTGTTGGTGATTGACGACTTCGCCCCGGCTGGCCCGCCGCATGATGTCCAGCGTTGGCATCAGAAGGCCGACCGGATCATACGTCATCAGGGCAACAATAACTCCCGCCAGCGGATGCGCGCCGATGGTTCATTGCGTCCGCCCAAGCCTCCGCGCGGACTGATAGTATCCACAGGCGAAGACGTGCCCCGCGGCCAGAGCCTCCGAGCGAGGATGCTCATAATTGAGATCAATCAGGGTGACATCGACGTGCAGAAGCTCACGGCTTGCCAGTCCGACGGGGCTGTGGGCCTCTACGCGGCGGCGATGGCTGCGTTTGTCCAATGGCTTGCCGGGAGATACGATCAGGTGCAGGCGACTTTGCGGACGCAGATCAATGAACTTCGCGAAAAGGCCGCCGTTTCGGGAATGCACCGTCGGACGCCTGACATCGTTGCCAGTCTTGCCGTTGGCATGAAATACTTCCTTGCCTTCGCTCAGGACGCCGGGGCAATCGACGCAAATCAAGCCGATGCTCTCTGGCAGCGCTGCTGGCTGGCCCTTGGCCAGGTGGCCATGAAGCAGGACTCCTACCACAAGGCCAGCGAACCCACGCGACGGTTTATCGAACTTCTGCTCAGTGCCATCGCCAGTGGACACGCCCATATTGCCGACCCGGATGGCAATCCGCCGCGTGAGACCCCGGAGGCCTGGGGCTGGCGCCTGAAGGCTGTAAGCGGTGGCCGGGATGAATGGCAGCCGCAGGGCGACCGGGTTGGATGGATTGATGGCAACATCACATACCTGGACCCAGAGGCCAGTTACCGCTCGGCGCAGACGATGGTGGCCGGCGGGGCCGATGGCTTGGGGATCGCGGCCCAGACCTTGCGGAAGCGCATGCACGAGCGCGGGTTGCTGGTTGTGGATGAAAGTCGGGGAGTCAATACCGTCCGCCGAACGCTCGAAGCCAGGCAAAGAAGCGTCTTGCAGCTTACGGATGGGGTACTCACCCATGAAGAACCCGACAAACCTGACATTTCAGCGCGTGCAGGTACTGACGAATGGCAGGAATGTCGGGTTTGTCAGGTTTCCCCAGGGGTAGACCCCCAGGATCAGCAGTTTGTAATCGAAGAACGGGCGGCCGTCTTGGAATATGACGCAGGCTTGCCACGTGAGCAGGCGGAGGCCGAGGCCGCCCGGCTGCCGATGGAACAACAAAAACTCTGAAATCGAGGTGCTATTATGTTGATAAGCATACCGGACACCAGTACAGTTAAGCAGGATGAAGGCCAAGGCGGACATTCAGGAACAGTTGCGGCAGGCGATTCTCAACGCGGGAATATCGCGGTATCGCCTGTCAAAATTGTCCGGGGTGACTCAGGCGGTGATCTCAACCTTCGTGAACCGCAAACGCAGTGCGACGATGGACACGGCCGCAAAGCTGGCGACGGTTCTGGGCTTGGAGTTGACGCCCGTGAAGAAGCCGGCCGGAAAGGGCAGGTGAAGCATGGCTAGCATCTACAAGGACAAGAAGACCGGCAAGTACAAGATCGCATACTTTCCCCGGCCACACTTCCGAAGGGTTATCGCTGGCTGCTACGACCTCAAAAGCACACAGGCCATTGCCCGCAAACTGGAAGACGAGGCGCGGCAGATTCGCCGCGGCACAATCGACACCAAGGCCGAGAGGCTTTCGCACAGTGAGGCCCTGCCGCTGGCAGATCACCTAGCCGCCTTTGTCGCCATGATGCACGGCAAGGGCGTCACGGAGAACCACGTCAAACGCACCGAGGCGTCCATCAAGGGAGTCATCGAGGCTTGTGGGTTCAAGACGGCGGCGTATCTGGACGCGGCCAAAGTGTCCGCACACGTCGCCGAGTTGAAGGACCAGGGCAAGCACGCGCGGGCCATCAATACCCGCCTGACGGCCATCAAGAGCTTTACACGATGGTTGTTCCGCACGGAGCGGATGCGCACCGATCCGATGATGCAGGTGGCCAAGTTGAACGCCAAAGCCGACCGCCAGCACGTTCGCCGGGCGATGACTGACGATGAATTGGCGAGGCTGATCGCGGCGGCACAGGCAGGCCCCGACTGGACATGGGTGGAGGGAAAAGACAAGGCCGGCTCAGAGTACCGTCTTGAGACGTTAGCCATCACCGGCTCCAGCCGCGCCATGCTCTATCGCTTGGCTGCGGAGACGGGCCTGCGGGCCGGTGAACTGGCCAGCTTGACGCCGACGAACTTCCGGTTGGCCGACTTGGACGAGGCCACGGTCAAGGTGTTGGCTGCGTACAGCAAGCACAGGCGCGACGATCTTGTGCCCCTTCGGCGTGACTTCGCGCAGGCCCTGACCGCATTCCTCAAAGGCAGGCCCGCCGATGCCCCATTGTTCACCGTGACGGATCGCACTGCGGACATGCTCAGGTTTGACTTGGATGGGGCGCGGCAGGCATGGCTGAAAGAGGCCAAGACGCCCCAGGAACGCGAAGAACGTGAGAAGACCTACTTCTGTGTCCCGGTGGATTCATCGGGCCATGTTGTGGATTTCCACGCGCTCAGGCACACGTTCATTACCCGGCTGGCCCGGTCGGGCGTGGCGCCGGCAGTGGCCAAGAGTCTGGCCCGCCACAGCACGATCACGCTTACGATGGATCACTACACGCACACGCTGATTGGCGACGAACGCGCCGCCCTGGACCGTCTGCCCACCATGAACCCGGCACAACCTGACCGCGAGGTTGCCACGGCCGCCACCGGAACCTATGATGCCGCCGCCCAAGACCCGGAAAAACGAATAGCGCTGGCGCTAGCGCGCAGCGACCCCAGAAGGCCAACCATCACCATCGGAGGCCAACAACGCGGCGTTGACAGGGAAGGGACAAATAGCGCACAATTGCCTGTAAATACTAGCACTTGGCAACGGAGACCAGCACCGGCCAACAAAACCGGGCCCTTAGCTCAGCGGTTAGAGCAGGGGACTCATAATCCCTTGGTCCAAGGTTCGAATCCTTGAGGGCCCAGTAACGAGCGTTGCACGAAACGCTCTCTCTGTTCTCACGGCCCGCTGGAACGCTCCGACGAGCCGTTGCGTTAACTCCGCACGGGCAAAGCCGTTTCACGCTTCGCGGCACCCATCGGCACGGTAGCCGCTTTGGACCAGTTGCACCCCCAGACACCCCGTTTTGGCCGTTTCCCTCTCTCTTCCGCCCGGAAATCTCTGATGGGTTTGGTCTACCCCCAACTAGTCCAAACCCCACCTCAGATAGCAATCAAGCTGTTGCCGTGCCGATGCTTGCGGGAATTCGTCCGATGAGCTTGTTCGACCGGTGACCTGTGTTTCGAGAGAACATGGTTGCTCTAGCAAGTGCACCTTCAAACACTCGACCGGCGCCGCTGGCCCAACCCAAATTCCGTGAAAAGACGCGGTTTCAATCCACGCCCCCGTGCGGGGGGCGACGACTAGCGCAATGACAACCGAACAAACCAGCGATGTTTCAATCCACGCCCCCGTGCGGGGGGCGACCGCTGGTCGGACTCTTTACCGCTTCGGGCGTCCTGTTTCAATCCACGCCCCCGTGCGGGGGGCGACTATCAACACCGTATTGGTCGCGTGCCGCGAGCATGTTTCAATCCACGCCCCCGTGAAGGGG
>CAITIS010000071.1 GCA_903892515.1 uncultured Planctomycetota bacterium | reverse complement strand
TCGCGGGCGTCTCGCCCGCGTCTGGGAACCATCAAGACTCGGCATTCCAGCGCGGGCGAGACGCCCGCGACACGAAACACCCTGGACCACGATCACCCAGGCTCAGCCCTGCAATTTCGCCAAGGCGCGGGAAAACTCCGCCAGCCGGTCGGGAACCTGCCGCGCCAGCCAGCGGCGGGGAAAGCAGGCGATGATCGTCCCGCCCTCGGCCTGCAGGTGCACCGGTTGCGAGGCCAGTTCCTCGCACGCCGATAGCAGCTTGGCGGCGTACTCGGGGCCATCGACGATCCACCAGTGCGACAAGTGGCTTTGCGCGTGCTGGGCGGCCAGGGGCATCAGGCCAGTGTCGTTTTGATCCCATAGGATCGTCCGCGGCGTCACAATGTCCGTGTCGGCCACCATGACGCTGTATCGCCGCACGATCCGCCGCGGGCCGTGGCCGGCCTCGAAGCGGTAATCGAAGCACCGCACCTGCCACTGGTCGAACCGGCCATACAGCACGTTCTCGGCCAGGGGGCTGTGACCGGCCTGGGCCAGGACAAAACAGGCGTAGCGCCGGCTGACCTGGAAGATATCGGGAGCGGAGAAGCGCAGGCCGACCTTGTGGGCCGATTGCGCCAAGCCAAGCCGACGGCGCCGCTGCGCCCAGGCCGGCAGCCCAATCGCCAGTAGCCCGACCAGCAGCACAACCGGAATGATCAGGAAGCTCATCAAACGCTCAGTCACCGCAGCACGCCAGCCCTCGGGCGTGGAATTCGTTCGGCAAGGACACTTCCACAGCAGAGGGCGGCTGTGCCACGCGCTCCCGCCAATCAGGGGCCGGCGCTAGTGAACCGTCGGGAATGCCGGTAAGGGCGTCGCCCCTGGCGGCTTGACCGGAGCCTTGGCAGGCGAGCTGTTTGGAGCACTGGTCGGCGAGGCCGGCGCAAACTGCTTGTAGTAGTCCAGCACCAGGCCGCCCGGCAACACCGGCAGATTGCGAATCCACTCGCGGATCACCCGGTACGGCCCTTCGTTGGTGTTCTTGAACGGCGGGGTAATCTCGGCCAGATGGTTCACCTTCGAGAGCTTCTCGGGCAGGCCCAACTGAAGCAGCAGCGAGTCCTCCGGCACGCGGGGATCAACCATCTTGCCGGCCACCTGGCCGCGAATCTGCTCACCGTAGCCGTAGATGATGGCGAAGTCCGTGTACAGCATCTGCTCGTTCTGCTTGGGGCTGGGGTCGACGTACAGCCGGAAACCGGCCGGAGCGTTCACCCCACCGTGGCACTTGGCCGAAGCACAGCTATTAAGCACGACCGGCCAGACGCGGGTCTTGAAATCGCTCATCAGGCGCGGATCGCTCTTGATGAGGATGTCGTCGCGCAGCTTGCTGTCGCGATCCAGGTTCGCCAGCATGTACTGGGCCTGCTGCAACCGAGGCAGGCTGCGGAATTTCCGGTCGGCGTTGTGCTCGGCGAAGTCGGCGCTGCCCTGCTGATCGATGATGAATTTCTCGATCACATCGTTGCGGAATTCTATCTGCACATTGTCCTTGGGGCCCAGCAGGGCGCGGCGAATACGATACACGTCCTCCTGGTCGATCAGGTCGCAATTCAACTTCGCCTGTTCGGTCGCGGGCTTGCCGGCGGCCGCTTCGGAGGGCTTGGAGGCGGCCTTGAGGTCGTCGATGGCGGCGTTGACCTTCTTGAGCAATTGCTTGGCGTTCTCGAAATCGGGCCTGACCTTCAGGGCTTGTTCAAGGATCTGCTTGGCCTCGTCCAGCAGCATGTTGTCCGTGGCCAGGCGGGCGATCTGGTACAGGCCCTCGGCGTCAGTGGGCTCGATGCGGTCGAGCCGGTCCTGCAACTGCTGGCGCAGGGTCTTGGCGTCTTCGATCTTCAGGACGCTTTGGCTGGTCACTTCGCAGGTGCCGCCCGAGTTGGTCTTGACCTCGTAGCCGTCGTCAGTCTTGGTGACCTGGCCAATGATGCGCCGGCCATCCTTGAGAAAGACGACCTGGTCCGAAAAGCCTTCAGAGAGCGCCAGGCCCAACGCGATGCAGGCCGAAAGCGCCAACGCCAGGTATCGCTTCATGCTGTCCTCGCAGGCGGGCTTGGAGGGCGAACAAGGTTCGGCCAGCAGCCGAACATCCCTGTCCCTGTTGCCCGACAGGCGGCAGTGGGAGTCGAACCCACGAATAACGGTTTTGCAAACCGTCGCCTTGGGCCACTTGGCTATGCCGCCAAAGCACCGAAAGTATAATCCCCCGCCGCCCCGACTGCAAATGCCGACGCGCCCAGAGCGGCGATTTTCTCACCCGCCTCCTCCGATGGAACCTTCGCGAAGACGATGTTACCAGCGGGTGCCACACAGGTTGAGCCCGAGTTGGGTGCCATAGGTTGAGCCGCGCCGTCTGGCGGCTCTACCTATGCCCGGCCAGCTAAGCTGTCTCTGGCATGGCTACGCCAGCAAGACAACGCTGGCGAAGCCATGGCACCCGCCCCAGCGTTTCTTACACCCCACCGCAGCGTTATTCTCCCCCGCCCCGCCCGCAGAACCTTCGCGGAAAAGCACCGCGAAGAGCCTTGCAGGCCCTACTTGCTATGGAGCCTTTGCCGGTTCGCTGGCCGGCCCGCCCAAGGCCGCCTGGGCGTGCGCTTCGATCTGGCCCAGTTGCTCATAGGCAGCCGCCTTTTCACCACGGCTGTCGCGCAGCAGGCGAATCTGCAATAGCACGTCCTGCATGGCCTGGCGGTCGGTGGGCCGACTCTGCACCAGGTACGCCAGCCGTTCGAGCTGAATCCGCCACCAGTCGGGCGAATTGTCCGGCAGCCCGTCCAGCAGATGGTTGTAGTACTCCATCGCCCGCGCCGGCTCGTTGAGTTTGCGATAGCACCGCGCCAGCCCGCGCAGGTTCAGCAGTTCGTTGGGCTTCTGCTTGTCCAGTTCGTGGTACATCGTCAAGGCCTGCTTGACCTGGTCGTCGCCGTCCATCTCGTACGCCCGGGCCAAGGCCTGGCGGTACGGGTACATCTGCTCGGGCGAAAGGTTCTGCTGCCTGGCCGAGTCGAACAATTGCTGGGCGAAGTCGCGATACGCCTTGCTGTACCGCTGCAACTCCTGCTGGGCGGCCGGATCGGTCTGGGCTTCCAGCGAGTCGATCCGCGTGGAGATTTGCAAAATCGCCTGCGTCAGCAACTCTTCGGAGCCCTTGGTATCCTGCAAGGCCGCCATGGCGCGGTCGATCTGCCCCTGTTCGAGCATCAGCCGGATAAGAAACTCCCTGGCCACGCGATCGACGCCCTCGACGTCCTTCCATTGCTTCTGCGCATCCTCGACCACGCGGATGGCCTGGGCGGCGTCGCCCAGCACGTCGCGGTAAAGCTGCGCCTCGAGCATCTGGCACTGGGCGGCCATGGCGCGAACCTCCTTGGCCCGCTCAGCCGGGGCGTTGGCGGCATACTGCTTGGCCCGCTCGCGATACGCCCGCAGGTCGGCAATCAGCGCCTCGGCCGACTTGCGCCGCCCGGCCGCATCGGCCTGCCCTTCCTGCAATAGCTCGACGCGCTGCGTCAGGATGCGGTAGCGCGACGGGATGTATAGCTCGCTGGCGGGCTCGACCAAGCTGAACGCCTCCATCGCCTTTTGCCGCTGGCGAAGCAGGTCGTACTGCAAGCCCAGCTCATAGCCGTACTGGCTGCGGATTTCCGCATCCGAACCGCCCCAGCCATCGACCAGGGTCTTGAGCGCCTCGGCATAATCCTTCACGAACTCCGGCCCCATGGCCGCGGGCGTCTTCTTCTGCGCCAGCATTATCGCTTCGAGGCTCTTGACGGAATTCAAGGCCGCGTCCTTGGCGTGGGCGTGAGTGCGGTAGTTCCGGGCCAGTTCGCCAAAGAGCTTGCTGGCATCGGCCTGGCGATTGTCGGCGCTGGCGATCAGGGCCAGGTACCACAAGCTGTTGCCGGCGGCCTCGGGCGTGACGCCCTGCCGCTGCCGCACCGCCTCGAACACCTTGGCGGCCTCCTGCCGACCCTGCGGCGTATTCGTGTTGAACTGCCGCACCGCCAGCAGAACCTGGATGTCCGGCGAGAGATCCTTTACGTCGCGGCCTTCGTATTTCGGGGCGATTACTTCCATAAACGCACTGCGATATGACGGGTGCTTGTCCACGAAGTCCAGCAGCACCTTGATGGCAGAATCCATGAGTTGGGCCGACTCGGCCTTGTCGGTGGCGTTTTGCGAGCGCACCTCCAGCAGCTGGCTGCGCAGCAACGCCGACTGCATCTCGACCATGATGGCATTTCCCGGCCCGGCCAGCCGGAGCCCCTCGGTCGCAAACTCGGTGTCAATGAACTTCTGGGCCTCATCGTAGTGGCCCGCGTCGATCATCGAATGCGCCCGCTCAAACAGCGCCTTGAGCTGGTAATTGATTCCCGCCGCCGGAACCGAGACCTTCTGCAAGTACGCCATAGCAGCGGGGAAGTCCTCGTTTTCGCGTGCGGCCATGCCCGCCAGCAGCAACGAGGGATACTTCACGCCGCTGGCGTTGTCCTCGGCATTGGTGAACTCCGCCACCTCGGCAATCGTTTGCTGCAAAAGCTGCGAACGCTGGGCGCTAGCCTTGCCGTCCACCCGCGGCGGCAGCGACATGGCCCGATAGAAGCGAATCCACGAGCCACGGTAGCGAGCCTCGGCGATCAGCTCATCGAGCCGCCAGATCGCGCCGCTGACCATTCGGTCCTGGCTGCCCGCCCAGCTCTCCCGCTGCGAACGCATGGCGTTGAGCAGCTCGTCGATGATTTTGAGAGCGCTGCCCGTCAATTGGCCGAGCTTGTCGGCGTCGCCGGCGCGGTCGAGGAAATACTCCAGCCGCTCGGCGTACGGATCGGCGGCCGTCACGCCCTCGGTGATCGCCCGGTCCAGCCGGAGGCGGTAATTCCGCAGCACATCCTCGTCGTTGGCGGGCTTGGCGGTGCGGGCGATGAGATCGTCCAGGACCTTGATGGCCTCCTGCGCCCGCTGCTGCCGCTGCTGCTCGTCCTTGGCCAAAGCGACCTGGGCCATCTTGAGCTGCGCCAGCACGAGTTGCCCCGGCACGGTCGAAGTGCCCGACTTGGCCGAGAGCGACTCCAGCAACTCCGTCATGCCGAACTCGCGCAGCGTCGCAGAGAGCTTCAGCGCGTCCAAGTGCTCATACGCGCTGGGCTCGGTCGCCTGGCCAAACGCCAGCGAGCAAAGCAGGAGAATCGCCAGCGCAACCGTGACACGGGCGTCTCGCCCGTGCGTGACATGGGCGTCTCGCCCATGATTCCTTGCGTCGCTGGAAAACTGCAATTTCATTTGAGTTCGCTTGAGCATCATCCCGGCAGGCTCGGCGCGAAGCCGACCTGTTTGTACTTGGCCCGAATGGCCTGGTTGAAGGCGTTGACCACGAATTCCCAGCGCACCGGGCCGTACGGCCGGATGATGACCGGCACCTTGGCCGGGTCGTCCTTCTGGGCGAAGGAGGCGAGGTATTCATACAGCCCTTCGGGCGAGTTCCACTGCTGCTGGCCGCCCTCGATCTGGTAATAGGCCGAGCTGGCATTCTCGCCGGCGGCATGCACTGCCACGCGCAGCGGCGTAATCTTCAGCCGCACGCTGGATGGCCCGGCCCCCAGCACGTCGGGCAGGTTGGACGGTATCGCCCCCTCGCCGCGCATCTGCCCTGCTACCAGGAAGAACATCAGCAGCGTGAACATGACGTCGATCAGCGGCATCAGCGGCGGGTTGATCTTGACCCGGGCGTGCCGCCGGCCATTGAAGATTCGCTTCCTCAACTCCTCTACGGGAGCGGTGGGTTGTGGATGGGCCTGGCTCACTGGTGAACGCCCCTGTCCATCTCGGCGGCGATGTTCATCCGCGGAATCTTCGCCTGGGCCGCTGCCATCAGGATGGGCTCGACGTCGCTGTACGCCACGCGGCGGTCGGCCCGGATTTCCACGGTGAAGTCGTCGGCCTTGCCGCCCAGCAGTTTTGCGTACTGGCTGCGCTTGGCGTTGAGCCGGGCCACCAGCTTGTCCTTGTCGCCGACGCGAATGGGTTCACTGTCGATCTCGTAGTGGCGGGCATGGGCAGACAGGGCGCTCATCTCGTCATCAATGCCGGCGGAGACCACGTTAATGACGACCTTGTTGCTGGTCATCTTGCCGCTTTCGGTGGCTTGGCTGGCGTAGGGGCGCGGCACCATGATGCGTGACATGGCCGCACTGGCCAGCGTCGTGGTCAGCACGAAATACAGGATGAGATTGAACGTCACGTCCACCAGCGGCGTGTAGTTGAACGACACGTCGCCCGCCGGACCTGACCGCCTTAAACCGCCACCTGCCATTACTGCTCCTGATTTCCTCGCGCGGCGGGTCTCCTGACCTGCCGCGTGTCAATCTTCTCGCGCGGCGGGTCTCCTGACCTGCCGCGGTTCCTTGCAATTCTTATGGGTGCCATAGTTTGAGCCGCGCTGTCTGGCGGCTCTAACTATGCCCGGCATGGCTACTTCAGCACACGACGCTGGCGAAGCCATGGCACCCAAATCTACCTACCCTTGCGGGTGAACCCCACCACCCGGAACCGCCGCTGCCGCAGGCTGGGCCGCCGCCGGTTGGGCCTGCGGACCGGCCGCCGCGGACCGGCCCGGACGGAAGTTACCGACCAAATCCTGCGCCGCCTTGACCGCCTCAGCCGACAGGCCGTCGATGCGGTTGCGCATGACGCCGTACGCCGCCAGCGACGGAATCGCCACCACCAGCCCCAGCAGCGTGCACACCAGCTTGATGCCGATGGCAGCGGCCAGGGCGGCCGGGTCGGGCATGCCGCCGCTATCCACGATGGCGAAGAAAGTCATGATCAGGCCCCAGACCGTGCCGAACAGGCCCACCATCGGGCCGATGTTGCCCATCAAATTGAGCCACTCCGCCTGCCGCAGCAGCCGCGAGATGCGGTGCTCAGCCGTCTCCTGCATCGCCCGCTCCATCGCGCCGTAGCCAAACTTGGCTTCAGACAGCCCGGCATGCACGATCTGGCTGAACAGGCTGCCTTCGGCCCCGGTCAGCTCCACGGCCTCACGGTACTGGCGGTTGGAAAAGTACGCCTGCACCTGCTGAAGGATGAGGTCGGGCATGATCGTCTGGCGGCGAATGACCAGGAAGCTCTGCACCACCAGGGCCGCCATCACGATGCTCATGCCCCACAGCAGCAGGCCGATGTACCCGCCGCCGGGATAGACCAGCACCTTAAACGCACTAAAGGCCAAAACCATGTCGTTCTCCGTCGTTCTCTTCGTGACATGGGCGTCTCGCCCATGCGTGTCATGGCCGTCTCGGCCACGTCTTTGTGGGTGTCATGGCTTGAGCCGCGCTGTTGCGGCTCTAGCTATGCGGGCGTCGGGCATAGGCAGCCCCGCCGAAGCCTCAAAGGGCTTCGTCGTGTCAGCCTATGGCACCCTTTTTGAGGCCTCGCAACTCGGCCTACGTCTTTTTCTTCAAGCTCTCCAACGCCCCGGCCGCTTGCTTGGCCCAGAGGCTCTGGCCATACCGGGCCAGCACCGATTCATACGCCGCCCGCGCCGCCGGCACATTGCCCAGCTGCTCGTTCACGCCGCCGGCCAGGAACAAGGCCTGGGGCGCCTCGTCGCTGTCGGCAAAGTCCGCCACGATCTGCATGTAGTTCAGCCCGGCCTTGAGCAGCAACTCGCGCGACGCCGCCGCGTCCTTGTGCGCCTTGGCCAACTCGCCCTGACACTGCCCCAGCAGCAACAGCCCCGTGGGCAGGTCGGCCGGCGAAAGCTCCTTCAAGCTGGCCTCGACCACGCCGGCGGCCTTGTCGAACTGGCCTTGCCGGTAGTGTGCCATCGCCAGTTTGAGCTGACCCGATTGCGTCGCGCCGTTGGTCGTCTGCAAAACGTTCTGGGCCGACACCGCATCGCCCTGCCGCTCGTACAACTCCGACATGGCCTGGGCAAGCGCCTTCTGATACGCCCCCGTCACAGCCGGCAACTTGGCCTTGAGCAGGGCAATCGCCCGGTCATTGGCGGCCTCGCCCTTGGCCGGCATCCGCTTGGGCCGCAGCGCCAGCGTGCCCGGTGAACCATTGGCCGCATCGCACAGCGCCAGCCACACGGCCTGGGCTTCATCTACCTTGCCCGACAACTCCAGCGCCGTCATCTGGCGATACTCCGCCAGCGTCTTCCGCCAGCCGGTGCTGGCCTTGGCGACGGCGCCAAACCCGGTCGCGGCATCAGCATACTTTTTGGCGGCTAACGATTCTTCGGCCTTGTTGAACTCGGGGCTGTCGGAGATCTCGATCTTGGCCAGTTCCGTCAGCGGCTTGCTCACATCGTTGCCGGCCGCCTGGAACTGGACCGCCCCATTGACGACCGCATTTATCGTCACCGGGTCGTACGTCACGCGGCTGGTCAACCGAAGCGAATCCGCCCCGGCCAGACTCACCGGCGCCGCCAGCATCAGGATGAAGGCAAGTCGTCTCATTCTTCCGGGGCCACGAATTTGAACCGGCCATTGTTTTCCGAGGCGATCCGCTTGAGCACCTCCATGAACTGCTCGTCGCGATGGTGGTGCAGGATGGTGTTGATACTCACGCTCTTGTCGGCGTTGAGGCGGCGAATCTCCGCCAGCACGCGTTCGTTGTCGGGAAAGTCGCCGTCGGTCAGCAGGTAAATCAGCTTGCCGTGCTTGTCGTTGGGTGCCTGCTTGAGCACTTCGAACGCTCGCTGCAAGGCCGGGATCGGGTCGGTCAGGCCCTGCGGCTGGATGGTCCGCAGATACGCCGCGGCCTGCCGCTTGTACTCTTCAGAAGCGTACACCAGCTTGCGCGGCGGGTTCTCCTGCGGCGTGCCCAGGGCGAAAAAGATTACGTGAAACGTCTGCTGCGGATTGAGCTTGCTGATGGAATTGAGCATCTCCAGCTTGACTTCGTCGAGCGTTTCGAGCATCGAGCCGCTGCGATCCACCACGTACACGATGTGGTAGGCGTTGCCGCCGACGCCCATGAATCCGCTGCGTGGCCCCGCCCCACTGCCGCCGCCGCTGTTGAGCCCGAAGGCGTCGGCGCCGCCAACAGCCCCGCCACCGCCGCCCGAACCGCCGATGCCGTAGAGCGAGACTTCCGAGGAGCCCTCGCCCTCGGTCCGCGCGCCGTAGTCGGATATCTTCAGCGTGGCGTCGCGCTGGGCCCAGCCTTCCTGCACCTGGGGATTCAGCGACTGCGGTGGCAGTAGCGGATTGCCCTGCGGCCCGGGGTTGATGCTGCCGCCGGGCGTGTCGGAAAGCTCGGCGTCGGGAATCGTGATCTCGGCTGGGCCGGACTTGGTGAAGACCACCATCGTGAAGAACGCCAGGATCACCAGCAGGCCCGCGTGCAGCAACAGGCTGATCATCCAGGGCACCAGGCGGCCTAGCTTGACCGTCGGCAAACGCTCGGCCAGCGACGGAGACAATTTCGCGCTGGCCGCAGCGGCCTGGCCGATAGGCTGTGGCGGCGCACTGAGAGGCTCAGGTGACGCACCACCGCCGGCAACGGCTGTAACCGCTTTGGCTGGGGCGGCTTGCTCGCTGAGCGCAGGGACGTCCACGTGCTGGTGGCACCACGGACACTGCATATGCGCAGCCGGAGTTTCCAGCCGAATGGACCTGCCACATTTTGAGCAAAGGAATTCTAACGCCATTGGATGACCCAGGTTGCCCCGGTCTGCCTTAGTACGAATCCTGCCACGAGCCGGTGCGTCGGCAAGGCAAGTTTCCGCCGGACGTAATGAAGCCGTGGCGTCCTTGCCAGCATCAATCCCATTGTATCGGCCGGCCCGGACATCACAAGGACAAGCCGGGCGCTTCAGGGTGCCACACCTGCGGAGTTTGCAGGTGTGCCAGTCCGCCGGCCAACACGGCTGCACACTCCGCAGCCGTGGCACCCCAATTGCCCCCGTCCGCAGAACCCTTCGCAACGGCGCTGGGGGACCTGCGGACCCTACTGGTTCGCAGCCGTGGCACCTGAGAACCACGCGGGCGAGACGCCAGCGGCGCAGGTTCGACCGACGGGACATTCGACCGACAAGGCCATTTGCCAAACCCTCTGCGACCCGTACAATGGGAGCGCCCCGCGAGGGTGGCGGAATTGGCAGACGCGCCAGGTTTAGGTCCTGGTTCCCAAAAGGAATGAGGGTTCGACTCCCTTCCCTCGCAATATGAGCGACGCCCAACAAATCGTCATCAAGCCCGCCCGGCCACAAGATGCCGCGCGCGCCGTCGAGATCACCCTGGAGGCCTTCAACGGCCTTTCCATCGACCAGGCCATCGAAGCGCACTGCGGCCCGACGGCCAAGCTGTCCTGGCAGGAGATCAAGGGCCGCGACCTGCGCAAGGAATTTCAAAGCTATCCCGAGCATTGCTTCGTGGCCTGGCTGGGCGAGGAAATGGTCGGGTACGTGACGAACTTCATCGACTTTGAAGCCGGCAGAGGCCGGATCGTGAACCTGGCGGTGGATCGCGACCAGCGTGGCAAGGGCATCGGCCGGCTGCTGTTGGAGCGTTCCATCCTGCATTTTCGCCACCTTGGCCTAAAGCAAGCCAAGATCGAGACGCTCGCCTCCAACGAGGTCGGCCAGCACCTCTACCCCAGCCTGGGCTTCGAAGAAGTCTCGCGCCAGGTTCATTTCGCGATGAATCTTTAACGGCAGGATTGAGGTCAGAGGCCAGAGAACGAGCGACGTCTTTCGTGAAATCAGCTCGCGCGGGGTGCCGTGGCTGCGGAGTCCAGCAGCCACGCTAACTCAAATCGGGGTCGCCAACGCCGCGACCACGGCACCCATCGTGGCGGACCATTAAAAAGGTCAGAGGCCGGAGGCCAGAGGCCCGAGAACGAGCGACGTCTTTCGTAAAATCAGCTCTCGCAGGGTGCCGTGGCTGCGGAGTCCAGCAGCCACGCTAACTCAAATCGGGGTCGCCAACGCCGCGACCACGGCACCCATCGTGGCGGACCATTAAAAAGGTCAGAGGCCGGAGGCCAGAGGCCCGAGAACGAGCGGCGTCTTTCGTAAAATCAGCTCTCGCAGGGTGCCGTGGCTGCGGAGTCCAGCAGCCACGCTAACTCAAATCGGGGTCCCAAACGCCGCGACCACCGCGCCTGTCGTGACGGGCCATTACCTCTCGCCTCGCCAAGAACCCACAGCCCTTACGGCTGCTGGTTTGTCCTCAGGCCTCTGGCCTCCGACCTCCGGCCTCGTCTTTTGATGGAAATCCCCCTCCTCTGACGATATAAGTACGCAGGAATCCGAAACCTACACTCATGGGAGAAATCGCAATGAACAAGATGTCGAAGATCGTGATGCTGGGCGTGCTGGTTTGCCTCGTGGTTCTGGCCGGCTGCGAAAAGAAGGTTCAGTTGACCTTCGTGAACACCACCGACCAGCCTGTGAACTTGCAGTTGAGCAGCCCCGACATGGGCACCGAGATGCTGGGCACCTTGCCCCCCACCGGCGGCAAACTCAAGCATGACCTGAAGATCGCCGAGGACGAGCTGCCCGCCACCTGCACTTGGCGTGCCGGCGAATTGAGCGGCCAGTTCACCGTCAACAAGAAGAGCCCCGACAAGCTGTGGGTGGACATCGCCCCCGAAGGCGGCCGGGTGCGCGACAAGAAGACCTCCGTCAGCGAGAGCCACAAGAGCGAGCAGAAGCGCGTGGTTGGCCAGGACACGGTCGTCGAATAGCGTTTGCCGTGCTCGCTGGGCGAGCATGCAGACTCGGAGCACAAACAAAGGTCGCGGGATTCGTCCCGCGGCCTTTTTGTTTTTGAAACCGTAGGCTGGGTCGAGGAGGCCGTTTGCGACGAGGCCCACCTTACCTGGCCTGTCGAGGCGGGCCTTGCCAGTACGCTTCGGCCCGGCCTACGCGCTTCTCTGTTTCCACGGCCGATCAGACCGACGAACCGGCCCGTTTTTGCGAACGCCTGCATAGGTAGAGCCGCAAGAAAACGCGGCTCAACCTATGGCACCCATCGCTCACCTATGGCACCCATAGCTCAATCGATGGCACCCATATATGCTACTGCTTGGCCTTGGTCCCGGCGACGCGCTGAAGTTGCTCCAGGCAGCTCTGGGCATTGGCATTCTTGGGCTCTAGCCGCAGGGCGGCCTGAAATTGCCCCCGGGCTTCCTCGAATTGCCCCAGTTCGGCCAGGGCCACGCCCAGCGTCAGATGCGCTTCAACCGAAGAAGGCTCCAGCCGCACCACCTGGCGATACTCTTCGACGGCTTCAGGGCGGTGGCCTTGGCGTGCCAGGGCCAGCCCCAGATTATTGTGGGCATCGGCGTAGTCGGGCTGAATCGCTATCGCCCGGCGAAGCATAAAGATCGCTTCATCCACATTCCCCAAGCCGACCAGCACGCCGCCATAATTGCTCAGCGTCTCGACACTTTGCGGGTCGATCCGCAAGGCCTCGCGAAATTGTTCCAGGCCTTCCTGCACGTGCCGCTGCTCCACCAGCGCCAAGGCCAGGTTCCGCCGCGGGTTTAAGAACTTTGGATCGCCCTTCAACGCCAGTTCATATTGCTCAATGGCTTCGTCCAGCCGCCCGCGTTTGGTCAGGGCCACGCCCAGATTGTTGTGCGACGTGGGAATCCCAGGCCGCAGGCGCAGGGCCTGCTCGTACTGCTGTATGGCTTCGTCCACTCTGCCCTGCTGCTCCAGCGCCATGCCCATGTTGAGATGGGCCCGCGGATTGGCCGGCGCATTGACCAGCGTGTCCCGCCAGATGGCCAGTTCGGAGCGGTAATCCTGATTCCGCCGGATTGTGCCGCAGGTCAGCAGGGCCGCTACCAGCAGTGCTGCCAGCGCCGGCGCTGCCCAGCGTGACGGCGCATCTGAGGTGACGGGGCCCGTAGGTTCAATCGCGCCGACGCGAACGAAGAAGCCAAGCCATATCCACCGCGCCGCCAGCACCGCCGCGGCCACCACCGCCGCCAGGGGCAGGTACATTCGATGCTCAAAGGCCGGATCGGAAATGGGGTAGATGCTTGACGTCGGCGCCAGCACGAGAAAAAACGCCGTCCCCAGGAACGCCCACGGCTTGCGGCAAATCAGCCCCCAGACCGTCACGCCGAGTAAAGCAGCGATGACGATCAGGCCGGGCAGAACCTGCTCGATCGCTCTCGCCGGCGGCCAGAAGTAGTCCAGCACCAGCGGGCTGGGCCAGAACGCCAGACGGAGATAGTGCAGGATCACGCCGCACTGCGTCAGGGCGTATTGCCACCATGTCACGGGTTGGCTGAATCCGGCCGTGCCGGCCCTTGCAGCCGAGCTGCTCAGCAGCCCCGCCAGCACAGCCCACGTGGCAAACAGGCCGAGGTAGAGCTTCCAGCGCCGCTTTATGGCCTGGCGGAAACTTTCGGCCAGGAAGCAACGGTCGTACAGCACGACCAGCAGCGGCGCCGTGGCCATGACTTCCTTGACGCCCATGCCCAGGGCGCAGCATAGCACGGCCGCGACGCTCCAACGCAGCGGCTTGGCGGCGTCCCACGCACGGATGGCGCAGTACAGCGTGAGCAGATAGAACATGCCCATCAAGGACTCGGCCCGCTGGACAATGTACGTGACGGATTCGGTTTGAAGCGGATGCACCGCCCAGAACAGGGCCATGACCAACGCCAGCGCCGAGGCGCGAAACGCTGCGGTCGAGTCCCCCGCCAGAGTGTCGTCGCGGCGTTCCAGGCGCAGCAGCGTTTGCCGGATGATGCCAAAGAGCGCCACCGCGGCCACCATGTGAATCAGCAGGTTCGCGAGATGGTAGGACCAGATATTCAGTCCATCGATGGCGTAGTTCAGGGCCAGGCTGGCGTTGAGCAGCGGGCGGCCTTCCACCGTGGCCGCGGAAGGCGGCGACAGCCAGGTGCGGGCGTGGCGCAGGCTGGGGTTTTCGAGAATGGCCGAGCGGTCATCGTAAACGAACGCCCCGGCGAAGCTGTTGGAGTAGGCGATCAGGCATGCCAGGACAATCGCACCGCAGGCGATCATGCCGAATCTCCGGCGGAACCATCCGGCCGCCGCGGCGTCGCCAGAGGTGGTTTCCCCGCCAGCAGACTTGCCGCTCACGGGCTGAGCTTGCGTCATGTTTGACTTTCGCTTCGCCATGCGTGCCACGGCCCCACATTGGCAGTGCCGGCCTGCGCCCGCTGCCGTGCCTCTAATATGCCGACTTGTACAGCTTGGCGCCGGGGTAGTAGTCGGCCAGGATCTGCGTCGCGGACACGCCGCGCTGGGCCTTGCCTTCGGCACCCCACTGGCACAGCCCGACGCCATGGCCAAAGCCGTGGCCATTGTCGAACACGATCATGTTGCCCTGATCGCGAATCGTGCAGTTCATGCTGAAAAGGTTCTTGGCCCGGGCGTCGCCGTCGCGCAGCAACGCCAGGCGGAGATCCTCAGCCCGGATGCGGTACTTCTGGCCGTTGACACTTACCAGCGAGATCCACACCGGCCGCTCGCCCAGCACCTCTTCCACGACGATTGTCTGCAGCGCCGTCAGGCCGGTCATGTTCGGATAGCACTTCACGGCCGCCCGGCAGACGACGTCCTTGGGGATGGCCACGGCCGGCCAGCGGAACTTGGTGGAGTTCTGGCAGTCGTTGCACACCACGCCGCCACACATCGGGCCCTGGCTGCTGAACTGGCCGTTCATCACGTAGATGTTGTTGGTAATGCCGCCGCAACAGGAGGAATACTTGGTGCTGAAAATCTTTTCCTTGCCCGGCGGGCCCCACGCCAGCACCATCGCATGGGTGCTGCGGACCGCGCGCCAGCTCTTGTCCGTCTCGGCCGAGAAGCCGCCGTAGCACTGCGAGGACTGGTCGTCGTTCACGTCGAACAGTTTGCCCCGGCCAGTGGTGGCGATTTCGTACATCGCGTACGTCCGGGCGATGATGGCCAGCGCTTGGTACGTGGTGGGGTGCCAGCTCGCGTACAGTTCCTTGGGCAGCACCGCGGCCAGGTAGCTCTCGATGTCCACGTAGTTGACGGCCATGATGCCGCGGGCTGAATCGGGCAGGAAGACGCCGGCGCCGCGGTAGTAACAATTGCCGATGCGCACGCAGGAACGCGAAACGTGGAAGCCTTGTCGCAACAGGTCCCAGGGCTCGACGCGGGCCTCGATCTTCAGCATCGTGCCGGCGTAGCGGGCAGAGCCCAGGATCCACTGGGCCCCTTGGCGGGAGAGTTCGCATTCACGCAGGAAACTGCCCGAGGCGGCGACCTGCCGGCCATCGAGGAAGATGCGGTATGAGCCCGACGTGCCAACGCGGATGCTCGGGCCGGATTCGACCAGCACGCGCACGACCGGCACGCCGTTGACTTGCAGGGGCATGCCCGTGGTGGGAGTTTCCGGCTCGGTGCGCGGGCAGCCGGTAAGGCACAGCAGCGCCAGCAGCGCCGCCCCTTGCAGGCCGGCCGACAGCCATTTATACATCGGGGCGTGTCTGGACATCATTATTCGCTCTAGCCAAAGTCGCCTGCAGGCTGCATCCATGGCACAGCCGTCCTCGACTGTGCAGCGTGACACGGGCGTCCTGCCCGCGTGTGACACGGGCGTCTCGCCCGTGCGGTCACGGCCGTCCCCGCCGTGGATCCCTTCGCTCATGGGCGAGACGCCCATGGCACACATGGCCGAGACGGCCATGCCACCGGGAACAATGCCACTCGGGATGGTGCCATGCTTCTGCGTCTTGTGCAGAAGCATGCCCGACATACTTCCGCAACAGCGCGGAAGCATGGCACCCAATGCCAGCGGAAGCGTGGCACCCAATGCCACTCATGCTACCTTAAATACTCACGCTTCCCGCAGACGCATGCCGTACTCGGCCAGGCGCTGCTGCACTTCATTCAGCGAAGTCTGGCCGAAATTGCGGCAGGCCAGCAATTCAGGTTCGGTCTTGGTGGCCAATTCGCCCAGCGTCTTGACGCCCAGGCGTTCGAGGGCCTTGCGGGCGCGGACGGAGAACTCGATCTGCGAGAGCGGCGTAGCCAGCACGCCTTCGTTGCCCACCGTGGCCGGGGCCGGCTGCTCCGTGGGTTCGGCCAGCACGGCCTCGCCTTCTTCGCGAAGTTGGCCCAGGCGGAGGTTCTTCGACGCCAACACGGTCTTGATCTCCGACAGGCTGGTCTCGCCGAAATTCTTGTAGCTCAGCAGGTCCAGTTCCGTCACGTGCAGCAGGTCGCCCAGCGTGCGGATGTTCATCTTCTTGAGGCAGTTGCGGGCGCGGACGGAAAGCTCAAAGTCAGTAATCGGAATCGACAGCAGGTCGTTGCGGCGGGCGATGCGCTTGGCCTCGTCCTCGTCGAACCGCATGGTCTTGGAGGACTGCACGTCCTTGAGGAACAGCCGGGCGCGGGCGTGGTTGGGATTGGCCGCCAGCAACCGCCGCAGGCAGCGCGTGGCCTCGCCGTACTGGCCGGCGTCTTCGAACAGCACCGACATGTTCAATAGCGCGTTGGCATACACGGCCGAAGACTCGGGCGAACTGCCCTGCTCGGGCCGGCTGAGACATTCGCGGTACAGGTCCATCGCCAAGGTCTCGTCGCCGTGAAGGTCATAGAAGTAGGCCAGGCGGAACGTGGCGGCGGGATGGCGCGGCACCTGCCGCCGGGCGGTCTCGTAATGCTCCACGGCCGCGGTGTAGTCGCCACGCATCTCGGCCAGCAGACCGGCCACGTAGCGATAGCTGGCGTCGTCGGTCTTGGCCAGACGATCGACGATCTTGCCGGCGGCGTCGAGTTGGCCGGCCAGGCAATGCACTTCGGCCAGTTCCAACTGGACCTCGCGCTCGTCCCAGCCCTTATCCTTGGCGCGTTCGAGATTGTCCAAGGCCGCCTGATACTGCCGCAAGTACTTGTGGCAGCGTCCCTGGAAGAAACGGCGTTCTTTGTTGTCGGTGCCCGCGGAAAACAGGCTGACGGCCTCATTGAACTGGCAAAGCATGTACCGGGCCACGCCCAACTTGACGGCGGCGGCGCCGGTCGGCTCGGCCTGGGCCGATGCAATGCGGTACACCGCCTCGCGGAACCGACGGTTCGGCTCTTTCATGCTGGCGAGCACTTGCTTTAACTGGCGGACGTCTTCGGCCTGCCAAGAATCCTTGGCGAAAAGCTGATCCAATTCGGCAACGGCATCCATTCTTGCGTTCTCCCGATGTTTGCGGGTCTAGGTCTGGGCTGAACTTGCCCCAGGCACGAAAGTTGGTATTATAGCCACCCAAGCGGCGCATGCAAGAGGCACTATGGGGTGCCATACCGGCGGACTTTGCCGGTGTGCGGCCACGGTTCGAAACGGCCGATTCGGCGGCCAGGCACCTGCGCTGCGACGGAACGCACACAAAAAGGCAATCGCTTGGCTATTCATATTATCATCAATCCTAAGAGCGGCAGCGGATTTCGTCGCGACACGCTGTCGGAATTCCGCCAGGCGCTGCGGGCCGGCGGCAAGGAAACAGTCGAGTACATCACGCGCTGCGCCGGCGATGGCACGCGCTACGCCGCCTCCATTCTCGACCAAGCCGAGGCCGTAGTGGCCTGGGGCGGCGATGGCACGGTGCGCGAGATCGCCGCCGCCCTGGCCGGCTCGCCCGTGCCGGTGCTGGCCTGCCCGTTGGGAACCGAAAATCTGCTGGCCCGCGAGCTGCAGATCCCCGGCGACCCGGAACGCATGGCCCAGATCGTGCTGGGCGGGCACACCAAGGACTGCGACCTGGCCACCGCCAATGGCCAGAGCTTCATGCTCATCATGGGCGTGGGTTTCGACGGCGAAGTCGTCCGCCGCCTGGCCTCCGTCCGCCGCGGGCACATCACCCACCTGAGCTACTTCTGGCCCATCTGGCGGACCTTCTGGGAGCACGACTTCCCGCGCATCCGCGTAATCAGCGATGGCCAGGAAATTTATAACGATTACGGCATGGCTTTCATTGGCAATATCTCGCGCTACGCGGTGGGCCTGCGCATCTGCCGCGACGCCCAGTTCGACGACGGGCTGCTGGACGTGGTGGTCTTTACCTGCCAGGAGCAGACCCGCCTGGTGCTGCACGCGGCCTGGACGCTGCTGCGCAGCCATCCGCTCAAGGGCAACGTGCTGTATCGCCAGTTGCCCCGCTTGCGGATCGAGTGCGACCGGCCCGTGCCCAGCCAGATCGACGGCGACGTGGGGCCCAACGCCCCGCTGGACATCGCCGTCCAGCCAGGCCGGCTGAAGCTGATCGTGCCGCGGCATCGGCGTGAAGCGTCCATCTGGCCTTGGCGAGGAGACAGCGAGTAATGCAACGCATCGATTCTGTGAACATCGGGCCGGTGACGATTGGCCAGGGGCGCCTGGCGCTGATCGGCGGGCCGTGCGTGGCCGAGAGCCTCGACCTGTGCCTGCGCGTGGCTGAGCACATGGCCGGCGTCTGCCGCAAGCTCGACATCGGCTACATCTTCAAGGCCAGCTACGATAAGGCCAACCGCACCGCCGTGGATAACCCGCGCGGCCCGGGGCTGGGCAGCGGGCTGGAATGGCTGGCCAAGGTGCGCGAGACGCTGGGCATGCCGGTGCTGTCGGACGTGCACGACGTCGAGCAGACTCGGCAAGCTGGGGCCGTGCTGGACTGCCTGCAGATCCCGGCCTTTCTCTGTCGGCAGACCGATCTGCTGCTGGCGGCGGGGCAAACCGGCAAGGCCGTCAATATCAAGAAGGGCCAGTTCGTCGCGCCAGAGCGGATGAGCTTTGCGGTCGAAAAAGTTCTCTCGACGGGCAATACGCGGGTGCTGCTGTGCGAGCGCGGCACGTGCTTTGGCTATGACAACCTGGTGACGGACTTCCGTGGCCTGCCGCTCATGCGGCAATTCTGCCCGGTGGTCTTCGACGCGACGCATTCCGTGCAGCAGCCCGGCAGCGGAAAGTCCACCGGCGGGCAGCGGCAGTTCGTGCCCCTGCTGGCCAAGTCCGCCATGGCGGCCGGCGCTGACGCGCTGTTCCTGGAACTGCACCCAAACCCGGACCGGGCGCAGTCCGACGCCGCCACCCAGTGGCCGCTGCACCAGGCCGAAGAGCTGCTGAAGAAGTGCCTGGACATCTTTCACGTTGCACGCGAGTAGAACGTAAGGCGCGTGAAGTTCGCAGGGCGTGCAACTGGTTGCACGCGGATGGTGGTGGGACTCGCGAATGCGCTCGGCCCACCCTACAAGACTGAGAATGTCTGCCATAGGCTGAGAATGGGTGCCATAGGCTGACCCGTCTTCGCGTCGTTTTCGCGAAGGCGGGGCTGCCTATGCCGACGCCCACATAGGTAGAGCCGCCAGAAGACGCGGCTCAACCTATGGCACCCCTGAACCTGTGGCGCCCGTAACATCGCCACGTTTGAGAGCGATTAGGATTGGGTGGCATGGTCACGCTGTCGTTGGCGTGACCATGTTGAGACCTGAGAGCGTAGGGTCCGCAGGTTCGTTCGCGTTGTTTGCGAACGGTTCTGCGGACGGGCTGAGGAAGATACCTGCACGGAGGCCAATATGAAATCGATACACATTGTTGAGAAGTCGCTGCCCTTCGCCTGGGAAAAGGCCGTGCTGGCCTGCTGGGAACTGGGCGAGAGCTTTGCCACCGAGTACGACAAGGCCGGCGACCCGCACAGCCGCGACGTCGTGGCCATGATCCACGTCACCGATCCCATGGCCGAACCGCGCATCCACCGCGCCTTCCCCGGCGGCCTGGACGACCTGGAGAAGTATCGGGCCGAGGTGCTCTACGGCGTGCACAATCACTGGGTCGATCCGGCCGCGGGCAAGTGGGAGTACACGTACCATCAGCGGCTGTTCGCCTACGACGTGCCGGGCAAGGGCGTCATCGACCAGGTGGCACTGGCCGTGGAAAAACTCCGCCAGACCCCGCACACGCGGCGGGCCCAGGCCATCACCTGGCAGGTGTGGGAAGACCAGACCGTCAGCGACCCGCCGTGCCTGCAGCGGATCTGGTTCCGCATCCACTCCGGCAAGCTGCACATGAACATTCACATTCGCTCCAACGACGCCTTCAAGGCCGCGTTCATGAACATGTTCGCCTTCACGGAAATGCAGGCGATGGTGGCGCGGCAACTGGGCGTGGGCGTGGGCGAGTACATTCACATCGCCGACTCGTTCCACATTTACGGCAGCTACTTCGCCGACTTCGCCGGCTTCGTGGACACGGTCAAGACCCGCCCGCCCGAGCAGCGCGTGTACACCAGCGAATTTGCCCGCGACTTCTTCATCGATGGCTGCAACGCGCTGCTGGGCGAAAAAGACATGCCCGCCGACAAGCGCGCCCTGGTCGAGGCCCGCAAGGCGGAATTGACGAAAATGTAGGGTGCCGTGGGCTGCCGAGCGAAGCGAGGCAACCACGTCGGGACGGTAGGTTCCGCGGGTTCTTCGCCGCCGCGACGACGCAGGCGAAGATTCTGCGGGCGGGTGGAGCAGGGATTAACGTGGTTGCTGCGCTTCGCTGCGCAAACCACGGCACCTAGCGCTCGGTCGGGTGGCATGGTCACGCTTTCGCTGGCGTGACCATGTTAAGACGACAATCGTTGGGTGCCGTGGCCGCGGCGTCCAGCGGCCACGCTCAGCCCCGCCCGGTGGGACTCGTCGCTTCGCTCCTCGGCCCACCCTACCAGAACTAAGAACTCTCAACTAAAAACTCACTGGTACCGCCCATACGTCTTGCACACTTCGACCATGGCGCGGAGGTTTTCATCGGGCGTGTCCCGGCCACATTGGTCGCCGGTGGAGAGGATGAATCCGCCGCCCTTGGCCGCATCGTCGATGGCTTGACGGGCGGCCTTTTTCACATCTTCCACGCTGCCGCGCAGCATCACCTCGGTGGTGTGCAGGTTGCCCATCAGCGCGATCTTGTCGCCGTACAAACGCTTGGCCTCAGAGAGCGTGCTGTCGCCCATGGGGGGAATTTCAAGCGGGTTGACGCAGCTCAGGTCGGTCTCTTCGGCGCAGCGCTGAATCAGGTGCATCTCCTTGCCGCAACTGTGCAGCATGGTGGCCACGCCGGCCTGGCGGCACATCTTCGTGATCTTCTTGATCGTCGGCAGCGCGTAGCGGTCGAAGATCTCCGGGCTGCTCAGCGTGATCGTGCCCGAGCCGCCCAGCAGCAGGTAATCGTACAGGCCCGAATCGAGCATGATCTCGGTCCGCTTCACATTCACAGCCTCATCGCGCTGGTACAGTTCCTCCAGCACGTCGGGGCAATCCATCATCGCGTACGACAGCGTCTCGATCTGGCCTTGCGTGAACCATACCCAGGACTGAAAGCCCGGATACCCGACCGAACCGCCAAAGGCCACGTCGGGACCGACGTACTTCTTCATCTCGCGCACGGCCGAGAAGTCCGCGCCGGTCGGCATGCGATAGAGATGCTTGATCTGCCTGCGCTGGGCCTGCAAATCCTTCAGCGGCCGCTCCGACTCGGTGGGCGGATTGTCGCGATAGTACGTCACCCGGCTGGTCATTTCGCCCTCGGGCGTGACGGTCCGCGTCTGCTCGACGATGCGGTCGTCCGCTCGGCTGATGATGCTCCGCTCCTGCTGCACGCAGCCTTCGTCCTCGAGCGTGTACCGCGGCGAAGCGTACGGAAACCACGGATCGATGCCGAAGTGACGGGCCGCATCGATGTACGCCCGCCACAGCGGCGGATCGCTATTGAGGTAGATGTCCCAGAAAGGCTTGCCCGTCAGCCGGCAGGGAATCATGTTGGAGAAATCCGGCGAGCACGGCACGCGATCCGGCTGGCCACCGGTCATGGCGATCAAGAAACGTTCACGCGACGTCATTTCCTGCATGGCAATCTCCAGAATGGTCAATGCTGCGATGTCGGGCAGTGTACGCCGGCAAGGACGGGCTGTGCAAGTGACATGAGTGCGTGACTGTCGTGCGTGACACGGGCGTCTCGCCCGTGCGTGACACGGGCGTCTCGCCCGTGCGTGTCACGGCCGTCTCGCCCGTGCGTGACACGGGCGTCTCGCCCGTGCGTGACACGGGCGTCTCGCCCGTGCGTGTCACGGCCGTCTCGGCCGTGCGTGTC
>CAITIS010000070.1 GCA_903892515.1 uncultured Planctomycetota bacterium | reverse complement strand
GCAGTGCGGCCATGTCTTCCCACCGCCGGAGCGCCAGCAACATGACGCCGAGGCGTCCACGGAAGGCGTGCTTTCCGGCCAGGAGACCATCACCGAGTATCCCGTGCAGGAAGAGCGCTACGCCGTCCACGTCAAGCGCGACGCGGCCGAGGACGCTCCAAGGACCATGCGGGTCGAGTACTGCATCGGTTGGAACAAGTACATCAGCGAGTGGGTCTGCTTCGAGCACACCGGCTACGCCCGGGCCAAGGCCGAGGCCTGGTGGCGGCAGCGGTCGAACGACCCAGTGCCCAATTCATCTGATGAGGCCGTCGATCTGGCTGCAGCCGGCAGCTTGGCGATGACGCAGGCAATTCAGGTGCGACGTGTCGCGGGCGAACCCTACGACCGAATCATCGGCCACACGCTGGGCGAACGGCCCGCTGCTATGGCTGCGGGCGACCTGGCTGGACCTGAGCCCGAATATGTGCCGGCCGCGCCGGATGACGAAATCCCGTTCTAACGGAGGAATTCCTTGGCTCAGCGCAATATCAACGTGACCGACGCCGACATCGCCATGGCCAACCAGGTCCGGCGGCTGCTGCTATCCGTGCTGGCGGTGCCAGCCGGACCGCTGGAGCACCTGGTCCAACTGGCGCATGAAACCAACGGCTGGCAAAGGCAAGACCCGCCCGAAATCTTCGCCGAGCAGGGCCTCACGGCCCAGACGCTGCGGATGCTGTGGCACTTCCGCTGCAATCTTGAACCCGTCATGCCGCCAGAGGTACGCAGGTGATCCAACATGCGTCAACATCCTATCTCCGCGCCGGCCTGTGCGTACTGCCGGCCATCCTGGACGAAAAGCGTCCCGCCGTCGGCAGTTGGAAGGCGTATCAGCGGTGTCTGCCCTCGGAGGCGCAGGTCGTCCAGTGGTTCGCGGCGGCGACGGCTTGCTGTCTGTTGACCGGTAGCGTCTCGGGCAATCTGGAGTTGATCGACTTCGACGCCGGCGGCGCGCTCTTCGACCAGTGGGCTGCCCTGGTGGAGTCGCAGGCACCGGGCCTGCTGTCGCGCCTGGTGATTGAACGCAGCCGTCGCGGCGGGCGGCACGTCGTCTACCGCTGTGTCTCAGCCATCTGCGGCAACCTGAAGCTGGCGCAGCGTCAGGGCGCCGACAATCGCCCGGAGACTCTCATCGAGACCCGCGGCGAAGGCGGGCTGTTCCTATGTGCACCCTCGCCGGGGTATGAAATTCTTCAAGGCGACTTAGCGGCGCCGCCGGTGATTGATGAATCGGAGCGGGACATTCTGCTGTCGGCCGCATGGTCGCTGAATGAGTGCTGGAAGGTTCAGGACGCATCGCCCATGGTCACCGCTGTCGCCGGGCGGCCGGGCGATGACTTCAATGACCGCGGCGACGTGCGGGAGTTGTTGGCCAAACACGGCTGGACGCTGGCCCGTTCCGGCGACAACGAATACTGGCGGCGCCCGGGCAAGTCGGCCGGCTCCAGCGCGACGCTCAAGGATCGGGTCTTCTACGTCTTCTCAAGTAACGCCGCGCCCTTCGAGCCGCAGCGGGCCTACGCGCCGTTCACGCTGTACGCACTGCTGGAGCACGGCGGCGATTACGCAGTGGCCGCCGCTATGCTTCGCGCCAAGGGCTTCGGCCAGACGCCGGATGCGACCGGCGTGGATCTGTCGGCGTTCACGTCCACCTCGGACGAGCCCGACGCGGCGGCTGAGCATGAGACGAATCCTCGCATGGTTTCTGCAACCAATCAATCGCGCCACGTGGCGCCGATGGTTGGATATTTTGCTCCTCGGGGTCACTGGGTCTACCCTTTGCCTCGTACTTTGCCCTTTGCTCCAGAAGGTTAGTGAAGGCTGCTGCTGGTTGGTCCAGGCGTTGTGGGACCGGACAGGCAGCCTTCCCGGACGCCAGTTGATATTGTTCAACTGGTATCCATTCCGCGAGCTGATTCTCGATGGGGTTCTTCTGGTTCTTTTCTCTCTTGGTGCCGCGGTCCTCGTGCGACTTGGCTCACTTCGCTGGAGCCACCGAAGATCGCTCTTGCTCTGGCCCCCCACTTGGTTTGGCGCACTCTGGCCAGTGGTACTTATTGCCCTACTCCCTGGCAACATACTTGCATCGGGCGAGGTTCTGGTGCTCGGGATTGTTCTGCTTGTAGCGTCTGCCGCGATCGCACTGGCATTTTTCTTTATCTGGAAACTGGTGCGGTCAACCTCGCGCAGAATGTCCGGCCGCCGCCAGCAAATGGATAGGCTGCCGTCCGCAAGTGAGACGCTCGCTGCCTTCGTCAACGACCCCGCTGGCCGGATGATCCCCTGGATAATGGACGATAGGCCGATCAAGTATCCGAGCAGGGACTTGTTTGAAGCCCATACGTTCGCGACACGCATGGCCGAGCTTATCACGCAGCATCAGCTGGGTCGTATTGGCCTCATTGGACCTTGGGGTTCGGGGAAGACCACCGTGCTTCATCTTGTAGACTACTTCCTGCATGATGACTCATCATTCGCCAAACACTACCGAGAACGGTGGAGAGGCGACTCCGGCATTCAGTCTTGCGTGTCCCGATTGCAGCCACCGAGAGTACTCACTTGTTGGGTTAATGCCTGGGGGTTCACTAAGGAATCGGCAGCGGCAGTAGTACTGCGGCAAGCCGTGGCGGAGCTTTCGCGGCATATTGACTGCCTATGTGTCCGGTGCCTTCCACAAGAGTATCTTTCCGCCCTCAAAGGGGTAGCGCCAAGTTGGCTTCAGGGTACGCTGGTTTTGACCTCTGGCGCCACACCGTCTCAACAACTCCAACGTCTACACCCTCTGCTTGAAGCTATCAACGCACGATTGATCATCTATATTGAGGATCTCGATCGTAACCTCGAAAACCCGGATGTAGTTTACAACCAGAATGTGAGAAACAGCGGGCAGAATGTGCTCACCGAGATACGCAACGACTTGTCCGTCCGGCCTGACGGCAGGCTATTCCTGGAGATCGCGTCCCTCCTTGATGTTATGAAAGACGAGACTCGCGTTTCGTTCGTCTTGGCCATCAGCAGGAGGTCGACATGATCCCCCTCGATCTGAAGCGTCTGGTAGATCACGAGGTCGAGTTGTTTGGTCTCGACCTGGAGGCCGTCTGGAAGGTCATCCAGGCGTTCATACGGCATTGTGATGCATTCTCATCGGATCGGGGTGACCTTCAGGTGGAATCGGACGAAGAGCGTCAGAAGTTCCGAATTAGCAGTCCTTATGTCTTCCCGATGGCACGAGAACATCCCGAGCATTCGGTGGAGTTGGCGCTGACCAGCCTACTCCGCAGGCCGCGAATTCTGAAGCATGCTCTGCGACGAACGTGGCTTGCCTGGCAGGAGCTACATGGCGAGGTCAATCTGGACGACATGATGGTCTACGATACCGTTCATACCGTGAGCTCAACCGCAATAGCCTTCATCAGGGACAACTGGGGCATCCTCACCTCGGAGGCACAAAGCGACCGGAACGAACGACGCAAGAAGGTGGAGCAGGCATGGGAGAACCAGGTAGCACGCATGAATGCCGACGAGCAGCAGTGGCTGACGACCCTGCTGGGATACATGTTCCCCTTGCTCCGGGATTTTCCCTCCGGCATGCCTCGCGCGCAAGGCATCACCAAAGAACGATACTGGAGTCGCATCGCCAACGGATGGATTGAACCAGGCGGCGTTTTGGACCAGAAGATCCTCAAGGATGTCAAGGCTTGGAAGGACTCTGGGGATGCGTCTGCGATCGTTGAGCGACTGACGACCGATGTCGGGTACACCGGCGTCTTCGAGCAGTTATTCGAGTATGGGCGACCGGCAAGGCTTTCAGTTACGGGCGATGATGTTTTGCGACTTGCATCCCTTCTGTTCGAGCAGATGCGAGTGAAATTCGGCGCCAAGGCCGACTCGGACAGTTGCCCAGGTTTCATACCATTGTGGCGATTGCAGAGCCGAGGAAGGCGATTCAAGGACTACGCGGCATGGCTTTGGGCTGAGATGGAGAAAACCATGCAGGTGAGCATTAACCTTAGGAACGACTTGGAGTACTACTGGGGCAGTCGTAAGTATTCGCCGCTGGAGGAAGATGCAAGGAGGAAGCTGAGGCAGCAGACAGCCGAGTGGGCGCAAGAGCATCTGGATTCGACCGGATTGTGCGCTGTTCTTGAGGGCGCACCCAATTGGGCACTTCTCCATTTCGTAGCCGGAGCGCCACACGATGCGAAGAACGCTGAGCCGGTCTGGGATGAATGGCGGTGGCTTAGCCAGCCGCTGCTGATGTGCATCGAGGTTCGCCCAGTTGTCATGATCCCTCAGGCGTGTTGCATCTTCTTGGACGCCGGGCAGCGGTTCAGAGATCACATGGAAGAGGACGGGGTGCATGAATCACGAACCGAGACGGTCTATACGATCAAGAGGGACTGGATGTGGCAGTTCTTTGGCGATGCGATCAACTGCGGTAAGTTCATTGACCTGATCTTGGCGGGCGGACCGTTCGAGGAACAATGGTCGGCCGAAACGGCTACGCTGGTGCAGCAGGTTCGGGAACAGACCACGGTTTGGCGTCGCGAGGGCTTGAAGCCGCCACAAATTGGGGGCGGAAGCAAAGACTCCCAAAGTGATGATGGGGAAGCTTAGAGTCACCGGTTCCACGGTCTGGGTGGTAATCGGCGAGCAAAACGGGCCCACCTCGGGGGGATGATCGGCGCGTAATTCGGACCCACCCCAGCCGCCTCGTGGCTGGTCGGGTACTGTCATGGGCTCAAAGCCCAGGGCGGCCCCGACGGCCAGGAGGCAAGGATGCTGAGCGTGGAAGATTACGGAGTGATTCGGCGGGCCGCTCGCGACGGCATGGGCATCCGGGCCATCGCCCGGCAATTCCACCATTCCCGGCGGAATGTCCGAGAGGCCTTGGCCAGTCCCGAGCCGCAGCCGTACACGCGGACCCAGCAAGCCGACGCCCCCAAGCTGGGCCCGTTCAAGCCGACGATCGACCAGATCCTGGCCGCCGACGAACTGGCCCCGCCCAAGCAGCGGCACACGGCCATGCAGGTCTTCCGGCGGCTGCGGGACGAGCAGCGCTACGCTGGCGGTTACGATCAGGTCCGGCGGTACATCTCCGGCCATCGCCAGCGGCACGAAGTGACGTTCATTCCCTTGTCTCACGATCCGGGCCAGCGGCTGGAGCTGGACTTTGGCCACATCTACGCCGATTTCCCCGACGGCCGGCGCCAGGTGCCGGTGCTGATCCCGACCTGGAGCTTCTCGAACTTCGCCTTCGCCGTCAGCCTGCCCACCGAGCGGATCGAGGCGATCCTGGCCGGGATGGTGATGGCCTTTGAGTTCTTCGGCTGTGTTGCCCGCGAGGGTTGGTGGGATACCTGTCCTTCAGCCGGACTGGTGCAGAACTGCTCTTCCAGGTCTTCGCCGACCGCTACGAGCGGGCCAGCCTGCTGATCACCAGCAACCTGGCGTTCGGTGACTGGGGGCAGGTCTTCCAGGGCGAACGCATGACGGCGGCCCTGCTGGACCGGCTGACGCACCGCTGCCACATCTTCGAGATGAACGGCGAGAGCTACCGCTTCCGGGAATCCGTCAAGGCCGGCAAGAAGGTCAAGGCCGCCTCGACGCAGAACGTGTGACCCTTTACGCCGCCGGAGGAGGCGGCTTATACTGTGACCCCGGTGGGCCCGAATTGCACGCCGAGGTGGGCCCGTTTTACTCGCCGATTACCAGTCTGGGCATCAAGCTTGCTTCGCCGCTTTCACTATCGCCAGGATCCCAGGCCTAACGGGTTCGGGCAGATCCGGCCAAGCCGAGATGGTAATCGGCGAGCAAAACGGGCCCGCCTCGGGGGGATGATCGGCGCGAAATTCAGACCTACCCCAGCCGCCTTCCGGATAGTCGGGTAGCTGCGGGCTGACGTCCCACGGTCATCCGGATTTGCCTTGCCCCCTTGCGGTCAGCACGGCAGATCCACCGCTTCGGCCGCCAACTTGCCAGCAGGCAACAAATCTCGACACCGGCCGATTGGCACAACGGTATCTGGCGTTCCCCGTAAACTATATGGACCCTTCGCTAAATTAACCTGCCAGCCGCCAGCAGATCATTAATGACCGAAGCATCGACCTTCTTGAAATCCTTGAGTAGGCTCCAGCTCGCCGTCGCGCCCGACCGCTGCTGCAGGGCAACTGGGGCGATGGGGCCGACAACATTTTGGCTGGCCGAGATGGCCTTTGCCGGCGCGGCACTGAGGGACGTTGACAGCGGGGCCGGCACAGGCGCCGGCGCAGGCAGGCTGATCGACTTGCCAAAGTTGGCTTCCAAGATGATGTAGTCCCTGAAGTTAACCGTGCCGTTGCCATCGAAGTCGCCTTGGGTCCATGTCATGCTGGCCTTGCCGAAGTTGGCCTCCAGGGCGATGTAGTCCTTGAAGTTGACCGTGCCATCGCCGTTGGCGTCGCCGGCCCACAGGATCGTCAATTGTGTGGCGGCCGACACTGGGCTGTAGCCATGGCCGTCATCCGCCTGCACTCGCAGGTTGCTGTAGACACCGGGGGTGGCGATCCCCAGCACCTGCAACTGTAGCCAACTCACTGCGGGGCTCACGCCGGTAGCGTCGGTGTAGTTGCCGTCGCCGTTTAGATCCCAGGCATAGGTCAGAGGGTCATTGTCTGGATCGAACGACGCTGCGGCGCTCAACGTCAAGGGCAAGCCCTGCTGGATGACATACGGCCCGCCGGCTGAGGCGTCCGGTGGTCGGTTGGGCAACACCGTCAAGTTTGTTGCGGCCGACACTGCGCTGTTGTTATGGTCATCATCCACCCGAACCCGGACGTTGCTGTACGCGCCAGGCGCCGACAGCCCCAAGGCCTGCAATTGTACCCAACTGAGCGTGGGGTTCACGCCGGTAGCATCGGCATAGTTGCCATCGCCATTGACGTCCCAAGCGTAAGCCAGAGGGTCTCCGTCGGGGTCGGATGACTCCGAGGCGCTCAAGGTCAAAGACGAGCCCTGCCCGATGATGTACGGCCCACCGGCTGAGGCATTCGGCGGGTCGTTGGGCAGCACCGTCAGCGATGTGGCCGCCGAGATCGTACTGCCGCCTTGGCCATCATCCACGCGCACCCGCAGGTTGCTGTAGACGCCGGGCGTCGCAAGCCCCAGGGCCTGCAGCCGTGTCCAACTGAGCGTGGGGCTGACGCCGGTGGCATCCGTGTAGTTGCCGTCGCCGTTGATGTCCCAAGCGTAAGTGAGCGGGTCGTTCTCAGGGTCGGAGGACCCTGAAGCATCCAGAACCAGCGGCTGAGATTGCCCGATCGTGTACGGGCCGCCAGCAACGGCTGTTGGCTCAGCGTTTACATCTAGCTGACCATCGCTTCGTCGTGTGTTGTTGTTCTCGAACAAGTATTCGGAAACTATGTTCGTCACGTCGGTCTTGACGAAAACCCAGTAATTTCCTGGCGGAACCCAAGGCACGACCACGTCTGCCTGTGCAGAATATTGCTGACCAGGGTCCAACGAACCGCTATGCGGTATGGAGGCAAGATAGGTGTCGTCGCTGTCGCCGAAGGTATCGTTTTTCGACAGAACGACCTGGTCGTACCAAGTTGCCTGGCCCGTGGTAGCCGTGCCGTAGTTGCCGACCATCCATGTCAAGTGCGTGGTCGCTCCCCTTGACGCAAACGTTGCAGCCGTGATGCCGCTAATAGCGAGATCGGGGAAGGTCATCTGCCCGGTCGGCCAAATCGCGGCGTCCAAGAGATACTGCCCCTGGGCTCCTTCTCCAGATGTTGACACCACCAAGGCGTAATATGTGCCGGTCTGTGTCACATCATACCGGGCTACGTTACTTGACGGATTCGGCGCGATGGATACTACGTTGTTGTTGGCGTCACGAATTTCGACAATAGGTTTCAGAAGCCCACTATCAGGCAGGCGGACACTCAGGAACATGGTCTCGCCGGCGAACACCGTCCCTAGGTTAAAGTAGTCTTTGTCACCGGCCACCATCAAGGTGCCTCCAATCGTCCCCGTCCGGCCGGTTCCAGTAGCTGTCAGGCTGATGACATTGGCTCCGCCGATGCTGTCGTTGGCATAGCCCCGGTCGCTCTCCTGCTGGATGCCGCGGGCGAGTTCGACGTGCATCTGGTAGCTGCCGGTGGTGCCGTAGCCGTAGCCGTAGCCGTTGCCGTTCACCTGGACG
>CAITIS010000069.1 GCA_903892515.1 uncultured Planctomycetota bacterium | reverse complement strand
TGTATGGCATCGAAATGCAGCGGGCGATCTCGTTGAGGATCTCCCGCTTGAACATGTCGTAGGTGGTGGCCGGCTGCTCGGCCCGGATCTGCGTCGGTTCCCAGCCCTCGGGACCGAAGACGGCCATGTTGGGCGAGAACTCCATCTCGGTCATGGGCTCGACCTCGGCCGCTTCACCACCGGCCGGGGTGTTGGTCTTCATGAAGATGGCGATGTTGGCGGCCGATTCCGCCGCCGAGATCACCGCCAGCGTGTACCGCCGGAGTTGCGCGAAGAGTGGCAGCGCCGGCAGGATGTCCGGCAGGCCGCGCGATTGGCCGGGCCGGTCCTTGCGGAACCAGTGGATGATGGAAGCGGCCGGGATGGTCTTGTACGCCAGCGGCGCCATCGTGAGAAAATCGCCCGGATGGTAGTCCAGGACGTGGTATTGGCTGGGATTGCCGAACTCGTCGAAGACGATGCCGTCGACGAAGGTGGGCGTGGGCAGCTTGCACAGCGGCGTAGTGACCTGGTCGGCCTCGATGAGCTTGCAGTCAAGTTTGACAGGATGCTGAAGGCTGCCGTTGGAGAAGAGCAGGCCGAAGGCCTCGCCGTCCTGCGCCCGGCTCATCCGCATGGTGCGGAGTTTGCCGGAAAGATCCACGGCCCTGGCCCAGGCGGAGAACTCTTTCTCGACGATTCCGTTGAGCCCATCGTCCTCGCCGTCGCCCAGCAACATCTGAAGCCGCGGGCCGGTGCCGATGACGTCGTTGGCCAGCGTCAGGACGATGCCCTTGGCGTAGCTGTTGTTTGCCACCTCGTAGCGGGCGCGGTTGCGGAGGGTGCGACGGATTTCCGGCCGGGCGGAGGCGTTGGCCGACAGGTAATCGGCATTCGCCCAGTGCCGCATGTTGTCGGGCGTGGTCTGGGCGGAGTCGAACTTGGCGCGGATGACCCGCACGGCTGTCCGCACCGTCGCCTTCACATGCTTTGTCCAGGGCCACAATCCCATGTCTTACACGGCTCCTGAGGGAACGATCTTCATCCGCACCAGCGCCCTGGCCGGGTTCTTGCCCGCTGCCTTGGCGCCTTCGTGCTTGTCGGCCTCGATGATGTCGTGCAGCGGTTGCTGCTCGATGCTCGTGCCGTCAACCATGGCCTTTGCCGGGCTGGCCGCCGCGTCTCGGACCATGTTGTCCATATCTTCTGCCATACTCGCGGGAGCCGGAATCGAACCGGCCTGTCTCGGCGTATGAAGCCGTTGCTGGATGCCACTCCAGTCCATCCCGCTGTTCGACAACCATCGCACGCGAGCAAAAAAGAAGACGGCCGCGTAGAGTCGTGGCTCCACGAGGCCGTCTGTATCTTTTCGCAGCGCTCCGGGGATCAGCCGGTGCGTCGCGTGTTCTGGTTGTCTAATCCCGTTCTACTACTGCCGGGATTCGGCACAAAACCTATTCCTTCGGTCACCATAAATCGTTACACCTATAAACCTGTCGGGTTTGAACAGGGAGATTCGGCGTAATGGACGTGCTGATCATCATCCTCATCGTTACGGCCGTCGCCCTGACGGCGCGCGGCTTGGCCAAACGCCGTCGTCATGGCAGATCTGTCAGGGCATCCCGGAGCCCGCGAGACATGGACGCCATTGCGGAATCTGCTCGAGGCATGGTGCGCGTAGTGAACGAGTCGCTGCAAATCGCCGCATCGACGGGCAACCCCCAGACCAAGGCCTCGCGCGTTAGGGTTGCAGCTGAGACGCTGGAACGCCTAAAGATAATGCGCCAGGCGTATCCATTTCTCTTGCTGACGGAAATGGATGCGGTGGAAGCGGATATCCAGCGGCTCACACTGCAGGCCGACCTGCATGACTACGCGGCGATGGCCGATGGCAATGAGAAGGGGCGATCTCTCGAAGCGGAGGGCAGGATTGACGACGCCATCGCCGTCTACGAGAGACTGGCGGCCGAGGGAGTGGATACGCCCTTCACCTATCGCCGCCTCGTCATCCTGTATCGGAAACGCAAGGACACCGATGGCGAGATGAGATCCCTGGACCTCGCCTGCGTGAATGTCCCCCTGGCAAACCCACAACACCATGCATGGTTCGTTGAACGACGAGAAAACCTTCGTGCCAAACTGGGCCGATGACGCCCGGTCGGTCAACCCGCCGGTCCGCTTTCCCAGGTCGTCATCCTCTTTCCACAGTGTCGGCACTCACGTCGTCGCACAATCCGCCCGCCCCAGGCAGGCCGAGTATAGATCACGCGGAAATGCTTACAGCCACAACTCCGGCATTCCAACCCGCGAGTATTTTCCGCCGGGTCCCACTTCTTCCTTTCGACCTGCTCAACCATGACTACCTCCTCTGGAAATCCGCCTGTGTGTACTTCTTCCGCTGCCGCCCGGACTTGCCGTCCATACCGGTGAGCTTCACCCCGCAGATGGACGCGGCCACGGCGCAGCCGACCAGGCAGTCCAACCAGTGATTGTCGGGCCGGGTGGGGCGCGGTTTCCATTCCTGCACGTCCCTCCCCTGCCCATGCGTCAGCGTCCAGGTTTCCGAGCCGGCGAGGTGCTCGGCGAACAGGGCATGCTCGTTGGCGCTCTTGCCGAACAGCGTCAGGGCGCCGGGGTCGCCTGGGGCGACGGCCAGCCGGGCGTGCACGAAGCTCTTCCAGTAGTTGGCGTCGAAGGCCACGTGCTGGAATTCGCTACTCTTGTTGACGTTGGGGAAGTACCAGTTGTGGCCGTGGACCTCGCCGGGGTGACGGCGGTAAGTGCTCATGGGTTTGGAGCCGGCTTTCAGGCCCATGCCCTTGGACAGCACCATCGAGGCCCCGCCGACCTTGTGTTTGACGTTGGCAACGATGCCGCCCTTGTAGCCCATGTCCACCAGGAGCTTCTCAATCCGGAGGACGCCACCGCCGGCGCGGGGCCAGGACTTCTGGAGGTACTCCCCTACCAGCGATTCCAGCCCAGCCTGGATGGCGCCTTCCACGCCGGCACCGAGGAATGTTCGCCCCAGCGTCTGTTTGGCATCAGCCAGCGTGAAGAACGAGCGTTTCTGGTCGGGGAACGTGCCATAGTCGATGACGTGACCCGTGAAGCCATCTTCCCAGGCGCAGATGCAATAGAAGAGCACGGCGTCGTGGACGTCGACGAACATGGTCAGCGTGCCGGCGGCGATCGGCACCTCACAGCGCTTCCGGCCGCTGAACCGCTCGGCAACCTTTTCGGGCGTCAACACCGTGTCGTCGACCTGCTGACTGACCGGCTCGTTCTGGTATTCGGCCGAGAACGCATCGCGGTTGCGCAGCCGCAGGTTCATGGCGTGCTGGAGGGCGGAGATTTCATCCTCGTTGTATCGCGCCGGCCAGGCCACTGACGTCCCGACGTCCATCTCCACCTGGTGCTGCTGGTAGAACTCGGTGGCCTCCCTGCCGGCATTGCCGATTCGCATGCTTTCGGCACGGATGGCAGCGTATTGGTCCCAGAGCTTTTCATTCGACGGGAAGCTGTACACCATCTTGGTGCACTCCCCCTGCCATTCGGGGGTCGTCTCGCGGTCCAAGAGCTGGTCGGCCAGGTCGCCGGCGTAGATCTTCGTGCAGGTCAAGAGCCCCGAGATCTTGCACCCGGGCCCGGACAGGCCCAGCACGTCGCCGTTCAGGATCGCCAGCCGGTTCGTCGTCTGGCGTAGGGACTGGGCGGATTCGCGTGTTTGCGGATCGTCAACCAGCACCAGGTCCGGGCGCAGCACCCGGCCATCGATGGTGGAATGCTGCTGGCCACGGATGTTGCTGTCCAAGCCGTCGACGGTGATGACCGAACCGCTGGCGGGAGAGCCGGGGATGGTGGGCACCACGATCTTATCCGCCGTCCAGGTCGGGAAGGTCAGCTCTCCAAGGTATCGCTGGCCGCGCTGCTTGTGGGCGGAGTTCTCCAGGGCCTGGATTGGGTAGATCACCTCCGGAAAGTCAGCCAACAAGAGCGACTGGGGGCGGAGAAGCACCGCCTGGATGCCCTGGAGCAGGTTGCGAGCCTGGTCGGCGGCCGAACCGATCAGACACACGTACTTCCGCCGTCCGGTCAGGACGGCCCACAGCGCCGCCATGCGGGAGAGCACCGACTTGCCGGAGCCGCGCGGCATGGCGAAGGCGAACAGGCCGCCATGCACCACAGCCGTCTCGATCTTCTCGATGACGCGCAGGTGGTCGTTGGACCAGGGCAGGTAGAAGATGTCCGGGAAGTAGGTCTCGCAGAAGAACCGGAAGTCCTCGCACGCCTTGCCCCGGCGATCCGAGTCCCCGACGGCCGGTATTTCACCGATATCCTGCGCGTCGCGCCGGGCGGCGTTCTTGGCCGCCAGCTCGCGCGCCCGGGCCTCTTCCACACTGAGCCGGGGCTGTCGGGGCTTGTCACGCTCCCGCGCCAGCCATGCCACGTACCGCAGGAGGTTGATTCGCTTGCCGTCGCCGATGCGGAAGCCCGCCGCGTTCATCTGCCGGTTGACCTTGTGGATGCTGGTGGCCATGCCCAGCGGCGTGGAGTTCAGCATTCGCACCAGTTCGGTCGGGGTCAGTTGTCGGGTGTCAATCGCCATCGCTGTCCTTGTTGAGCCATGCCGCGTAGTGGACGAGGTTGATGCGGCCACCCGCTTTACCTCAAAGGCATCGGCGCCGAATTCCCTCATCAGGAAGCTGGTGAAGATGCCGTTGATGGCCTGGCCCACGATCGTGGAGGCGTCCACGATGAGGACGTTGCTGCTCGGGTCGGTGGCAAAGCCCG
>CAITIS010000068.1 GCA_903892515.1 uncultured Planctomycetota bacterium | reverse complement strand
TTGGCCACCAGCCCCTGAGGCGCATCCAACGCGTCAGTCGCGCTGACCCGGCGGTTCAGGGCGTCGTACGTGTACACCGTCCGGTTGCCCAGAGCATCCGTCACAGACGTGACATTGCCCGCCCCATCGTACGTCATCGTGCTCCGAGGAAGTTCCGGCGGCGCGACGGCCGTTTGATGCCTCAGGGCATCGTATTCATATTCGGTCGTGTGTCCCAAAGCGTCTGTGGTCGACTGAACGTTACCGACTTCGTCATACGCCGTGACGACGGAATGATTATCGCCCGCCTTCAACTTGACCACGTCGGAACTGGTCAGGGGGACGTCATATACGCGCAGATCATCGATTTTGCCAACCGCCGCGATGGTGAGGGACGAACCGGCCACATCGCCTGCCGGGACACTGTCAATCCGCACATCCCCGCTATACAGCGTGGCCGTATCGGACGTGCTGTTGTAAGTAACGGTCACCAGCTGCCACGAGGTGCCTGTGCTGCCGCTGATGGTCCCACCGTCAGTCGCCAGGCTGACGCTGCCGCCATTGGTGGCGGCAGTCATCGTCAACGTAAGGTGAGCACCCACGCGCACGACAGCCCCGCCGCCAGCTGTCAGGTTAACCCAAAGGCTGAAACTGAAATCTCCGCTGGGAATGACACCGGGCACGGCCAACAGCGTCGCAGGCAAGAGGTTGTTCGAACTCACCGCGCCGCCGAAGCGGCCTCCGCCGGACGCTGTCGCCCAGACGCTGCCATCCAAGACTGCGTCGTGCAGGTTGCCCGTGATGTCATAAGCGATTGCCGTGCCGGTCTGCTCGTCAAAGGCCACATTCTCAAACGGCAGATGCGCAATGAGTCCGCGATTGACGCCCTGGGCGTCGGTGACGACAATCTCGCGGCCAAGTTGATCGTACTCATGCAGAGTCGTGTGGCCCATCGCATCGGTCACGGTACTCACCTGGCCCTGCTTGTTGTAAGCCGTCGTCGTCTCGCCAATGTCGGTCCGCTGCCGAACTAGATTGCCGGCTTTGTCGTACTCGTAGCCGGTCCAGTTGCCCCGACCGTCCCACGAATTGATCAGCCGCCCTCCACTGTACGATGAGCGGCTGATGGCCCCATCCGGATGGATTGTCGCGGCGACATGGCCATCGGTCGTATAGACCAAAGCCGTTACATGCCCCAGCGCATCCGTGGAAGCGGCCGGACGCGCGTGAGAGTCATAGTAGCTCGTCACCAGTCCACCGTCCGGCGCGACCGTCCCAACCAGCTTGCCCAAGCCGTCGTACTGATACTCCATCACCCGCCCAAGCGGGTCGGTCGAACTAATCATGTTGCCGCGTCCGTCATAGCGATAGAAGCTGGACTTTCCGGCCGCATTCACGTCAACAAGTTTTCGGCCAAGGGCATCGTAGACAGCCCGGCTGATGTGGCCGTTGGGATCCGTCTGCTGCCGGAGATCGCCATGCTCATCATACTGGAATGACTGGCTCACAGGCACGAAGCTGCTGCTGGCCTGGCTGACGCTCTGAGCGATGATCTGACCATGTGAGTCGTATGCATACGTAGTCACGGCCAATGCTGCATCGGTAGTGGTAAGAAGCTGGCCCTGAAGATCATACGTGTAATGGGTGACGTTTCCGGCAGCGTCTACACTTCGGTCCAGAACCTCTGCTCCGTCCGTATTGAAGCTGTAATAGCTGTGCGTTTCCTGCTGTCCCACCTTGGTTGTCGTCACGAGCCCAAGCTTTTCACAACCAGCCGGGGCAGAGATCACGAATGCGTCCTCGTCGTAGCTGTAGGACGTCGTGACACCGGATTTGTCGGTGTGGCTTGTAAGTCTGTACTGGTCATCGTACGTGAAGGTCTCCGTGACACCGAAGACATCCGTCGACGTTTGCAACTGACCTGCGATCCGAGGGTCCAGAAGGTTCGTCCAGCCCTTCTTTTCATTCGTCCAGTCCGAATGCACGGTCTCCGTAACGTAGCCGCTCGCGTCATAGGTGAACGTATCGCCGACGCCGCGAGCGTCAACGAACTGGCTTCCGCGACGACCAGGGTTGAGGTCATAGAAGGCCAGACTCGCGTTTCCACCGGCGTCGACGACCTTGTAGCCGCTGCGGTTTCCGTAGTATGAGTACTGCGTGACGTAGCCATCGGCATCCTGCACGCAACTCAACAAGTACTTGCCCGCCTCGTCTGTGAGGTAGGTATAGGTTGAGCCCCGACCACTCGAGTTGGGCGGCACCACCGAGGCCAGCTGTCCGGCATTAGCCTTGGTGTCCGTATAGGCAAACTTCCACGTCCGCAGGCTCGGGTCCGCTACCGACATGAGGTGGCCGCTGGTCCACTGCAAGCTCATGACGCCTTTGACGACGTCGCCCTTGTCAGAGGCGGTAACACTGGTCACTTCGTGGATCCCTGACGCCCAGGTCGAGTTTAGGGTCACGCGGTTCCCGAAGCGGTCGGAGATGCCTGACAGATAATAGTACTTGTGATCCGTGTCACTTGTGTCTTTCTTGAACGTATAGGCCATCCCGCCTTGCTGCGTCCAGGTGTAGAGCTTGTTGGTGCCCGTTGACACTGTCAAGTCGCCGACCAGGCCTGCCGGGGTGATGAACCGCACGTCACTGCCCGACACCGTAGTATCTTTGACGAACTCCAGCCGGGATCCATCGCCTGTGAACCAGATCACACCGATCAAGTTGTCTTGGGCGTCATGCTCCTCCTCGATCCGGTCGCTGTAGGTGTAGGACCAGCCGGTTCCCATGCCCCGGTCGGTGTCGGTGCCGGTCGCCTGGGTCGAGTCGTAGTGGCGTGCAAAGTTCAGCGACACGCCGATTTCTGGGAACGTAAGGTCCGTTTCGTCATGGGTTACGCCCCCGGTGGCGACGTTGATGGGATCCTTAAAGAGCGTTTGCCCGTAAGCCGCTTCGATGCCGGACAGAGACTGGCCCATGTCGGTCGCAACGCCGCCCGCCAGCCGCTCAGGGGACAGATACGTGCCGCCGTAGACGACACTACCGGTAAACTGGCCGTCCTTCATAAGGAAGTAACCGGCTCCCGCCCAGTTATTCAGGCTGTCCACGCCGAACCCGGCGGGCACGTACAGTTGATTGACCGCGTAAACGGCGTACCCGGCCGCCGCCTTGGCATCAATGTCGGCCTTCACACTGGCCGAAAGACCCCCAATCGCATCGGCGATGACCTGAGGATACGAACTATAGCTACCGGCGTCGGACCATCCCGTAGCCGAGTAGGCGGGCACTTCCACCACCCCCGAGGCTGGGGAGTTTGCCGCAAAGATGGCGCGCCACACCTGTTGCATCGCCTTTGTGGTCGACATCGCAGAACGCCCAGTCAACTCCTCCAGAACGGTCGCCTCCAAAGCTGAACTCGTGAAGGCCGTCAAGGCCGCTCGTTTGCTGTTCGCATCACCGCTCAAGGAGTCGCTGACCGACACGAAGTTGGCAGGATCGTCGGGAACATCCAGAGTCACACGATTCGCCGTACCGGGGTAGGTTCCGGCATCTTCCCGATACAGCACCCCAATTTCCTCTCCTTGGGGTAACGCATACGGATAGAAACGTATATCTTGAAACGCGCTGCTGGTGTTGTGCAGTTCCACCCCGGGGCTGGAACTTGTGAGGGGTTTCAGGGGGCAGGAATCCGGCTCCGGCCCCGTTACAGGTGAGTACATCTGTCCGGTGCCGAGGCCCGGATCGAGCACGTTGAAGTAACTCTCGATAGCATCCTTGCCGGAAGAATTCGTCTTATGCTTGTAGGTAAACGCCACACGCACCCACGCGGATGAGGGCAATCCGCCGATGGTGTATTTCTGGGTACCATCGGTCTTGCCGTTGGTCGTGAGGGTGGCCGTGGTCCCGCTGATCGTAAACTTCACGCCCTTGGAGCCGCCAATCTGAACCGAGCCGGTCGTTCCGGTGTAGACCCAGAAGGACATGCTGAAATCATTAGCCAGATCGACGCCTTTCGGATCGAACCCGCTCAACAGTTTCAATGAACTGCTTGCGGTGGAATAGGAGCCAAGCAGGTACTCCTCTTGCGTCGCGACGCCGGAGCGGACAGCCCCCTTGCCTTCAACTCCGCCGGCAATTGCATCGATCATCGCCCTGTTCTGGTCGTCCTCCTGGAAGTATCGGTCAACGATCAGGGACAGGAAGTCCAAGCCCCGAGTCTCGTCGGCTGGAATGCCCTCGTTCTTGTCCAGCGTGCCCGTTCGATAGTCAATGGCGTCCGCAATGTCCTTGTTGAGGTCGTCAGTGTCCTCTGTCACCTGCTGCTGCGAAACCTGCCCAGCGTCCAGCCCGATCGCCAGCCGCTGCCCTGCCTTGCGCGTATACGTGGACTCCAGCGTTCCCTCGCTCAGTTGCTTGACCTGCTGCGCGGTAAGGGTGCGGGCAAAGAGGCTCGCGTTCCTGATGGACACATGCGTGCCAGTGATGGAGAGTGCCCCGAGGTTCGTCGCCGTGATCGCGAATGTCGTATGGGTCTGGCCCACATCCGAAACGAGCTGCCCGTTCGCGTACAATTGCAGAAGCCAGGCGTTCGTCCCCGCCCCGGCCGTCGGATCCTTTTGGAGGCAGATGGTAAGCACGCTCCACTGGGCAAGAGTTACGATGGCGGACGTAGTGAAGCGTGTCCCACTGGCATCCGCAATGGCAAGGGTGCCATCCGAGTTTACGTGCACCTGAAGCGATCCCAGCGCGATGACCATGTCGGCGGCCGTGGCGTCAGGCTTCAGCTTCAGGCTAAAGGCCATGCTGTCCGACACTGAGGCCGTTGCACTCATGGACGCTGAAGTCCCGAGGTAGGCGACGTCCGTCTCGCCCGCAGCGATCGTGCAACCCGTCGCGACCAGCGCAGTAGTGTCATACATGTCGGTAGCAATGACGGAGTTACTCTGCGATCCAAATGTCCAGCTCGCCAGCGTATACGGCAGGACGTGCTGGAGACTCAACGTCACATCGTCGCCAAAGCCCACGTGCACCGTGCCGGCGTGGGTCTGTTGCCCTTGGGCGTCAACATAATGAAGGGCCGCAGTCCAGTCACCGACACTCGTGTCCAGCGCGTAGCCCACATCGATGGGATCGTTGCCCGAGTTCGGCAAACTCAGCAGCGATCGCGGAATGATATCCTGAGACGGACTGCCCGCGTCCGCTTTGGTTGACAGCCCAATCCATTCGCGATGGGTCATGTACGTCGGGACCTCCGCAAAGGTCGTGACCGCGCCGACGCTTTGGAACGGTAAGCCTACTGGCAATTGGCTGATCACCTGGGCATGAATTGGGCCGTCGTACGACACGTCGGCGATCGTCCGGCTTGAACTATACAGGGCGATGTAATCCCGAACCTTCTGGGCATACCATGCCGACGGCAACTCAACGGGCGTCTGGCTTGTCTGGCTAAAGAACGAATCCGAATCCCGTCCGTCCGTCGGGTCTTGTTCGAAGGGAACAGTGCTGAAGTTGACAGTATCCGCCATACCAGCTTGGAAGTCGCGGAACTTCCATGCAGGTGCCAGCCGATGCCATACCCCGGCGGCATCCTGCAGTTCCAACCACGTGTACTGAAACGAAGCGCTGACCGCCGAGGCGCTACCCCAGTTCGAATAGCCGGTGGCGCTGGCAAGAATGGGAGCGCCCGCCGCGGTCAGCGGTAGAGCAGCGGCATCGACGTTCTCAACCAGAAGCTGTCCCGCGGAAAGCGCAGACTTGACGCCAAAATAGTCCTTCAACTCTGATAGAGAGCATTGGACAAGCCCCTGACCATACCGCATTGTGGCCGGCGCGCTGGCCGGGAAACAGGCCGCCAGTAGTTCCTTCAAGAACGCGCTTGTGTCCACGTCATTGCCCGCCAGCGTGCCCAGCACCGCTTCCGGGCTCTTTCGTGAGCCCGCATACGGCTCATAGCGGATGTTGTTCAGCACCCATTCGTAGGCGCGGACGGGAAGGTGGTGCAGGGCACTGGCCAGTTCCGCCGCCGTGGTCGCCTTGTCCGTCGCGCCGGACGCCAAGTCGAGCGTAATGTACCGCCCCGCCAGCGCCGCCTCGTCCACGCCGACATTCCCGTACAGCTGCATAGAGTTTAAGGACGGCAGTGAGGAAATGAACGTTACGTCTCGGAGCGAGTCATACCGAACATCCAGCACGTGCAGGCTAGTCAACTCTCCCAGAACTGACACGTCGCATCCCGCAGCCAGGACGCCGTTGAGGGAAAGCTCCTGCAGGCTGGTAAGGCCGAGGAGCGGCGTCAGATCGCCGATCTGAGCACCGGCGGCGTCGGTTGATCGAGAGATGGAAAGCTTCACAAGGTTGTACGCGCAGCTCAAGCCGGTAAGAGTCTGAACGTTGCCGGTAACGGTGAGGGTCTTGAGATTGGCCAGGTCGGCGCGAGTGATAACGTGATTGGCAGGAACACTCAGCGCCGCCCGTACGGCCGATGCCAAATCGGCGTCGGGAACCACCGATTCACTAGCATTTGCGCTAGCCACCCAGAAATTGTCGACCTTCGTCAGAGCTTGGCCGTAGATGCCGCCGTTGCCGGGCACAACGGCATCCGTCGTATGTCCCGACCACACCAACTTCTCATCCACGTATAGGAAGATGTCGCCTCCGACAAGCCGCAACCGAACTAGGTTCCCAAGTTGGCACGTGCTCCCGGATGTGTCCACCGTCTCGCCGACGGTAGAGGAGCCGAGAGGTTGCCATCCGCCGGCAGCCCATTTGGCGACCCCCGCGGTCAATTGACCGCCGGTGCCCACGCTGATCCAGCCCAGATAGCCTGTGCTGCCGGTCCAGCGTGCCGCTACGCCCGACCATGCGTGTTGCTGAGCCGCGACAATAGTGGCGCTAACATCGCAGTCGGCTCCCGAGTAGCCCGTATAGTTCACGAGGCCGTCGCTGCTGAAGAGCAGTTGCTGATGGACCGTATCGATGCTCGGACTGCTGCCAGAAGCCACGTGCCAGGAAGAACCCAGCGCCGAACCGCTGAACGTGTCCAGCGGGTGAACTACAATCCGCTCAAGCCCGGTGCTCCCGCCGTCGCTGAGGCCGTCTCCAGCGCTGAACGTGAACACGTCGTTTCCGAGATAGCCAGATTCGGGAGTGTACGTGAGCCCGGCGCCACTGAGCACCACCTGGCCATGCAGCGGGCCGTTCACAACACTGTAGCTGGGCCGAATTGGATAAAGAGAAAGCCCTGCTGTCTCGGACTCCGATAGATTTCCCGTGACAGTCTGACTCCCGCCCGAGCCCACCGCGGTTCCGTCGTTGGCGAGTATCTCGCGCCGCAGGCGGTCCTTGGGCACGGGTTGTTTGGGAATCCCTGGGCCTTCCCACTCCAGGACGGACTTCGAGTCACCGGTGCCGTCATAAAACGTGGCGCTTATCGAATACGCCTGTCCAGCAACGAGATACACGCCGGCTGCATCGGCCGGCTGGAACTCCCGATCATCCGTTCCGATGGGCACGTACTCTGAGCCAACGACCGCCACGCTATTCACCGTGGCGACGCCGAGGTCATTCTTGCCTGTAAGGAAAGAAAACTTGTAGTACCCAGAAACGGCCGGCACCACGTATCCCCGCCAGTCGACCGTAAAGTTGTCCTGGGTGGCGCCAGAGGGACCGAGCAGGCCCCAGTCGACGTCAACCCCACCAACCCACTTAAGGGTGCTGGAACTTCCCACAAGCCCCTCCCCCCCCCAACCATCGTCATCATATAGTTGGGTCGTCGGAATGATTTGATCGGGCATGGACGTGCTGCTCCATCGCAATATCGCCTTGGCGACGGTCGCGGCCGATGCTGATGAGGTGTCGTAATCGATTTCGATATCGTGCTTCTCGCCGGCACGCAGGTAGACGGGCGTGCTTGCCGACACGGTCCGACTGCCAACAAAATCCGTTCCCGTGCCCGGCTGGTTCCAGGAGTCGAGGATCAGACTGCCATCGATGTATATCCGCGCTCCGCCGTTGATGTCCAACGAGAAGGTGTAATCCCCATCGTACATCGACGCGATTTCACCTTTCCAGGTCGCGCTGGAATTGGGGAGGGGGCTCAAGATTTGACTATGCAGATGAATCTCATAAGGAGGGGTTGGGTCTGTTTCAGTCCACGCATAGACAGCCCATGAGACTCCGGCGGCATGACTGGCCGTCTCGCCCTGTGTGATCATCGCATGTCCGCCGTGCCTCAACGTCGGAACGTCTAGCGCCAAGTCCGAGTAGTACTCGCCGGTCAAGCCCGTGCCCGTGCCAATCACGGGCCCGCTGCCGGCCGCTGCCTGCAGCCACAATGACGGAATGGTCAGCCAATCACAAATGTGATCCGCCACCTGCCACTGAAGGTTCACCGTTTCGTGCGATGTGTCAGCGCCGACCGCATAGTAGACTGTGATGTCATAGGTTTGCCCACCTACCAGAGAGATAGACCTAGATGGGGTCGGACCGGTGAAACCGTCCCAGTCGTTCCCAACCAAAACGCCATCGACCCATGCCTGCACCCCCTTTCCGACCCCTCGGACTTGGAATTCATACGTGCCCGAAAACGGCGCGAGTAGCTTGCCGCTCCAAACGACACCGTCGTTCAGTAACCCTGACTGCGTCTGGCCGAACGGCTTCGACCCGTCGTCCCACTGTCCCGACTCGAGGTAGACGTTACGATTCGTCTCCAAGACGTGACTGCCCTCGTGGCTGAAGTAGTCGGCATTCAATCCCGCCATCGAGTCACTGACGGTGGGGACGAAGCCAACATCCGCGGGCGTGACGTCAGCCGCCCCCAACTTCGTCTGCGTGCCACCATCTTTCGACCACTTTACGGCCATAGATGAAGTCTTGGGGACACCGTCCTGAAAGTATTCTAGGCAAATCGTGTGCGGCCCAGCCTTCAGCGCCAGGGTCCCCTGAGTGTCATTGTGGTCCCAGTCATCGATCAGCACAAAGCCGTCAACGTACAGGCGCAGCCGGTTATTCGACGTCTCATAGAAGGTGTAGTTTCCATCCACGCCCACATGCAACGTGCCGCTGAACGTCGCGTAGTACGTAGACCCGACGGAGGCTGGGGCGGCTGTCTTTATTGCCTGGATCGGCGTCTCCTTACGCCCATTCGTTCCAACGTAAAGCGCCTGGAACTTGGCATCCGTGGGATCCTCCGCCGACGTCGGCGAATACTCGGGCGACAGCTGCGGAGTCAAGAATTCGTTCGAGATGACCACCTTTGACAGAACCGGATCCGCGTCGTCGCTGCTCCAGGACAACTTCAGACTGGGCGCGGCCACCTCCCCGCTCTGATACTGAATAGTGATCTCCGCCCCATCCGCCCCAAGGTAGATCGCTTGGCCAGAGACCGCCTCCGGAGCGTTTGACTCATGCACCTCCCAATCATCAATAATGCACGAGCCGTTGATGAACACCCTGGCCCCCCCACCGCACTGCAGATGGAAGGTGTAGTAGTGACCGGCCTGAGGAGGCGTTATCTGGGCAATGAATGTCGCCGCGAAACCGCGCGGTGCCACCTGCCTGGTGGAACCGTCGCTCCAAGTGAAGTCCGCCCCATCGGCGTTGTAGTACGTCCCAGTGGCAACGACATCCCCCGCGCCAGTCCAGTCGCTGAAGAAGCCCACAAAGCCCCGAGGCGTCGTGACGACGGTCAAGCTCACCGTCGCTCCCGGCGCCGCCGAATACGTGTACCCGTCGGCACCTCCCCACGTGAAGCTGTCGGCGCCTACATAGTCTGCATCCGGCACATATTGCAGCGCATCCAGGTCGGCAACAACGATCTCCTGCCCATCCACGACGTCAACGTCGTGCAGTCTCAGAACGCCGTGCACCGGCGAAACGCCGATTTTCACTCGTTCCAACTCATGGCCGTCATCGGGGTCCGTGAAGGCGTTGCGGAAGTCGCTGGCACGAAAATACTGGCATGCCGATTGCCAGGCGTTGTCATCGTTGTTCTCGCCTACGACCTTGCTGAAGGGCATCACGACATTGTCGGCGACGGAGTCGATCTCCAGGGATACCCAGGCGGTCTCCACAGCGTACGTCGAACCGTCCGAGCCCGACCAGGCGAACGCGTCGCCGCCAATATAGTGCGCTGCGGGTTCGTATTGCAGGGTTCCCAGAGATGTGACCGGGACGGGCTGACCAACAGCCACGGTCTGCCCGCCCAGAGTCAGCGTCCCGTGCTCCGGTAGCACGATAATGCGGACGCTCTGCAGGGGATTGTGGTTGTCGGGGTCGGTGAACGCGGCCGTGAAATCAGCCTGGCTCAAGGACAGTGTCGTATTTTCATCCACATTCTTGCCAAAGCTTGATACGGTCGCATCGTCCACGCAAAGGGCAACCGACGCATCCGTGGTCGCCCAGCCATACTGGTCCGCGCCGCCCCAGCGGAAACCGTCACTGCCAAGGTAGTCGGCGTCCGGGCCATAACCGAGTTTGTCCAGATCGGCGACAGCAATCTCCAGCGGGACGTCGTCGGCTGTTATCGCATTACCGTTCAGGAGCAAAGTCCCGTGCGTCGGTACAGACTTGATCAAGACGCTTTTCAGAGGATTGCCGTCGTTTGGATCGGTGAACGCCGCTTTGAAGTCATCGGCACTGAACACCAACCAGCCATTCAGCCCCGCGGTCCTTTCAAACGTAGTGACAACATTATCGTTCACCCAGTTCACAGCGAGAGTGACGGACGCCCCTTCGGTCGCGTAGCCGTTCACATCCGAGCCATTCCAGTTAAAGCTGTCGAGCCCGACGTAATGGGCGTTGGGCGCATAGGTCAGGTCCGCCAAGTCGGCGATGGCGATCTCCTGGTTGGCGGTGACCGCAGTTCCGTTCAGGGCCAACGTCCCATACGAGGGCAGAGACGAAATCACTACCTTCTGTAGGAGGTTGCCGTCATCGGCGTCGGCAAATGCGTCAGTGAAATCGACCACACCAAACGACAGGGACGAGTTCTCGTCCAATGACTTGGCGACATCAGATACCGCATTGTCGTCGATCTTGATCTGAATCGCCGCGATCGCCTCCCCGGAGTCTACCGCTGATATATCGCTTCTCGTGTCATACAGCTCGTAGAACGGATGCATGCCGGTAATGGCATGGTCGAACGTGTAGCTAAGCACGACATCATGACCGGCATAGGGATAAACGATCCGGCTGTCCACGGGGCCACCCGAACCATACCCATCCCACTGGACCGCAAAACGCACCCCCACATTCGGATTTGGATTCGTTGAGCTTAGCGTCACGACGTACGGTTGACCAACCAGCCCCGTAGTCGGGAAATGGAAGGAGTACATCAGTGAGGAATCGCCGCCCAGCCCGTCATAACTGCCCGCCAGCGTCAGATCGTCTTGCGTAACCTTGCCGTCGCCGTTCATGTCCCCATCGGCCCAGCCCCGGCCGGTGGCATTGGGGTCAATATTGGCGATGATGATGGCTCCGTCAGCCCCGCCGTCGGCAACTTCCACGATACCGTCAAGATTCACATCACCGTACTCAGTGAAGAACACGTTGCGAATGAGGAGGTCCTTGTCGGCCTGAGTGACGTTGCCGTCACCGTCCAGGTCATACCTGATATCGCTGGTGCCGATCTGGGCGGTCATCGCATCGATGTCGGCCGCGTTCAAGGTGCCGTTGCCGCTGAAGTCGGCTGGCAACACGGCGATGATGTTCGAGGGTGAGGAGTTGCCGCTCTCGTTCACCGCCACCACGCGATAATACGCCTTGCGGTTGGCTAACAAGTCATTGACGTCAAGAGTGATGCTTCCGGACGGCAAAGCGCTGTAGCTATGGTCGACGATCATGAAATTGCTGAACCGCGACTTCTGAACGACAAAACTCGTCTCGTTGTTCGAGTTGTCATTCCAGCTGAAATGCACGTCTCTGGGAGAAATCACGCTGGCGGCCAAGCCGCTGGGAGCCGCCGGAACGCCGTCCAGGAACACACGCGGTTCCAGGAGTTCGGCCACCGACGAGGGCCGGCCACTCATGAGGCGGTTCTTGCGGCCGAGTTTCCGGGTGGATGAACGATGGTTCGATTTCTTATTCTTCACCGAAAGCCCCTTATTAGGATGCCGTCAACTTGGCCCACGACCTGCCTAGGCAGTGCCAAATGGAGTCGCCACGACCTGCTAGGATCGTAGCGGCGTGCAGCTCCAGCCGGCCAACCCAACTTGACCGACCTTGCAGCCCACCCAGTAATTGTCTGTCACTCTCTTCGGGATGGCGCAAGAAGAGTGATCGTGAAACCCTAACGGGAAAAACCTGGAAACGATTGTCCCCGTCGATACAACCGCAATGCCGAAAAACAACGACTTGGCCACGCTCGTCGCAGCCCAAACAACTCTTTAGCAATTGGCCATGTCCGCGTCAACAAAAAAGAATGCCCCAAGCACAATAACACGCTGCACTTCAGTCTTTGCCAATCTTCATGACATTACATGGCGGATGTGCCAACAGCGATTCCGCAAGCCGCGGGAGCGAAGCACACCAGGGCCGGTGATTTGACTCCTCTTTCCCCCCTGGCCATGCAATAGCCGCAACAGGACAAGCACGCGGCATACCTGGGGCCAGGCGATGGAGTGGCCACGCCATAGCCGGTGGCTGGTGCCATTGTCGCCAACAATGCGCACATCTTATCAGACTAAACCCATGCCGGTATTGCCGTCAGGTTTTGCCCGAAACAACCTTCCATTAATATATAGTCCTTGAAGTTGATGAATCCGTCCAGATCACCATCGCCAGGGGCAAAGTTACCGAGATCGGTGCGTCCAAAGTTGCCTTCCAAAAGAATGTAGTCCTCGAAGGTCACCTTCTTGTCGCAGTTAAAATCGCCCGCGAGCCGGCACAACTCGATCACGGACGTGCCAGCGAGATCGTTACCCGCCACATCCTGGGCCGTTACGATAGCGACGTACCAGCCGTTCATATTCATGACAGCCCTAGACCCCGCCGCGTTGTATTCGTACATATCCCACTGCGCTGTATGGCTGGCTCCGTCGTAAGTGAGGACGGCGTCTGATGAACTGCATGTGCCCCACGATGATAATACGCTGTCATAGGCGTATAAACTGATCGCGGCCGTGCTGCTGTCAATGGCCTTGCTGAACGTGCAATACAGCCAGTCGATCTGAGAGTCGTACCCGGTATCGCCATTGATGTGAGCCGTCATGGTCGGCGCGGACGTGTCCACTGTGACCGTCAGCGCCGAGGAGGCCGGCGATTCCAATTTGTTCGGCAGAACCTGCGTGGCCGTGATGGAATGCGCCCCGTCAGCGAGGTCATGGTCACCGTCCGTTGTGATCCGGGTCGTCGTTCCAGAGGCGGTGGCATTGCCAATCTCCACGCCATCGGCGTACAGATGGATAGTGGCTCCGGACACCGCGTCGAACACGTCGAACTGCAGTGTCTTTCCTGACGTGTTGTCAAGCCGCGTGAGATCGTCGGTGTTTGACGACCCCGTGTCGCTGCCGGCGACAAGATCCACGGCCGTTGGCGAAGACGTCACAAGCGCCATCGCGTCCACCCGCCCATACCCGCTGGTGGAATCGTAGCCAGCATCGAGGATGTCGACGGCGTTGCTGGTCAACAGGTTCGACACCTGGGAGGGTGTCAGGGACGGGTGCGCCTGCAAGATCAATCCGATGATGCCGGCTACATGCGCTGCCGCGGCGGACGTGCCGAAGAACGGATTGTACGATGCCTTGGTGACTACCTCTTGCCCCACTCGCGTCACAACATCGTCGATGCCGCATACGTCCAGCGACTGGCGCACCACGCTCTCCTGCGTGTCGAAATCCGTATAGATAGTAGAGGGGCCAGCGGAACTAAATGGCTCTGTCGCGTCATGTTCAAGACTGGCCGAGTCAATGGCGCCAACCGTAATGACCGACTCCACCGCCTGCTGGAGGGCCAGCGCGTCTCCCGTTTGGTACTCCAGTCCGGCGGGATCCGGATAGCCAGGAACAGGTGTTTTTGTCTGGTAAAGAAACAGCTCAAGGTCGCGGGAGTCAGCGAGGTCGCTCTTTTGAATCCGAATATCAATGGACTTTGCACCACCTGAAGGATCAGAATTGGTCCACTTAAGCGTTTCCCACGGATAGGCGCGATTCTGCGACTGCGCGTGCTGTGTCCACTTGACCTGATTGTTTCCATCGTACAAGATAACGTCGTAATCATTGCCGCTGTACCCCCATTGGTCGCTCCATTCCAAATTGACTTGGATGCTCCCCAGTGGCGGAACCAAGACGGAGTTCGAGATATCGTCGAGACCGTCGTCCTGACCAAAGACGGCAAAACCACTGCCTCCATCCACAAACTGCCCCTGCCAGTGCGTGTCTGCCCCGGATCGGAAGTTGCCGGCGCTACTGACGTACGTCACGCCGCCGGCGACGGCATCCGCCACAACCTGAGCAACCGGGCCGTCCTCAAAGTACGGTTGCGCGTGCAAGGCGTCGCTCGCGATACAGAAGTTCAGATCGTCCACAATCAGATTCACATGGGGATCTGAAGGGCCTTGCCCCGTCAACCACTGGATGCCATTGATCAGGTCCGCTGTGGTAGGCACGCCATTGGACGCGCTGGCCCCGCTAAAATACAATTGTGCATCTGGCGCGATATCATGAATTATCTCCATCATGGCCGTCCCCTCTTCGATGTACGATGTCCGGGGTTGATGGGCGGTAAAAGAACTCACCTGGATGTCCGTCGGCAATTCGCCCTCCGCGGCCATCGCCTGCCAGCTATCGGCGCCACTGGAGATCACGCCGATCCTGACGCCCTCCCCGGTCGTGTCCAGCAGGCTTCGGAGTTCGTCCGCCCGCAAGATGCTGTCGCCGGCTGTCACGACGCTTCCCGTCTCATCGCTGAGGCTTGACCGGGCTCCCCCACCGCCGTCGTCCATTTGCGACATGGCGTACAGGGGCGGGGCGATATCCTGCACGCCGGGAAGCTCAGCCAGTGCGTCCAGGCCTGTCCAACTGGCCCAGCCCTGGACAAGACCCAGCGGGGCGCAGATGGACTCAACCCGAAGCCCCTCGGCGGCCAGGAGATCCGCCGCATCCTGATCCGGCGAGGCGACGTAGACATAAAGCTGAATCTGGCCGTCGCTTGAAACCTGCACAGAAGAGGTGGAACACGAACTGAAGTCCATGTTCGGATCTTGCCCGCTGGCACTGAGAGCCGCCAACATCTGCTCCTGAACCGACCTAAGGCATTCCGACACCACCGCGGTCAGGAAGAGACGATGTTCCATCTGTTGCATCTGCGGGCATCCGGTATGGCTTCTCTTCTTCACGTTTATTCCCTTTCGCAGCGGCCGATGTGGCCGAGTCGCTCCAGCCTGTTAGAACGGCAATCTGGCTTTTCGGCACAGAAGGATCGCCGGCGCCATCAGCAGCGCCATGCAGGACGGCTCTGGCACCGGAACCCACATCACCGCGTGCGCGCACGACGAATTCGAGCACGTGCCGACGATCCGGCCAGCGGCATCAACGGCATATGCCTCCGACTCCGTAAAGCCGGCCGGCAGAAACTCGTTCAGATCCACGTACGACTCCGCCGAGCCGTGCCATAGCAAAGCGTGGTTGGCGGAGCCATCGAGACCATGGATAGCACCGGAGCCAACCTGAACGATCCCGTTCGTGCCGGAGGCTGAAGAGGCAACAAAACCCGCCGGGTTCAGGTTGACCGCGCTCTGGGCCGTGCCCGTCCAAAGGATCGCCTGCGGAACGATGTCGTCGTCAGGAGACACGGCCAAACCTCCAGAACCCACCTGCTGATCACCGCAAACTGCCCAGGCGCTCGACCCCTCGAGCCAGTCTGGATTGAGATCGACATAGCTTCCGGGTGTGCCACTCCACAGCAAGGCATGAAAATCTGACATCTCCTCCTTGCCGCCATAGCCCACCTGCTGCGTATCCGTCAGTGCCCTGGCGCTGGATTCGCGAAAGCCCGGCGGATTCAGGTCCACGTAGTCCTCCGCGCTGCCGTTCCAGAGGATGGCATGCCCTCCAGTGACTCCGTAAATCCCAGGCGGAACGGCCCTGCCGACCTGCTGTTTCCCGTTCGTGGCCCACGCCCCGGATGTCAGATACCCCGAAGGATGCAGGTCGATGTAGCTATCGGCCGAACCGTGCCACAACAAGGCGTGCGAGGAGAAACGTCCCAGATATCCGATGCCCACCTGTTCGCCGCCATTGGCCCCATATGCATCAGAAGTCAGGAATCCGCTGGGCTGCAGATCGACCACGCTTTGGGCCGATCCGCTCCACAGAAGGGCATGATTGCCGTAGGGATCATCATGCGAGGCAAAACCTGTGCCGACTTGCTGACTGCCATCGCTACTGATGCCCTGCGCCTGCGAGACCACCAGCCCCACCGGACCAAGGTCGACGCAAGAGTAGGTCTCAGCCCCGGCAGATGATCCCAACAACGCCATCGCGACACACGCAAGCATGGCCGAAACGAAGCTACCGCTCCTCGACATACTCAACTCCCAACGATGTGGAGGCCCCTCTGAAACGATGGCCCCGTGAATCGACAACCCGTTATACCAGCACAATACTAACACGAAGACGCAAAACGTCAAGCGGCCGTGCTGCAAAAATTGCACGTACTGGAAACTCGCCGCCCGATGCGATAAGGCTCTATGGTCCTCGGTTTCTACCAGAAAACCCTGACTTAATATCCAGCCCGTTGCCTGGGCCGGCATGCACCGACCCGGACTGCCCGCTCATTCTTCTCGATCTTCCGTCGCATCAGCGCCATCAGCCCACCCACAGTCAAGAGGGAGAGCGCGCCGGGCTCGGGCGCCGGGGTGAGCAAGAAAGCATGAATGTTTCCTTGCGAGTCCGTTCCCATCCCCACTATCTGGCCCACATCGTTTATTGCAGTCGCGTTTTCGAGCAGCAGTCCGCAATCGGCGGGCACGAGGGCGTTGAGATCGGCCATCTGGCCAGAACGATAAAGAAAGGCATGGTCGTCTCCATCGGCACTAACGGACGACTGTCCAACAACATCGCCGCTGGCGTTGATTGCAGAAGCCCAGCTAATAGATCCGCCGAGGCTTCCCAAGTCTTGCATGCGCCCATCCGTGTATAGAAATGCATGACACGTGTCAGGAACAGAACTATTGTAGGAATAACCCACAACTCGGCCGGATGCGTTTATGCCGCAGGCGCCGCTGTCAGTGTCGCCGTTAAGAGCGCCAAGATCCAAGATCGTGTCGTTGCTGTGGAGGAATGCGTGATATCCCGAAAAACCCGCCCCCGCAGAAGTACCCACCACTTGGCGAGAATCGTTGACGGCGTCCGCCTCGCTGTACGTTCCACCGAGGGTGCCCAGGTCAGACATGACCCCATCATGAAGTAGGAAGGCGTGATGAATCCCCCGGCCATCTGTGTCGGCCCAGCCGACCACGTCGCCGCCGGCGTTAATGGCGTAAGCCTGGCTCTGTGGCCCTCCTAGCGTGCCCACGTCTTGCATAACTCCATTGCTACAGAGGAAGGCATGCCAGTTATCCGCGGTCTGCGCTGTTGTGTCGGAATAACCGACAACCTGTCCACTGTCGTTTATGCCCGCTCCTTCACTCTTGGATCCGCCCAACGTGCCGAGATCGGTTGTCGTCCCGCCATGCAAATAGACGAACGCATGGTAACTCGTACTGGACGGGTGAGCACATCCCACGACATCGCCGTGATTGTTGATTCCAAATGCCCCATCGCCGGCTCCAATCATGTATTTCCCCCCCAAGCTGCCCAAGTCCGTGACGGAGTACTCCGCGGCGGAGGCCCCAACGGTAATAGCCATGAGGACCGCTAAAACAAGGCAATTGCACATGCGCATAGTTGTCTCCGATCATGCAACGACTCAAGGTGCGTCATCTCGGGTGAGCTACCCCACATGCACATGAGTTTACCGCGTTGTTGCATTTCGTCAAGACCATTGTGCACGCCGATTGTGCACGCCGATTGGGCGGGCTGACCTGCCGGGGTGGTCCGGCCAGTGCTCGGCGGCACCGTTGCGGCCATAGTGGTGCCAAGTCACGAGGCGATGCGTGGCAAAAGAGCCACTGCGTCCCACTTCGGCGGATCGGCCAGACACCTGGCCCCGGGCCTTGCTCCACGAACACGGCACGCAGCGTTGTTGCGAGTGCGGCAGCTCAGGCTCCGCCGCATTCGCCCTACGGGTCAAACGGCGCTCCTTCAGGCCGCCACTTGTAGTTGACGTATTGGAACGGCAGCTTCACGTAGCTCTTGAAGTCGCGGAGGCCACAGGACCAATCGGTCCCGGTGTTGGGTGCGGGCTCGGGCGGAATCCCGCCCGGCGGTGACGACGGGAACAGCGCGTTGCTGAAATACGTCGTCCAGTCGGCGGTCCAGCACGGCAGCTCTATGGGGCAATCCAGCGGAGCCCAGCCGGCCGTGGATGGGGCAGCGCCACCCAGCGGATGGTACTGGTTCTGCGTCGGGTACAGGTCATAGCGGTCGTTTGAATACGCGGCGGTCTCCCAGAGGGCGAAGCCGTACCGCTGCCGCCCACGTTGAACGAGAGTCGCCACACGAACCCGGCGCCGCTGACGCCGGCCACCAGCCGCACCGTGTCGCCCGCGTCATTGAGGGTGATGGTATTGTTGGTGCCGTCGACGTGCGGATCGGCCACGGTGATGACGCAGTCGCCGCCGTCGGTCTTCATGGAGATCAGCAACTCCTGGCCGGCGAAGGTCGGCACGGCGAGGCTGCGCGTTTCGGCGGCAGCCGTCACGATGTCGACGTGACCGCTGGCCGTCACCGGGATCGCCTGGCCGTTGCCCGGATCGGCGATGTTTGTCGCGATGGGGTTGCTGGCCGCGGCGGCCATGCTGTCCATCCGGACCCGGACGGTCGTATCCGCATCGGCGGCGGTCTTGATGACCTTGCCCAACTGCTTGTTGCCGGTGGAGGTCGCCGTCGCGACGCTATTGGCAGCGTCCCAGTACACGGTCGTACCGACCGTCAGGCCGCTGCCGCCGGCGGTGGCCTTGGGGAAGTCAAAGACGCCTTCAGTGGACAGAGCACCCAGGGTGTTTGCCGCAATCGGCCGTTTGGCCACGCCTACCAGATCGCCCTGGACTACGACTGCACCTGCGGCCACGTCAACGGTCGGGGTGTAGTCGATGTCTTCACCGTCCTGCACGTATTTCGCGTAATTCGCCATGAGAATTGCCTCCTAAACGACGTGTCTCCACGTCTTGCCTTTGAGGATCTGCCAGATAGTCTGTCTCTTTACACCGAACCTACTTGCGAGATTCGTCAAGCTCGTTGTCGAGCTCAGATCGCGAATCTGCCGCACATCCGCTGCCGTTAGTTTCGCAAACGGATTCCTCTCGCCTCGACAGTGGTCCGCACCGTAAAGGCCGGTCTTCCAACCGTGTCGGATGTTCTCTCGACAACTCACGTATTCCAAGTTGCCGACTGCGTTGTTGAGCTTGTCGCCAGACTTGTGGTTGATCTGGCAGCCGGCAGGTCGATCGCCCAGAAAAGCCAGTGCCACAGCGCGATGCACCTTCATCTGCCTGTGCCTTCCGCCCGGCAGGCAGATTCGGAACTGCAGGTAGCCCTTGCTGTCCCGCGAGCACTTCAACACGCGCCCACGTTGCCTGCCCACACTGCTGGTCTGCACCGGCTCACTTCGCACGCGACCTTCGTCGCTTACGCTGTAGTAGCCTGTGGAGTCGGGTAGCGGTGCCCAACGTTCCGTGACCGCCGGCGACCACCGCGCCGGCGCTGGTGACGACCAAGTTGTAGTGGTGAGTTGAGTCACTGTGCCTACTGCCCAGCCGCTTTCACGCCGCCGCGGGCATCCTGCAACGCCATTCCGAAGTCATGAAAACCCCTCAAAACCAGGCCAAGCCGGTCGAAATCCGCCGCCGCCGTCTCGATGGTGGGCGACTCCTGGCCATTGAGGAACGCCACCTCGATCACCGGCAGGTCGGTCGGGTCGGCCAGCAGGTACCAGGCCTTGGCCGAGTAGCCCGTGTACTTGGTGTTGGCCAGGTAGCGGCTGACCTCGGTGCGGTACTTACCCTGGTGGGGGTTGTTGGTCGGATACGCGCCCTTGCCGGTGGTGTTGTCGCGCAGCTCGGTGGCCTTGTATAGCTGGGTGCCGATGGCGGACAGTGCCGTCGGGACCAGCATGATGGACGGCATGATGCCAATGGGCTTGCCGTCGCTATCCACCTGATCCATGAAGGTCTGCTCGGCCTTGGTCAGGCCGTCGATGGTCAGGGCGGTATCGGCGCCGGTGACGTAGTTCTTGTTGCCGGCGGTGAAGAACGCACTGTTGGCCAGGAAAGTGGTCCAGAAGACATCGTTGATCTTCATGCCCGAGCCACGGCCCAGCTTGCGCGGGACGGTGGTGATGGCGCCCAGGTCGTCATTGATGATGTCGCGCCGATCCACCGAGAGCAGCAGGCCGAAGGTGTCGGCCTTGTTGGTGTAGCTCTCGCTGCCCAGCGTGCCGTGCTTGAGTTCGCCGCCCGGGGCCACCGGCTCGTACTGGTCGGTGCCGATCAGCCGGTAGCTGGTCACGGTCTTAAAGTCGTTCACGTTGCGGATAGCACAGATGTTCCGCCACGTTCGTTCCACACTGAAGAAGCCGTCCAGCAGGAACTTGTTGGCCACGTTACTGAGAATGCCACCAACGTCGATGGTGGAAAGGCCCTCGGCCTGGATATCCGCGGCGAAGGCAAAGCGCAAGACCGAGCGGGTATCGCGGAAGTTGCGGCCGGTGTAGCCGTTGGCCCAGGCCGCTTCCAGCAGCAGTTCCTGCAGGCCGATGCCGCCCCGGAAACGTTTGTCGGCGGCCTCGACGGACTTCTCGCCGAAGGCGGTCGCCACGTCGTCCGCCTTCACTCCGCCCGTCAGCATGCAGGCGGCTTCCAGGACGCTGCCGTTCATGGAGTTGTCATGCACGTGAACATCCGGGGCCTTGGGCCGGTCGGCGCGCAAGATCTCCAGCTCGGTCCGCGTCACGTCCCAGTTCTCCCTGATGGCCTTGGCGGCGATCTCGGCATGGTCGTCGCCGCAGACCTTCCGCACGGCGGCGATCCGCTCCTGCTCGGCAGCGGCGCGGACGCGCATGTCGGCGACCGGGTCGGCCGTGATGCCGGCGTCGGCGGTAGCCGCGGCCTGGATACCCGCTTCGACGTTCGGGGTCTCCTTGGCTCGGTCCACTGCGGCTGCGGTGCTTTCGGTGATGGTTTCGATACCGTCCATATTGATGTTCTCCTTGGCCGTAGCGGCCACACTGGCCGACGTGTTGGCGTCGGCCCCCAGATCGACGAAGCTTATCTCTCCGAGCACCGAGCGTCTGACGACGTTGACGGGGCCGGAGAACTCGCGCCCATTCACCAGAACGGACTGGTTCTCCTTGATGAACTCGAACTGTTCGACCGACGCGCCGATAGATGCCTGCCAGGGGAAGCCATTCCTGGCCGAAGCAACGACTTCGCGGGCCGCGGCTGTGTCGCGGGAGATCACGCCGGCGGCGAGAAGCTGCCCCGCCTCGACGCGAATGGTGTCCGAATGGCCCACGCCCGAGTTGGCATCATGGCCAAAGCGAATGGGCCGCGACTGGGACGGGATCGCCAGCCCGGCCAGATCCACGACCAGCGGGTAGCGCCAGCCGGCGATTCGCATCGGCCCGCCCGTGTAGGCGACCATGCTGAAGCGCGGCAACGGAGCCTTGCCGTCGCCGGCGTCGGCCACGGCCGTGATCTCCATCTGCGCGGTCAGTTCCAACCGCTCAGGCGGC
>CAITIS010000067.1 GCA_903892515.1 uncultured Planctomycetota bacterium | reverse complement strand
GCTCCTTCCAGCAAGAGAAAAGTGATTGCTGGTGAGGCCTCACCGTTCCGTTGGCCTCAGGCTACCCGCGCGCAAGACCTGGCGCAAGCATGTTATTCGGTATATATGACAGATTCGACGGCAGGGAAACGCTCAGCAGAAGAATTAAGATGCAATTGCCCTGCTGGCCGGGTCGCATGTGCCCAGGTGGCCTGGTCAGTCCCGTCGTTCAGGATGACCGTGCTCAGGCCGCGATGTGCGATAGACATGGGGGAACTTCCAATCGAGCGAAGTGGTCTGCGCAAACAAAAGCCCCCGGAGGCCATGACTCCGGGGGCGTTCTTGCGATTGGGTCTGACATGGTCACGCGAACACGCGAACAGCGTGATCATGCCACCCACATTGATGCTCTTCTTCTATTCTCTTCTTCTCGGCGTTCTCTGCGCTCTCGGCGGTGAGACGCCTCTTCTTTGTCTTACTCGCTCTTGGGCGCCGTTTCGCCGGTGGTCGCGCCGTACTGCATGGCCGCCAGGCCGGCGTACATATGATACCGGGCGTTGACGTCCATCTGGGCCTGCTCCATCAGCTTGGCCGCCACTTCGGGGTTGCTCTTGGCCAGCATGGTGTAGCGGGTCTCGTTGTAGGCGTAGTCCTTCAGGCTGATGGACGGGGCCTTGCTGTCCAACTGCAGCGGGTTCTTGCCCTGGGGCGACTGCCGCGGGTCGAACCGGTACAGCGGCCAGTAGCCCGAATCCACGGCCTTCTTCTGCTGGTCAAAGGCCGTCCGCATGTTGATGCCGTGGGCGATGCAGTGGGCGTAGGCAATCACCAGGCTGGGGCCAGGATACGCCTCGGCCTCGCAGATGGCCTTGACGGCGTGGTTGTCGTTGGCGCCCATCGAAATCTGGGCCACGAAGATCGAGCCGTAGCTCATCGCGATCAGGCCCAGATCCTTCTTGGGCACGCCCTTGCCGCCGGCGGCGAACTTCGCCACAGCCGCTCGCGGGGTGGCCTTGGAGCACTGGCCACCGGTGTTGGAGTACACCTGCGTGTCCAGGACCAGGATGTTGATATTCCGGCCACTGGCCAGCACGTGGTCCAGGCCGCCGTAACCGATGTCATAAGCCCAGCCGTCACCGCCAATGGCCCAGACGCTCTTGGCCACCAACGCGTCGGCCAGCCCCAGCAGCAGCTTGGCCTTGGGGTCGCTGTTGGAGGCGATCTTGCTCTTGAGGGCCGCCACGCGGGTGCGCTGCTCGGCGATGAGGGCCTCGGAATCCTGCTTGGCGTTCAGCAGGCCGTTGGCCAGGTCCTGGCCGATCTGCTCACGCAGGGCTTCGACCAGTTCGGTGGCGAATTCCGTCTGCTTGTCGGTCGTCAGCCGGAAGCCGTAGCTGAACTCGGCGGCGTCCTCGAACAGCGAATTGTTCCAGGCCGGGCCACGGCCATCAACGTTCTTGGCATACGGCGTGGTGGGCAGGTTGCCGCCGTAGATGCTCGAACAGCCCGTGGCGTTGCCGATCAGCAGCCGGTCGCCGAAGAGCTGGGTGAGCAGCTTGATGTACTGAGTTTCGCCGCAGCCGGCACAGCAGCCGGAGTATTCAAACAGCGGCTGGCAGAGCTGGCTGCCCTTGACGGTGTTGACCTTGAGCTGCGTGCGGTCGGCCTCGGGCAGCGTCAGGAAGAACTCGTAATTGGTCTTCTCCGCCTGACGCAGCGGCGGCTGGAACTCCATGTTGATGGCCTTGCGGCGCGGCTCGGCCTTGTTCTTGGCCGGGCAGACTTCCACGCAATTGCCGCAGCCGGTGCAGTCTTCGGGGGCGACCTGCACGGTGCACTTCATGCCGGCAAATTCCTTGCCCTTGGCATCGGTGCTCTTGAAGGTGGCCGGGGCATTGGCCACGCACTTGGGGTCGTACACCTTGATGCGGATGGTGGCGTGCGGGCAGGCAATGGAGCACTTGCCGCACTGGATGCAAACGGCCGGGTCCCAGGCCGGGATTTCCAGCGCGATGTTCCGCTTTTCCCACTGCGTCGTCCCGGTCGGCCAGGTGCCGTCGATGGGCATGGCCGAAACCGGAATGTCGTCGCCCTTGCCGGCCAGGATGGCGGCCGTGACATTCTTGATGAACGCCGGCGCCTTGTCGGAGACCACCGGCGGGTTCTCGATCTTCGAGGTTGGCTTCGCGGTGATGTACTCCTTCATATCGTGCAGGTGGGCCAGCGTCTGGTCCACGGCGTTGTAGTTCATCTGCACAACCTTCTCGCCCTTGGAGCCATACGTCTTCAAGATGGCCTTCTTGATCTTGGCGATGGCCTCGTCCTTGGGCAGGATGCCCGAGAGGGCGAAGAAGCAGGTCTGCATGATGGTGTTGACTCTGCCGCCCATGCCGGTGGCCTTGGCCACTTCGTAGGCGTTGATGGCGTAGAAGCGCGCCTTCTTGTCGATGATGGCCTGCTGGACGTTGCGCGGCATGCGGTCCCACGTCTCCTCGATGGTGTAGGGGGTGTTCAGCAGGAACACGCCGCCTTCCACCAACTGGGTGAACATGTCAAACCGCTCCAGGAACGTGAACTGGTGGCAGGCCACGAAGTTGGCGTGATTGATCAGGTACGTCGAGCGGATAGGCCGGGGGCCAAAGCGAAGGTGCGACACCGTCATGGCGCCGGCCTTCTTGGAGTCGTACACGAAATAGCCCTGGGCGAAGTTGTCCGTCTCGTCGCCGATGATCTTGATGGAGTTCTTGTTGGCGCCCACCGTGCCGTCGGAACCCAGCCCGTAGAACATGCAGCGGACCACGTCCTTGGGCTCGATGTTGAAGCTGGCATCGACGGCCAGTGACGTGTGCGTCACGTCGTCGTTGATGCCCACGGTGAAGTGGTTCTTGGGCTCGCTCTGGGCCAGGTTGTCGTAGATCGCCTTGGCCATGGCGGGCGTGAATTCCTTGCTCGACAGGCCATACCGGCCGCCGATGGTCTTGATCTGCCGGCCCATCTCCGACAAGGCCATCACCACGTCCAGGTGCAGCGGGTCGCCGCCGGCGCCCGGCTCCTTGGTGCGGTCCATGACGGCGATCTTCTTGACGCTGGCGGGAATGGCCGAAACGAAGTCCTTCATGCTGAAGGGGCGGTACAGCCGGACCTTCAGCAGGCCGACCTTCTGGCCCTGGGCGTTGAGGTGCTCGACGGTGTCGTGCACGCAGTCGGCGCCCGAGCCCATCATGACGATGATGCGATCGGCATCGGCAGCGCCGACGTATTCGTACAGCTTGTACTGCCGGCCCGACAGCTTGGCGAACTTGTCCATCGCCTTCTGCACGATGGCGGGGCACTTGTCGTAGAAGGGGTTGACGGTCTCGCGACCCTGGAAGTACACGTCGGGGTTCTGGCTGGTGCCGCGCAGGAAAGGACGTTCAGGCGACATGGCGCGATCACGGTGGGCCTTGACCAGGTCGTCGCTGACCATCTCGCGCAGGACTTCGTCGGCCAGCAGTTCGATCTTCTGTACCTCGTGGCTGGTGCGGAAGCCGTCGAAGAAGTGCATGAACGGCACGCGGGCTTCCAGCGTGGCGGCGTGGGCCACCACGGCCAGGTCATGGGCTTCCTGGGCGCTGTTGGAGCAGAGCATGGCAAAGCCGGTCTGGCGCACGGCCATGACGTCGCTGTGGTCGCCGAAGATGCTCAGGGCCTGGTAGGCCAGCGAGCGGGCGGTGACATGAAACACGGCCGGGGTAAGCTCGCCGGCGATCTTGTTCATGTTGGGGATCATCAGCAGCAGGCCCTGGCTGGCCGTGAAAGTGGTGGTCAGCGCGCCGGTCTGCAGGGCGCCGTGGACAGCGCCGGCGGCGCCGGCTTCGCTCTGCATCTCAGCTACCAGCGGGACGGTGCCCCAGAGGTTCTTCCTGCCCTCGGAGCTCCAGGCATCGCTGTGCTCGCCCATGCCGCTGGAGGGCGTGATCGGGTAAATGGCGATCACTTCGCTGAGCTTGTGGGCAATGAGGGCCACTGCTTCGTTGGCATCGATTGTCGCCGTTCGGCGCTTGTCGGACGTCGGTTTCATCTTCTGCATCCCTTCTGAAGTAGGCACTTGGCGAGGCCGTTGGCCTCTCTCCGGCGCTATTGGGGGAACGTTCCCTGCATGGCTGTCTCGCGCCGGGCAACAAAGTCATGCATTCTGCATAAAACGGGGATGGTTCGCAATGATATTCCGGCAGCAAGATGAAGTGCCAGCGAGGTGGCAGGGATACAGGGAATGGGCACTTTGCGAGCGTGGCGAGCCATGCTTGGCCAGAGCTGACAGCTGTTGAATAAGTGTCGCGGGCGTCTCGCCCGCGTCTGGAAATCCTCGGAATCATGGCCTCTGCACGCGCGGGCGAGACGCCCGCGACACGAAAATGTTCAACGGGCCGACATCGATTATGGCCTGCGCCGCAGTGATGCCGTCAGCCCGCTCAGCAGGAACGCAAAAGTGGCCGGCTCCGGAGCGATTTGGCCGAAGTGGCCTTCCAAAATGATGTAGTCTTTGAAGTCGACCCGACCGTCGCCGTTGAAGTCGCCGTCGGTCCAGAGGGCGTTGGTCTTGCCGAAGTTAAGTTCCAAGATGATATAGTCCGCAAAGGTGACCTTGCCGTCATGGTTGGCGTCGCCAGGCAGCGATGGGGTGGCCATCATCTGGTCGATCCAGTCGACAAAGGGGGAGACCCGCGTGAAGGCGGCCATGTCGCCATAGCTGGCATTCACTGTGCCGTCGGTGCCAGCCACGAGAAAGGACGTGACGCCGGCCACATACCACTGGCCGCCCTCCTGGATGAAGTCGCCTCCGCCGCTGTCGCCCGGGGCCGCGCAGTACTCCATCGCCAGCGGAGTGCGGCTGCCCCACATGCTCTCCCTGCGGTTGGGACTATCGAAGTCGGTGAACATCGTGTTGGGCGAATAGCCATACAGCCAGTCGTTGGTGGGGTTGGACTGGCCGCCAACGCGGTCCACCACGTTCTGACCGGCCCGCTTGGTGCCGATGGCATCGGTGGCGTATCCCGTCAGCCCCGTGCCGGTAAAGCCGTACCCGACGATCGTCAATGTGCTGTTCAGTTCGCTCGATCCCGTGTACAGCGCCGCTGGCGCGAGCCCGGGGATGTCCTGGCCCAGTCGGACCAGGCCGATGTCGTAACCTTTGCTGAGGTCGCCGCTGGTGGCCGTCCATCCTGGGTTAGGGATGAACTGGCTGGCTGAGTAGACTTGGCCGTTGATTGCGAAGCTCGCGTTGGTGATGCCTCCGCCGGCATAGTCGTTGCCGCTGGTGACATGCCCAGCCGTCAGCACCCAGCCATTCCCCAGATACGTGCCGGAGGCGAGATAGCCGTTGTTCCAGGTCAAACATCCCACCGCGCTAAACTGGCTTTGCGCAGCCAGGGCGAGATACTGCGAATCCGGTACGTTGTCCAGGATTGTGCCTGCCCGCGCAGCCGACAGGCTCGACAGCATTAGAATCGTCGTCAGAATCCGTATGTGCGAACGGCCAGGTCGCATGGCTGAAAGCTCCTTTTTCCACGTTTCAAGGCCGATAGATGTGACTGCCAGGCAACGCAGGCGACTGGCCCCATTATACAGGCAAGCATGTATCCTGTCGCGAAGTTTTCATGGAATAGGGGCCGCCGGCGCCGTCCTCGTGGATCGCCGCTTGGCGAAGGGAGTTGTGGCAGTGTTGATGGCGGCCGGGTAGCATTGCTGTCCGACAAGCTGGCATCGCCAACAGGAGATAGAACATGGCAGAACAATTCGTTCGTGTCCGTCCCCAACCCACCGACGAGTACCTGGCCAACCCGCACAAGGGCATCACTACCTTCCAGCACTTCAACGGTGATGAATTGTTCCCGGGCACGACGTGGTCGGAGTCGGGCCCAGAAACGTTCCCACCGATCAAGGGCACCGGGCTGGCATCGGGAGCGCCTGAAAGCGGCGCGCAAATCACCGTCAAGGGGTACGTGCCCACGACCGTGGCGTACTGCCGCTGGTTCTGGAACTTGATGGAACCGGAGAAGGGCAAGTACGACTTCACCGTTATCGAGAAATCGTTGCAGACCTGCCAGGAGCGTGGCCAGCGGTTGGCCATGCGCGCCATGGCCTACGGCCCCTCCAGCCAGCCGGCGGTGCCCAAGTGGTACAGCCAGAAGTGTCCGATGGAACCCTACAACGACACGGACTGGATGGTGCCGGTTCCCAACTCCAAAGAGTATCTAAAGCACTGGGGCGACTTCATCCGCGAACTGGGCCGGCGATACGATGGCCACCCTTTCATTGAGAACTACACGCCGGCCTTCGTCGGCTTCTGGGGCGAAGGCGACGCGGACATGTCCGACGGACAGATCCAGAAGTTCGTCAACGTCTTCTGCGAAGCCTTTCCCAGGACGATTAAGCTTTGGGAATTCGCCGGCCACCAGATGCCAATCGGGCTTAAGACGGATGGCCGGGGCGGCTGGCGAGCCAACTGCTACGGCGACCTGAGCAGCGTGGGCTCGGATCTTGTCACACGTGACGTTTCCTGGAATCACCACTTCGACTCCTACCCGCAACACCTCTGCGCCTCGGGCGTGACGGAGGCATGGAAGACCGGCCCGGTGTTCTTCGAATCGTGCTGGGTGCCCATGGGGTGGTATCAGAAGGGCTGGGATCTGGACTTCATCATTCAGCAGGGGTTGAAGTTCCACACGACGTATTTCTCGCCCAAGTACACGTATCTGCCGGACGCGTGGATCGACAAGCTGGACAAGTTCAGCCGGATGATGGGCTACCGGTACATCTTCCGCCAGGCCAAGTTCGAGGCCAGGGTGAAAAGGGGCGGGCGAATGGCCTTTGAATCCTGGATTGAGAACGTGGGCGTGGCCCCGCTGTACCATCATTACGATTTCGCCCTGCGCTTCCGCCAGGGCGACAACGCATTCATCGTGCCCTGCAAGGACGTGGACGTGCGGACCTGGCTGCCGGGCGACACGTGCATGGATCGCAAGGTGACACTGCCCAAGGGGCTTCGTCCCGGGCTGGTGGAACTGTCGGCCGGACTCATCGACGCCAAGAAGCAGTGCAAGGTCAGCTTTGCCAACAAGCCACGCTTCTTCGACCGCTGGCTGCAACTGGGAAAGATGGAAGTGGTGTAGGCTCGCTGCCCCAAGCCTGCGCCCAGCCGTCTTGGGGAATAGCAGGCGCGCGGGCAAGGTTGGTCGCACGAACCTGCCGGAAAAACAAACGGCCTCGCAAGTTGCTCAGACTGAGCCGCTTGCGAGGCCGTACTCTCTGGATACGGAGAGGGTGGGATTCGAACCCACGGTACACCGTTGGGTGTACACCGGTTTTCGAAACCGGCTCCTTCGGCCACTCGGACACCTCTCCGGAGGACCCGCCGAGCCCAAAGGCTTCGGACGAGGGAGCGTCATTCTAGCAAACCTTCCTTTTCTTTCCAGAGTATTACTCGTAGCTTATCGTCAGAGTGCTCAACTTGCTCCAGTCCTCGGGCCGATCTAAACTTAGTACCGAGGTTGGGTTGTGTTTTGAGACGGCCTCACCGCCGGACGGAAGACCTGTCCGCTGCGAGGCTGTCAGCTTGGATATTCAATGGACCGAAGCGAGATATTCTCCGTCACGATCAATCACTTCCTGGCCCCGGTGGCAGAGTACCTGCGCGACCCGGCCGTGTCGGAGATCATGATCAACACGCCCTCGGAAATATACATCGAGAAGAGCGGGCAGCTGATCCGCACCGACGCTCACTTCGACAGCGAAGCGGCATTCCTGGCCGCGGTCAATAATGTGCTGCAATACACGGGCAAACGCCTCACCTCCGAGCGGCCGCTGCAGGATTCGCGATTGCCCGACGGCTCGCGCGTGCACGTCATCCTTGCGCCGCTCAGCCGGCATGGCACGTGCATGACGATCCGAAAATTCGCGAAGGTGCTCTTCGACGCCAATTTCATGATCCAGATGGGTTCGGCCACACCGCAGGGGATGGAATACCTCAAGCTGGTCGTGCTGGCCCAGAAGAACCTGCTCGTGGCCGGTGGAACCAGCTCGGGCAAGACCAGCCTGCTCAATGTGCTCAGCGGGTTTATCCCCGAGCATCAGCGGATTGTCGTGATCGAAGACTCGTCCGAGCTGAAGCTGCAACAGGAGCATGTTATCAGCTTGGAAAGTCGCGGCGCGGATCGCTACGGGCGAGGCGAAGTCACGATTCGCGATTTGTTCCGCTCGTCGCTGCGCCTTCGGCCAGACCGGATCATCATCGGCGAGTGCCGCGGCGGTGAGGCCCTTGAGATCGTCCAGGCGATGACCTCCGGCCATGCGGGCTCGATGAGCACGCTTCACGCAAACAATCCGCTGGACGCGCTGAACCGCTTGGAGACGCTGTGCATGATGTCGAAGATAGACTTGCCGCTGCACGCGATGCGGGCGCAAATCGCTTCGGGCATCCACGTGATCGTGCAGATGATGCGTTTTTCCGACGGCCGGCGGGCCATTACCGAAATCGCCGAGGTGCAGGCGTTGGAGCAGGGCCAGTACCACTTGCGGACGATTTTCCGCTACGAGCTGGAGGCCGGCAATACGGGCAAGGGGCGGCTCGTTTGGACTGGCATGAAGTCACTGTACGGCGGCGAGGCGTCCATGCGCGTGCTGGAGCCCCAAGCTGAGCTGACGAGGGAGATTCTCTTCCCGTCGGCCGAGGGGGCGGCATGAAGACGTGGCTGAAGTTGCAGCGCGATCGTGCCGGCCAAATGACGCTGGAGTGGTCGCTGGTGCTGGCCGCTGTGGCCCTGCCGATGTTCGGCGTGATCAAGCTGGGAACGTCAGCCCTGGCGTCGCACTACCGGATGGTGTCGTTCCTGGAGACCTTGCCGTTTCCCTGAGTATTGGGCGGGTGCCACGGCTGCGGAGTTTGCAGCCGTGCTGGTGCCGCGGTGAGAACACAGTTGAGTCTGTGGTGGCACAGGCTTTCTAGCCCGTGCCGGTTCGGAAAGGAACAGCTTGGAAAAGCTGTGCCACCGACGCGCACAGCCGATGGACTTCAGCGAGCTCAGTCGAGCCGCGGATGTATCACAAAGATATGGATGGAAGTATGAAGAGAATCTGGACGAGTTTGAGAAAGCTCCACTCCGACGAGCGCGGCGCCGAAGGTCTGGAAAAACTGCTCATCATCGCGGCCGTTGTGCTGCCGCTGCTGGGCCTGCTTATCTGGTTCCGGAAGGACCTGGCCACCTGGGTGCAGGATCTCTGGAATACGACCAAGTCGGAAGGTACCGGTTGATCTGATGCCATGGCTCGACCGAGTCGAGAGTGCGATGGCTTGGCTGGTACAGTCCCCGCTGGGACTGCCAACGTGGTGCGCGGCCGCCTTGGTGGCGATGGCCGTTGCCTCGGCCGTCGTTGACCTGCGTAAGGGGCTGGTTCCAAATTGGCTGACCTACTCGGCGGTTCTCGTGGGTTTGGCGGGGCATGCCTTGGCCGGTGGGGTGGTCGGGACCGACAACGACATGGGCTTGGCCGGATCGCTGGCCGGGCTGGCCGTTGGCTTCGTGCCCATGATGCTGGTATGGCTGGCCGGCGGCATCGGCGGTGGCGACGCCAAGCTGATGGGAGCCATCGGCAGCATCGGCGGCTGGTTGGTGGCAGTGGACGCATTGTTCCTTGGCTGCCTGGCAGCGGCCGTGATGGCGATTTGGGTTATGATTCGGCGGAAAGTTGTCCGCCAGACGTTGCGGCGGGTGTTTCACGCGGCCGCGCTGCTGTTTGGCGGCGTCCGCCCAGCCGATCCCACCACGCCCGAGAGCCCGCGAATTCCATTTGCCGTTGCTCTGTGCGTGGGCGTGCTTGGGGCAGTCGGAAAACTGGCGTGGTACGCAATCATGCACGGCGGGAGGCCGCTTGGTTGAACAATCGATTCATTCTGGTGGCAGAGAGCCGCGGCATGGGCGTCGCGTCCATGTGTCGTTCGGCCGTGTTGGCCTTGCGTTGTGCAAATTGAGCGCTGTGGCCGCACTGGCCGTGGTGCTCTGGATCGCTTGGCGTGCCCGGCCAGTCTGGTTTGACGGGTTCCTGACCAACCGGCTGACCGTGATTGCCGGTCTATGCATGTTGGCCAGCGGTGCGGTGCTGGTCTTCCTGTGCGGCATGATGCGGCGATTGGGGAGAAATCGCGGCGGGCAGTGCCCGCCCTACGGTTCCCGTCGATTCGGCGGTCAGGAAGGCACGGCCGCGGTCGAGTTCGCGCTGGTCTTTCCGGTCGCACTGGCGATCGTGCTGATCCTGATTCAGTCGATGTTGCTGATGGCGGGCAATCTGGCCGTGAACGCGGCCGCTTATGCTGCGGCCAGGTCGGCCGTGGTCTGGATACCAGAAGATCTGCCGTCGAGTAGCGGAGCCGATCCAGCTTTTCGGAACTGGAACAAGCTCACCGACGAAAAGTACCAGCACATTCGCATGGCCGCGGTGTTCACGGTGCTGCCGATATCGTCGGGCAAGAGTGCCGGCGGTCAGGGCGATTCGACCGGTGCGATCAGCGATGGGCTGCGGGAGTTCTTCCTGCGTTCAGGCCAAGGCGTGCCCAACTGGGTCGGCCAATTGCTGGCGGCGAAGTATAATTACGCGTATGAGAACACGCAGGTTACATTGGCGCCGCCGGCGGATGGCTGGGCGTATGCCGCGCACGAAGACTTGCAGGTGCGCGTGACGCACTTGCTGTTCCTGTCGGTGCCGTACGCCAATCGCCTGTTTGGCGAGTCAACAGGTGTTGGCGGCGGTTACGCCACGGCGGCAGCGGCATCCTTTGCCTTGCCCAATGAGGGGCTGGTGGATGAGATCGATGTGGAGAAGTTTCCCCGCGACATTCCTGCGGGCGGATAGGGAATTGAATGGCCGTTGATATGAAACAAGCTATGGCCGGTGCGTTGCCGCCGGGCACGAAGATCGGCAAGTACGTCATCCTCGAACGCATCGGCGCGGGCGGGCAGTCCATTGTGTACAAGGCCCACGACCCGGTGCTCGACCGCTTCGTCGCCATCAAGCAGATTCCCGCCCCGGCTTCTTCCGATGCCGCGTTCATTCGCCGCTACCGCGAGGTTGCCCAGCAGGTGGCCAAGCTCGGCAGCGAGCACGTCGTGACGCTTCTGGACATGCTCGAAGAGCCCAGCGGCATGTTCGTGGTCATGGAGTTCGTCGACGGCCAGAGTCTCGAATCGATGCTCACCCCGGGTAAGCCGATCGAGACGAAATCGGCCCTGCAGATCATCTGGCGGATCGCGGCCGGGCTGTCGTCGATTCACCGCGCGGGCATCATCCACCGCGACATCAAGCCCGGCAACATCCTCATCACCAAGGATCTGCGGGTCAAGATCACCGACTTCGGCGTGGCGGCCCGGACGGGTTCGGCTGCGTCGATGAAACTGGGCACCACCAAGTACATGGCGCCGGAATTGTTCTCGACCGCCCAGGTGGACGGCCAGTCGGACATCTACTCGCTGGGCATTATTTCCTACGAGATGCTGTGCGGGCGGAGTAAGTTCAACGAGATCTTCCAGGACATCGTGCGCGATCCGCACAGCGAAGCGCTGCGGTGGATGAAATGGCATTCCTCGCCGGATGTGTCGGCGCCGCCGCTGGCGGAAGCGAATCCATCCGTGCCGGCAAGCCTTTCATCCGTGGTCGAGAAGATGATGGCCAAAGACCCCGCCAAGCGATACGCCGACGTTGAAGCGCTAGGCCGGGATATCCGGGCTTCCTTCAGCCGCCCTGGCCGAGATACGGCGGAGCGGCCTGCTCCAATCAGCCCCGGCGACTCGGCGGAGTTGTCCGTGCCGCCGACGGGGGCGGTGCCTTCGCCTCAAGAGGCACTGACGGCGAGCATTCCAAAGACGAGCATGTCACTGGGCAAGAAGCTCGCCTATGTCGCATCGATCATGGGCTTGGTGGTGGTCGTGCTCGTGTTCCTGCTGGTGCGGAGCTACTTGCAGCGCGACATGGTTCGCCGCGATGCCCAGCAGGCCTATGACCAGGCCCTGGTGGACTATCGCGAAGCCGCCAAGGCTCCCAGCCGCGCGGTCAAACAGGCTAAGTTCGGCGAGGCGGGCGCAGCGTTTGGCCGCATCGCCAAGCGTTATGGCGAGCAGGCGCCCAACACAGCCTCCAAGGCCGAGGTAATGAGCTGGCTGACGACGGCGCAACTGGGCGTGCTCGAAAACAACAGCAACAGCGTGGATATGTACTGGTCCAAAGCGTCCGACCGGAACGTGGATATCCAGCGAAACGCCCAGGGGGAGCTGTACAAGTGGACGCAGGACATGAAGGACCAACTCAAGGAGTTCAGCGACTACTACATGCAGCAGCGGGATTACCAGAAGAGGCTCGAGGCCGCCAAGGCCGGCATTGCCAGCGGCAATCTGGCGCAAGCGCTGACCGAGGCCGAGGAGGCCGGCAAGAAGGCCCTGCTGACCGAACAGTTTGACGAGGTCAAGGCTTTGACCGCCAAGATCCAGGAGATGCAAAAGCAGAGCGAGTACCTGGGCCACCTGCAGAAGGCCGATCAGGCCATGACCGAGAACAAGCCCGACGAGGCGATGATTGAGTGTGAGAAGGCGCTGGCCGTGGTCGAGAGCGAGCGGCAGTCGCTTTCGCCGGAGGTCTATCAGCAGCTCAAGCAGACGGCCGAACAGAAGAAGGCCGAGCTGAAGGTCGGCATCGAGTACGGCAAGGCCATCGCCGAGGCCGAGACCGCGCTGAGCCAGAACCAGATGATGGCGGCCGCCGACGCGTACGACAAGGCCCTGAAGCTCAAGAGCACGCCGGAACTGGCGGAGAAGGTCAAGGACCTCCGCTACAACTACAACTTGGAGCAGGGGCGGCAGCACATGACGACCGGCCAGGTGGAGTTGGCGCTGGACGAGTTCAACAAGGCCAAGGAGTGTCGTGATACGCCCGAGGTGCAGGCGGAGCTGGCCGAGGCGAGCAAGCTGAAAGACTATCAGGGCCTCACGCAGGCCGGCGACAAGCTGCTGGCCGAGAAGAAATTTGACGACGCGATTGAGAAGTACCACGCCGCCGCTGGCGTCCGGCCGGGAGACGAGATCAAGGCCAAACTGGCCGACGCGCAATACGCCAAGGCGATGTACGAAGGCGATCAGGCTGTCGCGGCCAAGGATTGGGCCAAGGCCGAGGCGTCCTATCGGCGGGCCGACGCGGCCAGGCCCAACACGCCCGAAGCCCGCGCCCGCATCGAGCAGGTGCAGCTTGAGAAGAAGTATTCCGACCTCATGAACCAGGCTGAGGCCGCACGGGCCAAGGGCAACTACGGCGAGGCCCTCAACCGGCTGACCGCCGCCAAGAACGTGCTGGACAAGCCCGAGGTGAGGGAGCGGATCAACGAGGTTAAGTACCAGGACAACCTCCAGCGCGGCAAGCAGGAGCTGGCCGATCAGAATTACGTGCAGGCCCTGGCGTACTTCAAGCTCGCCAGGAGCTTCCGCCAGACGCCCGAAGTGGAAAAGCTCATCGAGGATGCCTCCAAAAGGCCCCAGTGATGCGGGAAAACCTGGACCACAAAGGCCACGAAGAGAAGAGGCCAGAGGCCGGAGGCCGGAGGTCAGAGGCCGGAGGTCAGAGGCCCGAGGCCAGTGGCCTGAGGTCAGCTGCCATGGGCCTGAGGCATTTTGTGACATGGGCGTCTCGCCCGCGCTTGATTGGGTGCCATGCTTCCACGCTGTTTGGGGAAGCATGTTTCCGCGCGGGTCGTAGTCGCGGCGCGTGCGGCCACACGGACGCAGGCAGCGCGCATGGTCGCTGGACTCCGCGACCATGGCACCCAGCGGTTGCTTCTCCCTCTGCCCTCAGGCCTCTGACCTCTGGCCTGCTTTTCCAACCTGGCCAGATTCTCGTGGTGGTCTTGCTGGGGATTCTGCTGCTGGCGGGAATGATCTTTTACGTCGTCAATGTCGGCGATCAACTCAACGGTCATCTGGCGATGCAGAACGCTGCCGACGCCACGGCCGTGGGCGGCGCCACGTGGATGGCCCGCAGCATGAACACCGTGGCCATGAACAACGTGGCCCAGACCCGCATGCTGGCCCTGGTGCCGATCCTGGACTCCCTTCCGCTGGCGACGGAACTGGCGAACCTCGACGCCACCGCCTGGCTGAACCGGCTGAATGACCAACTGGCCGTGGTGGAGGGGGCCGCGCAACTCAAGACGATCAACAACCAGGATTCGCCGCTCTACCAGGGCCTGAAACTGCTGCGAGACCGCTTTGAGCGGCAGAAGAACATTCTTGATCCGATGGACCGGCTGTTCAACCAAGGCATCTTTCGCATGGAGCGATTGACGTATTGGCACTTGGCCGACCAGCCGGGACCGCCGCCGCACGGCGAACTGTGGCGTGCGGCCGTCAGTCTGGACGAACTGAGCCAGTCAGTCACCTCCTCTGCCGGCGTGCTGAGCCAGTCCAATGCGGTGCAGTATGGCCACGGCGATGGGGCGAGCGACGCCTTCGTCACGCCGATCCTGCCCGAGTTCCCCGGCCGGCGGGGCGCGTTCATCGACTTCGCCGGCCCGGTGAAACATGGCATAATCCCCGACCGGCAGTGGCCGTATCGCCTGGGGCCATTTGATCGACTCTTTCGCTGGCGCGATTACCGAGGCCACACCGTGCCCGGCCGGTATGTGCCGCCGGCGCCTGGATCAGGGCAGATACAACCCGGCTCGTCTGGGTTTAGCCTGGGCGGCCAGACGCGTGCCACCGGCAGCGGAGCACTTAGCGGCATGGGCAACCCCAACGGCTACTGGACCTGGCGTCCCATCGACCAGACCGGCTACGCCCCATATGGGCCTTTCGATTGGATGATGGACCAGGTCGGGTGGTGGGCGCAGTCCACCTCGGGGCTGAGCGACACACTCTTCGCCAGACCCTGGTCAGGGACCAGCGCGGGCCCGGCCGGCTACGCCACGCAACGTCCCATCGACCAGACCAATTACTACATGGGAACGCTGGCCCCAGCTAAGTTGGCGTACATGTGGGGCGACAAGGCGCAGCGGCAGATTCACAGACCCCACTGGGTGATCAACTATCCGCAGGCATTGGCTCTGGCCGACCGCGGCGGTGTGACGATTCGGCAGACGATGTTCTACAGGATCGAAGTTCGCAGCCGATACCCTCGCACGGATGGGCGGTTCCTCTCTCCCGGTAGCTTTTTCATCCCGCCGACACCCATGGCCGTTTGGGTGGATCATTGGGAAAACCCTGCCAAATGGTCGCTGCAACAAATTGGCGAGTGGATCTGGGAGGACCAGTGGTTCTACCAGACGGAGCAAGACGCAACCATCGGCATCGCCCTGCAACTTGACGCCAGCGGCAAGCCGGTTCTGTTCAACGTGTACGTGGTGAGTGACTACGTCTTTGGCGGCATCGATGTGGGCAGTGACGAACCGATTCACGACCCGAGCAACTATGACAGCCTCGATGACGCAAGCTTGCCGGCGCCGATCCTGATGGCCGACAACGCCAAGGATTACACAAGCGACCACGATCAGGGATCGCGGCGGAGCCAGTTTACCTGGCTGGGCGTCGCGCGCAAGCCAAACACGCCGACGGCCTGGGCCCAGCGGTTTGGCAGCGGGAATCCGTTCGATCACATTCTGGCGGTGTCGCAGGTGGAAATCTTCAACGCCACGAGTTGGGATCTCTGGACGCAGGACTGGAAGGTCAAACTCGTGCCTGTTACTCGTTGGGACGACTGGATCAGCCGGCTATCGCAGGGAGTAGACCAGGCCGACCAGACGGAAGGGATTGTGTCCATGTCGGCCGTTTCTGAAACGTACCGATACTTGTCGAACTTCAGCGCCGAGATGGCCCAGCAGATGATGCAGCATTAGAGGCAGGGCGTAGGGCGCAGGGCGTAGGGAAATGCGTAGGCTGGGCCGAACGCTGTATTGTGAGGCCCACCTGATGACCGAGAGAAGATGATGCACACGCACAACCGACAATTCGCCGCGGGCACCGCCATGACCGAGATGGTGCTGGCCTTGCCGTTCCTGGCCACCGTGGTGTCGTTCATCTTCTTCTTTGGCTGGGCGATGCTGCACAAGCAGCAGGTCATCATGGCCAGTCGATACGCCGCCTGGGAGACGATCTACAACGGCACTCCCAGTGAGGACCGAACCAACGAGGTGGCCATGGCCAGCAAGGGCGTCAACGTCGTCATCACGCCCAGCAACGCCGAGGTTACTACCATGCAGGACTTGCTTGGCCAGATCAGTCAAGGCGCTCAGCCGCTGGCTGATGCCACCATCGGAGAGGCTTTTCCCGGCGGCACCGATGTTCGCGCCTCGGCCGATTTTCTAGCCCTTCAGCCCCGGGCGGGGGCGAGATTCTCGCCGACGATATCGAGCCACCACAGCCGCGACGGCGTGACCTGGGTTCTCGACGACGTCAGTTGCTGGAACGCCTTGCGGACCCTGTACCTCTCGGACTTGGATCAGTCGCTGGAAACGGCTGACCCGGTGGCTGCGGGAATGGTTGGGATGATCCAGAACTTGTACCTGGGCTACTGGGGTCGGCCGACGCAATGACGGTGCCAGACCGCCCAACTGAGCACGCGCAATGCGGCAACGGCCAGAGCCAGCGGCCCAGCCGCCCCCGACTGTCTGGACATCGACTGGCGTGGAAAGTTATGGGCGTGTTGCTGGCAGTGGGGTTGGGGCTTGCGGGGCATGTTCTTGTCGTCGAGCGGAATCTGCGGGCTCGTCACTTGCCCCAGCCGTCCGCAGATTACGCAGATGCCTGGGCGGCGAACTCGACCATGCCCGCGTCCGATCCGTTTGCCTTGGCCAGCCAGCCCTTTGCGATGGAGCACATGCGGCCGGTGACCCAGCCGCCGGCGTGGGTGGTTTCGCCGCCTGGGAGCCGGCTTCTGTACGGCTTTTCACGCGACATTGGCGGGATCGAGAGTTGGAGCTTACACTATGCGGCGGCCTCTAGCCCGGACGACGTGGAATCGTTCTATCGAACCGCCATGCCTAAACTTGGGTACAAACTCGTGAAACGCACCGGTATTGACGGCTCATCCGCTCTCACGTTCGTCCAAGCCCACGGAGAGTCCTACTGGGTGGGCATTCGACAAGCCGATAGAAAAGATCAGGCGGAGATTGCGTTGGCGATCTCCCGTCCGCTAAAGAGATAGGAATGTGACATGGCCGTCTCGGCCATGTGTGTCATGGGCGTCTCGCCCATGGTTCTGAAGGAAACACGGCCGAGACGGCCGTGACACGCACGGGCGAGACGCCCGTGTCACGCGGCGAAACGAGGTCGAGGAAGACGATGGCTGAAACGACTGCCAAGAGGATTGCCCCTGGGACGCCCACCGGCGGCGACGGCCAGGTCAACAAGAAGCTGCTGCTCGTGGCGGTGATCGCCGGCTTGGTGGCCGTGGGATTGTTCATTGCCTACGACTCGGCCCGCGAGCGGCAATTGACCGGCGACACCGTCACGGTGCTCAAGTGGACTCGCGACTTAAAGAGCGGCGAAGAAATCACGCCCAACGACTTTGCCGAGGTGGACATCCACCGCAACGAATACAACAGCCAGGGCAAGGTGCTGACCAAGGCCGATCGACAGCTTGTGTTGGGGCCAAACGTACACGTCAACCGCGCCGTCAGCCGCGACGAGTACATTCGCTTCGTTCAGCTTGTCGGCTCCGACCGCGAGAGCCCGTCAATCAACATCCGCAAGGGCATGCTGGGCGTCTCGCTGCCGGTGGACCCGAGCTACACGCCCGGCGGCTTGCTTCAGGTGGGTGACCGCGCCGATCTGATCGGCTTGTTCAGCATCAAGGGCAGGCCGGCCAAGGCGTATGTGCTGATTCAGAATCTGCGCGTCATCGCGATCGGTGGGCGCAGCGAATCACCCGACGACCGGCCAGGCGTTTCCTCGGCCCGCGACAGCGCCGCCCGCGTGTACCGGTCGTTCACCGTGGAACTCAAACCTGAAGTGGCCGTGCAACTGGCCGATCTGATGCCGCGGATCGAGGGCAAGCTTTGGCTGGCGGTGAGGAACCCCACCGACAACCAGGCCCAGTTCGACAACAAGCTCAACCCGGAGGTCGAGGCGCTGCTGAGCAACGCGCCGGTGACACCGGGAAAGCCGGGACAATAGGCAGCGGGAGAGGCGTTTGGAAATCTGGGTCTACAATCACCTGTCCGATGAGCGCAAGGTCGTCCAGGTCGGCGATGGCGAAGTCACTATCGGCCGGGATGAGCGCAATACGGTTGCGCTCAAGAGCCCGTTTGTCTCGCGTCAGCACGCCCGGCTGTTCAAGGACAGCGGCAGCTTTTTCGTCGAGAGCCTGGGCTTAAACGGCACGACGGTTGCCAACCGCGACGTTCCGCCGCACACGCGTGCGAAGATCTCTTACGGTGACGAGATTCGCCTGGGCGAGTTCTCGCTGTTCATGATGGAGCCATCGGCCCGGCGCGGACGCGCCTCGGCCGAAACGACCACGCCACGCCGCCGGCTGGTGGAATTCGAACAGTCGCTGCACGCCCAATTGCTCGAACGGCTGAACTTGCGCGTGGCCTCGCAAGTGGCCAAGGCCGACGCGGACTACGCGGCCTTGATCAAGCGGCACCTGGCCGAGATCATCCAGCAGCGGTTGCCTGAACTCGACGAGGAGATGCTCGCTCACCTGCTGCGTGAATTCCTCTGGCGCTCCGTCATTACCGAACTGACCATGCGTTCTACAGGCCGGATGATGTACAGCTACGGTTTCGAGGATTCCGACATCCTGCAGGGCGAACTGGAAAAGACGCTCAGCCGGCTTGTGGGCGACATCATCAGCTACTTCCCGGTTCGGCTGACGCCGCAGTCCATTCGGGAAGACGCCGCCATGATCGAGGCGGACTTCGACAACGTGCTGCGGCGGTGCGATGACAAGGTGACTGACGAGCTGCGCCGCTACGTGGCCACGCGGATGGTCAGCAAGGAAATCGAGGACGTCGTCTTTGGCTACGGCCCGTTGCAGGATCTGTTGGAGATGCCCCACGTCAACGAGATCATGGTCGTGGGCAAGGACCACATTTATATTGAGAAGGACGGCCAGGTGTCCAACACCGACCGCAGTTTCTTCTCCGACGAAGTTGTCCTGAGCATTATCGAGCGAATCATCACGCCCGTGGGCAGGCGCATCGACCGCTCCACGCCGCTGGTGGACGCCCGATTGAGCGACGGCTCGCGCGTCAACGCTATCATCAACCCGCTGAGCCTGTCGGGGCCAACCCTGACGATCCGAAAATTCGCCCGCATTCCCTTCACCATCGACGACCTCGTCGAGCGGAGCACGCTGACGGAGGCGACGGCCAACTTTCTCAAGGCCTGCGTGCAAGGCCGGAAGAACATCCTGATCTCCGGCGGCACGGGCAGCGGCAAGACCACGACGCTAAACGTGCTGGCTGCCTTCATCGGGGCCGAAGAACGCATCGTCACCATTGAAGATTCGGCCGAACTGCAACTGCCGCAGGAGCACGTCGTCCGGCTGGAGACCAGGCCGCCCAACATCGAGGGCCGGGGCGCCTACACGATCCGCGACCTGGTCCGCAACGCGCTGCGTATGCGGCCGGACCGGCTGATTGTCGGCGAATGCCGCGGCCCCGAGGCTCTGGACATGCTCCAGGCCATGAACACCGGCCACGATGGTTCGCTGACCACGATCCACGCCAACACGCCGACCGACACGATGATGCGGCTGGAAACCATGGTTCTGACCGCCGTCGAGATGCCGGTGCGGGCTATTCGCGAGCAGATCGTGGCGGCCATCCACCTGGTGGTGCAGGTAGCCAGATTCCCCGATGGCCGGCGGCGGATTACGCATATTTCGGAGGTGGTGGGGCTGGATCAGGAAACCTCGCAGATTCTCACGGAGGACATCTTCGTCCTCCGGCCGGCACACGAGTCCTTCGGCAGCGGCAATATCTTCGACAGCGCGTGGAAGGGCGAACTGCGGCTCCAGCACACCGGCTACATTCCGGAATTCACGCAGGAACTCATGGCAAAGGATCTGCTGGCGCTGGAGGTCTTTCAGTGATGGCGGTGGTGGCTGACGAACGGCTGTGGCAGATCGCGATGGGAGCGGTGCTCTTCACGGCCGTATTCCTGGTTGTTCTGGGCGGCTGGGCGCCGTTTCGGCGTTTCGTGCTGCGTCAGGAGAGCGGGTACGAATCCGTCCTACGCGGCTCGCTGCTGCTGGAGATCAGTCCGCGAACGGTGACGGTCCTGACGGGCCTGTGCATGGCGTTATTCGCTACCATCGGCTACACGCTGATTCAGCACGCGCTCGTGGCGGTGGGCGGGGCCTTGCTGGGGCTGGCCGTGCCGGTGCTGACGATCAAGATGCTCAAACGCCGGCGGCTTTCACGGCTGGAGGATCAGCTTGTTGACGGCATCCAGACGTTGTCCAGCGGCGTGCGGGCCGGGCTCAACCTGGTGCAGGCGATGGAACTGTTGGCCCACAACGCCTCCAAGCCCATCAGCGAGGAATTCACCCACCTGCTGCGGGAGTACGAGCACGGAATTTCGCTCGAACAGGCCATGCAGAACGCGGCCTCCCGGATTGGGTCGAGCAACTACCGGCTGCTGTTTTCCGCTCTATTAACGCACCGCGAGCGCGGCGGTGACCTGGGCGAAACGCTGGAACGGATCGCCGAGAGCATCCGCGAGATTCATCGGTTGGAGAAGCAGATCGAGACGCTGACCGCCCCGGGTCGCACGGCCGCCAGGTGGATGGGCGCCATGCCGGCGGTGATTCTGGCCATTTTGTACATGATCGACCCGTACGGCGTGAGCCTGCTGGTGACCGAGGACACCGGAAAGGTCATCCTGTTTTTCATTATTCTGCTCAACGTTGCCGGGTTCCTGTGGATCCGCCAGATTGTGTCCATCGATGTATAACATCGAACTGAACATCCCGTTGGCCGAGATGAGCCTGCTGCAGTGGGGCCTGGCGGGGGCGATCTTCGCCTTCGTGGTGGCGTTCGTGCTGGCGGTCTTCGGCGTGCACGGCCGGGTCGAGGTCACGCCCGAGCGGCAGATGGCGCTTGCCACTGGCCATGCCGACCGGCGCACGCTCTTTGAAAACTCATTCTTCGCGCCCATGCTGTGGCTGCTGCTGGCATTGTCCCGGCAGCTTCCGGCCCCGAATTTGCGAGAAAGACTTCGGCGGACGCTCATTGCGGCCGGCAGCCCGAACTTCTACACCACGGATGAGGCCATTGCCATGGCCTTGCTCGTCAGCGTGGGTTCAGCGGGCCTGCTGACAGTCGGTAACATGGCCCTGCAGCAGCAGTTCAGCCCGGCGGCCCTCGTCATTGGTTTGGTCGGCGGCTTCGGCTTTTACCTGTACCACCTCTTTAACATGGCCAAGCGGCGGGTGCATGACATCGCCCGGCGCGTGCCGTACACGCTGGACCTGATCGCATTGGCAATGGGGGCCGGCGCAACCTTCACCGAGGCGATTCGCACGGTGATCCGAGAAGACCCCAGCCACCCGTTCAACGTGGAATTGAACACGGTCCTGGCCGAGGTGGAACTGGGCACCACGCGGGCGATGGCACTGCACAACCTGTCCGATAGAATTCCGCTGGAATCGCTGCGCTCGATCGTGGCGGCGATCATCCAGGCCGAAGGGCTCGGTACGCCGCTGTCGATTGTGCTCAAAGAACAGGCCAACCTGATGCGGTTGCAGCGGTCTGTGCGGGCGGAGAAACTGGCAGCGGCCGCTTCGGTGCGGATTCTCGTGCCCAGCCTGCTGGTGCTGCTTTCAGTCGTGCTGACCGTGTTCGCTCCGATTATCATCCGGGCCTTGAAGCGGGAGTTGTTCTGAGGGAGAGTAGACCAGTTAATCAGCGACCGGTCGCGGGCGTACGCTGATGCTGATGACGCGTGAGATTAGCTGCTTCACCGATTAACTGACTAACCAGCAAGCCATGAGTCAAACTTACGCCGAACTTGTGTTTCTCGCGGGCCCCCAGGCCGGCAAGCGGGTCATCCTGACCGACCCGCTCATGCTGTTGGGCCGCTCTGCCGAGGCCAATGTGTCTCTGAGCGAGCAGTACATTTCTCGCGAGCATGCTCGATTTCGCCGGGTGGATGACGGCCTGGTCATCGAAAACATTTCAGCCCTGGGCACGTGGATCAACGGCCGGAAGTATAAAAGCGGCAAGAGCGTGCTTTTGGATACGGGCGACCTCATCGGCGTGGGTCGCGAGACCGAGTTGCTCTTCGTGGCCGTCGGCGATGATGTTGAGCAGGCCGTGGCCGCCATGTTGAAGCCCGACAAACGCCGCAACGCCTTTGGCCAGACCGTCAAGAAGGTCCAGCCTGATGCCGGCAAAACGCTGCCTGCCCTCTCGGAAGGTCGCAATGCCATCAAGGCCGTCGGCGTCGGCCTGCAGGACAAGTTGACGGTGCCCAAGAGTTCGCGGCGAAAGAAGCTGCTGATCATCCTGGGCGTATACATGGCCGCGATGGTGCTGCTGTTCTTGTTTCTCTCCGGCTTGAGCAGCCGGCACGAGAACGAAATGCCCATTCCGCCGGAACTTTCGCGTTCTGACATCGCCAAAGCGTTGGAGACCCGGCCTGTTCGGGCGGTCAATCCGGTGCTGATGGAAGATCGCCTGCACTACGCCCTGGGGCTCTACCAGCAGTACGGGCTGGATTCGCCGCACCTTTACCGCGTGCTGGAGGCCTTTAAGGAGGCCTACGCGTACAGCGGCAGGAACTTCTTTGCCGATCCGGAAAATGACCGCATGTACCAGCAGGTGCTGGAAAAGGTCACGCAGCGGGTCAGCGAACAGTACCGCAATGCGTACCTGCTGGAAAAGGACCAGGATTGGCTGCGGGCGGAGAAGGAGTTCTCCGAGTTGCTGACCATGATCACCGGCCAGGACATGAATGAGACCAACCCGCTGCTGACGAACGTGCAGGACCACTACAAGCGCGTGAAGTACTTCCGCGATAAGAAGGTCATCAAGAAGCGGACCCCGTGGAGCTAGTGGGGGATTGGGCGCGCTTGTCTTCTCTGGCGGGAACCTCTTTGAAGAGCAGGCAGCATTCGACGCAGAGGTCGAGAGGCTCAGAGAAGAAAGGCACTGTGAGAAGAACTGATTCGGGGAGCCATTGAGAGACTTCCGCCTTATTCCCTTGAATATTCTCGGCCCTTCTCTGCCTCTCCGTTTCTCTGCGTCGCAATTCGCAACTGCCTGCAGAGAAGTAGTCGCCATTTGCAGATGACGCAGTTAGTACTACAACGCTACGAAATTCAGACCCGAAGGGTCGGTACTACTGTAGCCGGGGGCGTAAGCCCCCGGTATGCATGGGCTTGTGCCTGAGCCCCGAAGGGGCGACACCGTTGGCTTGTCCAACGACTCTGTCGCCCCGCCGGGGCTCTTTGCCACTGGGGCGGTCTCCGTGGGCTTACGCCCACGGCTACAATCGTTTCGGCCCTCCGGGCCTCCAAGCCAGGCGAATTATCAAAGCTCCATTCGTAGCGTTGTAGTATTAGGCACAACCCGGTCATGCAGCGCATCAGTCGCTTTCCCCAGGGGGCGAAATCGACTACGCTGTCCCCTCATGCCGTCTCGTCTGAAAGCGTGGATTTTGCAGGGGCTCTCGCTGGCACTGGCCGCGGGGCTGTTGGCGTATTTGCTGAGCCATCAGCAGTGGTCCAGCTTGGCCGCCGAGGTTCGCCACGCCAGCGCAGGGCATCTCCTGGGAGCCGTCGTATTGGCTCTGGCGTACTGGACGGTGCGGGTGGCGCGGTGGCGCTGGATGACCGGGCTGGAGGGGCAGCCCATCCTCTGGCGGCAGGCGTGGGTTTCCATGCTGGCGGGCTTGGGCGTGGGGCTGGCCACGCCGTTTCGCGGCGGGGAAGTCGTCAGGCCGATGTTCGTGCCCAAGGGCGTGCGGCTCAAACTGGCGGGGTGGGTCGTGGTCGAACGGCTCTTCGACCTGGCTGGCGTGCTGCTGCTGTGCCTGCTGGGGCTGGTGTATCTCGTGACGGCCGACGTGAAACTCGGCGGCTCGCAGATCCCACCGGCCGCTCTGGTCGCCTGTCCTGTGCTGCTGTGTCTGGCCCTGGCTTTTCCGCTGCTGCTGCACTATCGGCCTGCTCGACTGTGGGGCTTGTTTACCCGCCTGCTGCCAGGCAAGGCCAAGCAACTGGCGGAAATCACGCTGCCATGGTGGCCATTTGGCGTGTTCCTGGCCACTTCGATCCTGGCCGAAGTTCTCAGTGTGCTGACCGTCTATCTCTGCCTGCGCGCCTTCGGGCCCATCGGGCTGCTGATGGCCTCAGCCCTGACGCCGGTGGTCATGCTCAATAACCTCATCCCGGCTACGCCCGGCGGCTTCGGCGTGCGCGAGACGGTGGCGGTGGGGGTCTTCGGGGCGTTCGGGTTCACGCCGTCGATGGTGCTGGCGGCGTACCTGACTAACGCCTTGATCGTGCTGCTGCTCCCGGCCTGCGTCGGCGTGCTTGGGGCCTGGGCGATGGGCGTGAAGTTGCGGGAGAGGCCGCAATGATGGCGGGAGAGCAGGATACGAGCAAACCCACAGCCGAGGGCGGCTGTGCTACGAAGATGCCCACAGCCAAGGCGCTTCGGCTAGTTCAGTCGAGCCACGGCTGTGCCATGTCCGACTCGGTCCGCCTGATCGTCAATGCCGACGATTTCGGCTGGTCGCGCGGCATCACCGACGGCATCGTGCATGGCCATCGGCACGGCGTCATTACTTCCACTACGTTGGCGGCCAACATGCCTGCCTGTGAGTACGCCGCCGCGATCGCCATCCAGACGCCCAGCCTGGGCGTTGGAGTGCACTTGAACGCATGTCAGGGACCGGCACTCTCAAAGCAAGGACGAGAAGTCCTCGCGGACCAAAACGGCGTCATGAACTCCAGTGGCGATGCCATCATCAAGGGCTGCCTGTTACACGGACGCCGCTTCTTGCCGGCCATCGAGGCTGAGTTCGCCGCCCAGATCGAACGGGCGCTTTCACTGGGCCTGAAACCTACGCACATGGACAGTCACCGGCACGTGCACGGCTGGCCGGCGGTTTTCCGCCTCGTGCTGGGGCTTTGCCGCCGCTATGATATCCCGCACGTGCGCCGGCACGCTGAACACCTGGCCGCCGGCGCGTTCGAGCCGACCTCGGCCAAGCGGCGCCGCCTCAGCTGTGTGCTGAACTGGTTGGGCCGGGGCAACGCTCGCCGTGGCGGAGACTTAGTCGGCACGACGGGCACGCTGGGCGTGGCGCACACGGGCCACATCGACGTGGCGTACTTGCTGTCGGCCATCGATGGTTTGACGGCCGGGGCGACGGAGATCATGGTTCATCCCGGCTACGCCGAGGACGTGCCCCACGGGCAGACCCGGCTGCGTGAAAGCCGCCGGGCCGAACTCGACGCGTTGTGCGATGAACGGGTAAAGGAAAGAATCCGCCTGCGTGGCGTGCAGTTGATTCATTATGGACAGCTTTAACAGCATGGATAGTTCAAACAGCGACATCAAGTACAGCATCGTCGTGCCGTTCTACAACGAAGCTGGCATCGTCCGCACGTTATACGAGCGGATCGCACGCGTCATGAAGCACGTCGGCCAGCCGTACGAAATGGTCTTCGTCAATGACGGCAGCAAAGATGACACGCCGGCGATGCTGGAGCAAATCAGCCGAGACGATGGCCGCGTGATCTTCGTGGACTTGCGTCGGAACTTTGGCCAGACCACCGCGCTGCAGGCGGGCTTTGACCACTGCCGCGGGCAGGTCATCATCGCCATGGACGGCGATTTACAGCACGATCCGTACGAGATTCCGCTCTTTATCAAGAAGATCGACGAGGGCTACGACGTGGCCAGCGGCTGGCGGATTCGTCGCGGCGACGGCTTTCTGCTGCGGCGTCTGCCCAGCCGGATCGCCAACAAACTGCTGGCGGCCGTGTCGGGCGTGCCGCTGCATGATTTCGGCACCACGTTCAAGGCGTATCGGCGCGAAGTGCTCGAAGGCATCCGCCTGTATGGCGACATGCACCGGTACGTGCCCGCCATCATCGCCCGGTGGGGGGCGCGCATCTGCGAGGTGCCCATCAAGAACGTCCGCCGCAAGGCCGGCAAGAGCAACTACGGCATCGGCCGGACCTTCCGCGTCGCACTCGATCTGCTGACGCTGCGTTTCACCACGGCCTATCTCACGCGCCCCATGCACTTCTTCGGCAAGGGCGGCATGCTCGGACTGGCCAGCGGCGGGGCGATTCTGCTGTACTTGCTGATCCGCAAGCTGGTTAGCTGGCAGGATTTCTCCATCGTCCACACGCACGGCCCGCTGCTGGCGATGGGCGTGCTCTTCCTGGTCGCCGGCCTGCTGTGCCTGGCCACTGGCCTGATGGGCGAGATGCTCATGCGGGTCTACTTCGAGAGCGGCCAGCGGCACACGTACGCCGTGCGGCGCGTGATCAGAGACCGATCCGACGCGTAGGCAGTTCGGTGTGCAGACTCCGCACCGTTGGCCCGGAATCTGCACGCACTGCGTTGCTGCGGCAGCATCTTTACGTTCGGCCGGATCAGGCCGGGCACATGCACTTCAGCAGAATCACCACGAAGACCGTCGTCACGATGGTCAGCAGGATCGAGAAGACGAACGCCACGCGGATGACCTTGCCTTCTTCGCCGATCTTGTCGATGGACGCGGCTGCGTTCTGAAGCTTGGCCGGCGAAATCACGCTGGCCAAGCCGCCGCCAAACGCCAGGCCGGCCGTGATGATGATGAGCCCATCCAGCGGCATGCTCAGGTTCTTGGCCGTCGTCAGCGTATACTTGGCGAACATGGCGATGGTCGATGCCTCGCTGCCCGTGATGAAGCCGCCGAACAGGCCGATGAAAGATACCACCCAGCCGTACGCGCTGCCGAAGAAGCCCGACGAACTGTCGGCCAGCACCTTGACCATGCTGGCAGTCTCGAACTTGCCGCTGCCCATGCTGAAGCCGGACATGTTCATCACTTCGCCGATGGCGAAGAAAATGGCCGCCGCGAAAACGGGCCGGGGGGCACGCTTCAGCCAGATGCGCAGCGTGTCTTTAAGCTGCGTGCGGGTGGGGTGCAGGATCGGAATGGCCAGCAGCGTACTGATGAGGATCCACGTGTACGCGTTCCACAGGGCGCGGGTGTCCAGCGGCTTCTTGTCGGCGGTCAGGCCCATGATGGGCATCTTGAGCGTACGGTAGAGATGGTCAAAGCCAGGCACGAGGACATGCCCCTGCTTGACAAGTTCAGCGTTGTCCGTGAAGGCGAGGGTGTTTTGAGGCGTCAGAATGACTGAACCCTTGTGCAGGTTCATCGCCAGGACCAGCATGACCAGCAGTATCCAGGGCGACAGGGCCTTCCAGAGTGAATAGGTGTTCTCATACGCCAACTCGTCGGTGGTGAGTTGGCTCTTGTCGATTACCTTCCTTCCGCCGGCCTTTAGGTACAAGGCCATCGCGATTATGACCGCCAGGCCGCAGAGGATGCCTGTGAGCACGACGAGATTGTCATGCCGGTTGGTGAAGTACGCCACCACGCCGATGACCGCGCCGGTGATCAGGCAGGGCAGCCAGCCCTCCTTGAGGGCCTTGCCTCTGCCGACGATCCACAGCATGCAAAAGCCGATCAGCGTTGAGACCACCGGCAGGAACATGAAGAAAACCATGCCGGCCTGGTGGAGGCTGATTTCGTTGCCCTTGCCCAGAAAGCCGTTGGCAATATCGACGAAAACGACGATGGGCGCGCCCAGCAAAGCGTACGTGCACAGCGAGTCATAGCCGATGGCCGGCAGGGCGATGGCGACGTAGGTGGAATAGCCCATGGCAATCAGAATGGGCGGCAGCAGCGACACCGGCGTGGCGCCGACGGCCACCATGAGCGTGCCAAAGCCGATGTTTATCATCATGATCTGCACAGCCCGGTGGTCGCGGGCAATGGTCTTGATGAAGATGATGATCCGCTTTAAGGCACCGCTCTTCTCCATCAAGGCCATCTGGAGCAGCGATGTGGCCACGATGAGCGAGACGGAGAACGACCGCACGAACCCGGCCACGGTCGAACGCAGGATGACGTCCACGGAAGTGCTGAACGCGAAATAGGCCACGAGCGAAATGACGATCCAGCCCACGATGCCGCTGATGTCGGCTGCTCGGCGAAGGATAATGAGCATGACTAGAATGACTGCAATTGGCAGCAGGGTCAGCAACAGCGGCATGTACTCTGTCATGAACGTCTCCTATAAGTTATGCACATGAAGCGCGATTTGTCTAACCGGTGCGCAGGCCCTTGGCACCGCATTGAAGTCTTTTCGGCTAAGGAGTATACATTCGTCAAGTGTTTTCACCCAATCGCGTTCACAATTTCACAGCATGCCCTCGCGGATAGCGGGTTTGGGTTGACCATTTTGGCCTGAATCGATACGATTACTTCACTTGGCTGAGGACAAAATGAACGTATCTGTGCAGTCATCGCGGTCGCTGCGGGGGGCTATCAAGATTCCCCCCAACAAGTCTCACTCGTTTAGAGCGCTCATTATGGCTGCGCTGGCGGAGGGGACCAGCCGCATTGAGTCCCCAGCCGTCTCGGCCGATTGGATGCGTGGGACCGAGGCCCTGGAGATGTTCGGGGCCAGGATCGAGCCCGAAGCTCACGATTGCTGGCAGATCACGGGCACCGCCGGGGAGCTGCGGATTCCCGATGACGTGATCAACTGCGGCAACAGCGGCATCATCTTTCGCTTCTTTACGGCCTTGGCCGGGCTGTGCGACGGCACGACCATCCTGACGGGCGACGAGTCCATCCGGCATATTCGTCCCTGCCAGGCGCTGCTCGACGCGATGAACGCGCTGGGGGCCAGCGCGTATTCGACCAAGAATGACGGTCATGCGCCGGTAGTCGTTCGAGGCCGGCTCAAGGGCGGGCGGGCGGAACTGGACGGGGCCGATTCCCAGCCAGTCAGCGCGATGCTCATCGCCGCCAGCATGGCCGAGGCGCCGACGGAACTGATCGTACACAATCCGGGCGAAAAGCCCTGGATCGGCGTGACGCTGTACTGGCTGGATCAGTGCGGCATCAAGTTGGAGAACGAGGACTTCGCTCGATACCGGTTGGCCGGCGGAAGCCGCTGGAAGGGCTTTGACGCCCGCATACCCGGCGACTGGTCGGCGGCCATGTACCCGATCGTGGCGGGTCTGCTGTGCCCCGACAGCGAGGTGCACGTGCAGGGCGTGGACTACCGCGACGTGCAGGGCGACCGGCTGGTTCTGGATGTCCTGCGGCAGATGGGCGCGAACCTGGAGATCCTGCCTGATGGCGTGATCGCCCGCACCAGCCAACTCAAGGGCATGCGGATCGACTGCAACGACTTCGTCGATCAGTTCATGCTGCTGGCCGTCGTCGGGGCCTGCGCCGAAGGGACGACCGAACTGTACGACGCCGCCATCTGCCGGCAGAAGGAGTGCGACCGCATCGCCGAGATGCACAAGGCCCTGCGGGCAATGGGCGCCGACGTGCAGGAGCGGCCCGATGGTCTGGTGATTCGTGGCAGCCGGCTGCACGGGGCGCACCTCAACAGCCGGGCCGATCATCGCATGGTAATGACGCTGAGCCTGGCCGGCATGGTCGCCAGTGGCCAGACGCACATCAGCGACATCGAGTGTGTCAAGAAGACCTTTCCCAACTTCATCGAGCAGATGACGCTGCTGGGCTGCGAGATGCAGAAGATTTAGGGCGTAGGACGAAGGGCATGGGGAGCAAGAAGCGCGTCCCGCACGAGGTGGCGAGCGGTATAATGGCAGCAAGATTGTGAGGCTAGTTATGGCTACTCGAACGTTCACGGCTGCGATTCACCGCGAAGGCGACGGGTATGTGGCCTTGTGTCCGGAATTGGATGTCGCCAGCCAGGGAGACACGCTGGATGAAGCTCGCGAAAACCTGCGTGAGGCCGTCGAGCTATTCCTGGAAACGGCGTCAGCTCAGGAAATCCGAGACCGACTGCACGGCGACGTGGTCGTTTCGCCCCTTGAGGTGAGGATTGGCTAGGCTGCGGATCCTTTCCGGAAAAGAGGTCATGGCAATCCTCTTGGCCCAGGGATTCCAGCAGATTCGGCAGCGAGGCAGCCACGTCACCATGCAGCAGAAGACTGGCGGAACAACCATCACCGTGCCTGTTCCGGATCACAGGGAATTGCGGATGGGTGCGCTGCTGGCAATCATCCGGCAGAGTCGGCTGCCACGAGAGCTGTTTGAAGCCTAGCCCACGCGACCGCGGACTCCAGATTCCGGCTTCCGTTCCGTTTGACTAAAGGCCAAGCGGCCTGAATATAGAAGAAGGAGAATGAAATGCTGGGCAACACGTTTGGACGGATTTTCCAGATCACTACGTGCGGCGAGAGCTACGGCTGGCACGCGACGGCCGAGGACCCGGGCAACTGGGGCGGCTCGCTCTTTTGCATCGTCAACGGCGTGCCGCCGGGCATCAAGCTCGACGTCAAGAGAATCCAGGACGAACTGTTCAAACGCCGCCCCGGCCAGAGCAAGCTCGACAGCCCGCGCAAGGAAACCGACATCGTCGAGGTCGTCGCCGGCTTGCAGGAAGGCATCACGACCGGCGCGCCCGTCGGGCTGCTCGTCCGCAACGTCGATACGCAGGACATTCACGTCCAGCAGTACCGCGACGTGAAAGATGTCGTTCGCCCCGGCCATGCCGAACTGAACTTCCTGTACAAGTATGGCGAGCACGGCGACTGGTGCGGCGCTGGCCGGGCCAGTGGACGTGAGACGGTGGGCCGGGTGGCCGGCGGCGCTGTGGCTAAGCAGATTCTCGCCCGCGAGAACATCGAGATCCTCGCCCACGTCATTGAGAGTCACGGCATCAAGGGCAGGAGCGTGGCCGAAGGCACGATGACCTTCGAGGAACTCAAGGCCAACTATCGCAAGAACGACCTGAACTGCTGCGATCTTGACCAGGCCAAGGTCATGATCGCTGACTTGCTGAAAGTCCGCGATGCGGGCGACACGGCCGGCGGGACCATCGAGATCATCGCCCGAGGTGTGCCGGCGGCCCTGGGCGAGCCGGTCTTTGACAAGCTCAAGGCCACGATCGCGCACGGCCTGTGCAGCATCGGGGCGATGACCGGGCTGGAGTTCGGCTCTGGCGCCGCGGCCGCTCGCACGCTGGGCAGCGAATGGAACGACCAGCCCGTACTGGAAGACGGCAAGGTCCGCTTCCAGACCAACCACAGTGGCGGGTTCTCGGGCGGCATGAGCAACGGCGAAGACCTGATCATACGCATGTACGTCAAGGCCACGCCGACGATCTCCAAGCAGCAGGACACCGTGGACTTGAAGACGATGCAGGCCAAGAAACTGGCCGCCGTCACCCGCCGCGACATCAGCATCTGCCCGCGCATCTACCCGGTGGCCGAGGCCATGGTGGCCTGCTCGGTGCTGGACGCCCTGTACATGTCCCGCGCGTGGTACGGCGTGGCCAGGCTCGACCCGAAGTGGGAAGGCCTGACGGGCCCGCGGAACAAGGGCGAGTACACGAAGTAGCCTGGAATCGGGAAGTCGGAATCTGGAAAACACAGCAGGGATGTATGGGATGGAGTTAAATCCCTTGAATCCCATGCATCCCTGCTAGTTTTTGTTGACGTTCAACTCGCCGCTCTGTGGGCTTTTGCGCTTCTTGCTAAGCTCTCTCGCTGCGTTGTAAGCCAGAACGACAATGCCGGAAGCCCAAAGGGTCGCTTCGGACGACTTAGACCGACTGTACTCCTGCTCAGTCGCGTAATGCAAGGCGTGGCCAACGTGGAGTTCATGAGTGCGGCCTGCGCCTGCATCAGGTGTAGTCGGTAAGTCTCGTGACAACCTGTAATCCCAGAAGATAGCCCACCCGAACGAGGCAAGAAACAACACCATCACAAATCGGCGTAATGTCTTCCAGAAGCGTGTCTCAGGCCAGGCCTTGGCAGCGGATCCCTCGCGCTTCATCGCCTGCCTGGCTCGCGCGTTCAGCACTATGTTTACGACCAGCAACGGCAGCATGGCCACCATCAGGCACGAGTCCAACATCTTCCAAGCCATCCAAGACATCGTAGACCCTCCTATTCCTGCGGTCTGTCCTTAGACCTCCGGAAGCGCCAGAGGCCTGCGCTATTTCCCAAGGCATTGAACTCAAATCGAGAATCGAAAATCATTCCTATCCCTTGAATCCCATGCATCCCTGCTGATGTTTCTGACACTTCCGAGGCGACGGCTACGCGCCGAACTTCTCCAGCTTGCCGGCGTGGGCCATGGCTAGAGGCAGCAGTTCACGGCTGGGGATGGTGCCGATCTCGCCGCCGCGGCAGTTGACCTCGTCGAACTTCGCCACTTGCCCGCCACGCAGCCACGGGGCCTTCATCAGCACCGGCACGGGATGCCAGGAGTGGCTCTTCAACACGCACGGCGTGGAGTGATCGCCGGTGATAATCAGCACGTCGGGCTTGGCCGCCAGCAGCGTCGGCAGGGCCTTGTCCATCTCCTCGATCCGCTTGACCTTGCCGTCATAGTCGCCGTCTTCGCCGGTCTTGTCGGTGTACTTGAAATGGGCAAAGACGAAGCTGTGCTCGGCCATTGCCTTGGCGGCTTCGGCGCAGACATCCTGGGCGGTCGTGGGCTTGGCCACCACGGGAATGCCCACCAACTTGGCCACGCCGCGATACATCGGGTAGCCCGCCACGGCGGCCGGCTTGACCTTGTAGCGGTCGGGGAACTTCGGCCAGGCCGGGTGCTTGGCAAAGCCGCGGGCGACGATCATGTTGGCCTTGGGCTCATCGGCCAGCATCTTCTGCACCTGCTCGATGATATTGGCGGCGATAGCGGCCGTGGGGCTCTTGTCGTACGGGGCGCGGTTGGCCTTCAGCGGCGGGACGCCCGTGTGCTGCGGGTCGGTGTCGCCGATGTTGTCGTCGAGATTGTTCTCACGCAGCACCAGCACGGCGCGGTGTTCAGCCTCAGTCGTAAAGAAGACCTCTACGCCCGCAGGAGTCTTCAAGCCCTTGCGAATCTTCTCCAGTACGCGGCGGTTCTCCTCGTCGGGAATCCGGCCAGCGCGGCGGTCGGCGATGTTGCCGCTCTTGTCGATGGTGCAGAAGTTCAACCGGGCGGCCACGTCGCGGTCTTCCAGCGGGAATTCCACGCCCAGCGCGCTGAGCACGCCGCGCCCGACCTGGTATATCAGCGGGTCGTAGCCAAACAGGCCCAGGTGGCCCGGGCCCGAGCCTGGCGTGACGGCTGTAGCGACTGGCACGAGCAGCCCGCAGGCCGATTGTCCCGCCAGGGCGTCGAGGTTGGGCTTGATGGCGGCTTGCAGTGGCGTCTTGCCGGTGGCGTTGGGGGCGTCGCCCAGGCCGTCCATCACCAGCAGGACGATCTTCTTGTCGTTGGCCATCGCCAGGGAGGTAATCAAATTGCCGTAATAGTCTTCGTACATTGCATCACCTTGTTTTTGTTGCATGGCCATCCTGGCCACGTGTGTCATGGACGCCTCGCCCATGATGTGCGCTTCTAAAGAGTGGCGAGCTTACCGACCGGCCGGGTGTGTGTAAAGTCACCGCTGGGGATATGTCGTGGTGCGCGGCGAGCTGAGTTCGCCCTCTGCCTGCCGGACTGCCTGGAGAAGCTGGCGCACCTGCGTGTTCTCCGGCTGAAGTCGCAATGTTTGGCCAAGGTGCTGCTCGGCCGTACGCCAATCATCCAGCACTGCGGCGCGCAACTCGTCACCGTGCCGGTCTTGTCCAGTGTTGTAGGCCTCGGTCATCTGGATCAGCCGCTCGCCGCCGCGCAGGGCCAGTTCTTGCCCTAATTGCTGGTTGGCTTCGGCGTAGTCGGGTTTGAGGCGCACACAGTCACGCCACAGAGCGATGGCGGCGTCGCGCCAGCCCAGCAGGCTCAGGGTATCGCCCGCGTTGCTGAGGGCAAACGCCGGCGGCATCTCCGACGTGCAGGCCTGGCGAGCGAAATCCGCCACGTCGAACGTCTCGGGTTTCAATGCCGCCTTGGCTGCCAAATCGGCATTGGGTCCGGCGCGGCGTAGGAAGAGCACGTGCTTGACGTCGATGTTGACGATGGCCCACTCCGGGCTGCGGGCCAGGGCCTTGATGAGCGGCTGAGAGTAGATCGTGTGCAGCACGACGGCCTGGATGTCGCAGGCGTCGAAGCTGGGCCGCCAGTCGTCCTGGCCATGGGCGACGCGCAGGACGGTCGTCATGGTCGAGGGCGGCATGGCCCAGGTGTTCGTCAGGACGGGCACGCTCACGTGCGGGCTGGTGAAGAAGCTGAGGTTGGATGATGATTCCTGGTCGGTGAAGACGCGTCCTTCGAGGCGGTGCTGCGAGAGCCAATCGGCCGCTCCCAGCGGGATCGAAAAGCGCGAGGGCCCGACGCCAAAGGCCCAGGGCCGGCGCTCGTTGAAATAGAAGCGTTGGGTCACGACGAAATACACCGCGCAGAGCCCGAGGCCCAGCAGTGCGATAGAGACAAGCGTGCTGAATGCAGGCATTGTGCGTGGACGACCGCCGAACCATCGGCCGGCCTTGGCCAGACGCTGCCGCGCGACCTGCCACAGGCCGCTCAGAATGACAAAGGCCATGGGCCCAGCCAGCAAGCCTGCCAAGGCCATGTTGCGCCGCACGCTGATGCCCGCAGCCATCATTCCAATCAATGCCAGCAAGCTTGCCCACTGCCGCCGAGCCGCGGCGACGACGCCAGCGATGGCCGCAACGCCTAGCAGGACGTACAGGGCGATCGATGCATACGTCGTAGCCAGCCGCGGCACGAAGGGCCAGTAAAGTTCACCGATGACGGCCCAGGGGTGCTCGAAGATGTCGCCGGGCCGGCCGCCGCCGATGTGATAGCGGCGCATGTACAAGACCGTCTGGATCGGCATGATGGCGCCGCGAACGAACCATGGGTTGACCAGCGCCGCGGCCGCACAGCCACCCAGCGTCCAGGAAAGCCACTTGAGCTTTGCCCGCCACTCCCGCGGCAGCAACTGCCCGTGGGCCTTCGCCCAGCACCATCGCGCGAACGCATCGGCCCAGACCGCGCCGACCAGGAAGAAACCCAGCCAGAAATAACTATGCACGTTGACCGCCAGCAATTGCAGCGCGATCACGCCGGCCATCTTGCGCCAGGTGAACGCTGGCCGGGAGAGCAGGCACCATTGAGCGGCCAGGAGCAGGTATCCGAACAACTCAGGACGCAGCACGAATCGCTCGTAAGAGACCAGAGCCGCCAGCAGCAAGGCCGCGGCCGTGGCGGGCCAACCAACGCCCGAGAGGCGAAGCGTCAGCAGGATCAGCAGAAACACCCCGGCCACCAGTGCCACCTGCAGCGCTTCCAGCCCGGCAAAACCGCCCAGGTGGTAGACCTCGTACATGATGGCCTGACTGAGCCAGTTGGCGTTGACGAAGCGGTATCTGCCGCTCTGGTCGATCCAGCCTCCCGGCGGCGTGTCCGCGGGGTTCTGGCCGAAGTTGGCGGGCAGTTTCGTGTACACGAAGTCGTTGCCCTGCACGATCTGGCCGTAGGTGAGCAGCTTTTCGCCATAGGCCAAGTGGTAGCCGATGTCGTAACTCGATATTGGCCGGATGGACAGGGTGACAGCAAACGCCAGTGCCGCCGCGGCAGCGGCCACACCCAACCAATGGGCAGTGGCAGAGGGTGACGGTTGCATGGCGATCGCGGGCTCTTTCATGGGCAGGTTTGATTCTATCGGGTCAAGCCCCCAAGAAGAAGGCAGGATTCACTCACCCGCAAGCCGTACTTGCGCTGACCCCATCCGGCGCTGGCAATGATCGGCACGTAGGGGTGCAACTCGTTGCACGCGTTCTTCCCGTGAATCATCGTCCCGGCAGCTTGAGTTTGCCCTGATAGTAGTAGGGCAGGTCCTTGTCCTGTACGCCGCGCCACAGGCCTGCGCCGGCGGCCTTGGCTTGTTCCTGGGCGGCTTTGAAGTCCTTGAGCAGCGGGTGGGGGAAGCGCGGGTCGGCGTAGGCGTAGCCCTCGGCCACGATCTGGCGGTTGTAGTTTTTGCCGTCGATCATGATATACGCCAGCAATCGGCCGTACTTGTCGCGGGCGGAGCGGCTCTTGTCCAATTGCAGCGTAACGGTCTTGCGCAGCAGGTGGCTCTTGGTGTACTGGCTGGCCTCGGGACCGAAGTACTGCACGGGCGTGTCGGGCTTGACCGTCTCTGGCGTGTCCATGCCCAGCAGGCGGATGCGGGTGCTGGACTTGGCACCGTCGGGGATATCCACGTCCACGGTGTCGCCGTCGGTGACGTGGATGACCTGGCATGACTTGCTGTCGTACCGCTGCACGTCCGGGCCGGTGGTCCGGCCAAACACGCCTTGCCGATCCAGCAGGAACAGCGCCATCACGATCAGCCCAGCCACGCCGCCGATGCGGGCGTGCCGGCCCATGTAGCGCCGTCGCCGGCTCGGACCGCTCATCGGCAAAGGGATGTTGAATCGTGGCATGAGGTATTCATCGGCCGGCGTGATGCGAAAGAGTGAAGGAAGGTCGGGCGTGTCGTGTGCCATTACATCGACAGGCAAAGCAACATCACAAACCGGCGACCGGCGAAAGGCGGGAACCAGAAGGCATTAGCATGTATTCCCAGTCTTCACAACCGCACGGGAGTTGAGTGGCTAGGACACATCAATGCCCATCCGCTTCGCTTCTTCGATAGTCAATCCCATCGCCACTGTCACTAGGGACAAGTCGGGCATACCCTGTGGGCCGCTCAGTTGCTCAACAACGTCCATGATGATCTCAGACCTCTCTCTCTGGTCGAGGCCTTTCCACTCGTCCCAGATGACGTAGACATGCTGGGGCTGCCCCCTCTCACCTTCAAGCACGATTAGCGGCTGCCCCGCGCTGCTGGGCTCTGTCCATTCGTGCATGAGCTGCCGAGTAAGTTCTGCTGCGGTGGAAGGCAAAGTACGTTGCAGGCGATGCTTGATGGGCATGTTACATCCTCAGTTGGAGACGATGATCGTACAGCCAGATCACATCATTGTAGATCGTCGCTGCGTGACTTGGGAGAAGAAGTGCAGCCGGATAATATCGCATGGCTACGACCCACATGCTGTGAATGCTGGCGACCCTGCGCCCCAACTGGCGCGCCGTGGGACTTGGCAGCGAGCGTCCTGCCAAGTTTCGTTTATGAAGCAGTGCATGATACCAGAAGACAAGGCTGTGGTAATTCTCCCTGTCGATTGTCGGAAAATGAGACTTGCCGAAAGCCCGCATGGGTCCGAGCCGAGCAGATATTGGGTCGGAGGGACGAGCTCCTTCAAACAGAAAGCACGCGTTCTTCAATACCATCTCGGCAACGTAACCCAGCAAGTACATGCCGCCTGCTGTTTGTCCAGAAGCCAGCAGTTCAAGACCTTCCCAGAGCCGATCCTCGCTCGCCAACTCCAGGTCCTGCACTGTCTCCGGGTGCTTTTCGACGTAGTCCCGCAAGGCTATCGTTGCCTTTCATTGGCAAAACATGTTCCTTGACCGCGCAGGTCTACTTCCTACCTTTCTTGGCCTTGGCTTTCCCAGGAGTCTTGCCCAGGTCGAAGGCGTCGTGGATCAGGCGCAGCGCTATGGGGCCTTGGACCTGGTCGATGATGCAGGAGATCTTGATCTCGCTGGTGGTGATGTTGTGGATGTTGATGCCAGCGCCGGCCAGGGCGGCGAACATCCGCTGGGCCACGCCCGTGTGGACGCGCATGCCCACGCCCACCACGCTGACCTTGGCCAGGTCGGTCTTGAATTCAACCGTCATGCCGGCGTGCTGGCTGCACAGCTTCTCGCATACGGCCTTGACGTCGGTGATGTCGCCCATGTCCACCGTGAACGAAACGGCCGCTAGCTTGTTCGTCGTCTCGGTCTGGATGATGTCATCCACGACGATGTCGGCCGCCCCGATCGTGTGAAAAATCCTGGCCGCCATGCCCGGCCGGTCCGGGACGTTACGCAGGCTCACGCGGGCCAACTGCTTCTTCAACGCGGCCCCGCTGACGACGATACGCTCCATTTCCTCTGATTCCGCCACGATCATCGTTCCTTTGGAATGGTTCAAACTGCTGCGAACATGAATCGGCACATTGTACTTCTTGGCAAACTCTACCGCCCGGTTGTGCAGCACGTTGGCGCCCAGCGAGGCCAGTTCGAGCATCTCATCGTAGCTGACCTGGTCGATTTTGCGGGCGTTGGGCACCAGCCGCGGGTCGGCCGTGAAGATGCCATCGACGTCGGTGTAGTTCTCGCACATATCGGCCTTGAGGGCCGCGGCTATGGCCACCAGCGTCACATTCGAGCCGCCGCGTCCCAGCGTGGTGACGGCGCCGTCCTCGGTCACGCCCTGGAAGCCGGCCACGATGACGATCTTGCCGGACTTGAGTTCGCGCAGGACTTTCTGCACGTCGATGCGCTTGATGCGGGCCTTGGTGTGCTTGTCGTCGGTGACCATGCCGATCTGACCGGCCGTGAAACTGATGGCGGGCTGGCCCATGGCCTCCATCGCCATCGCGACCAGGGAAATCGTCACCTGCTCACCGGTGGCGAGCAATTGATCGTACTCGCGCTTGGACGGGGTGGACGTAATTTGCTTGGCCAGTGCGACGAGGTCGTCCGTCGTGTCGCCCATGGCCGATACGACCATGACGACCTTGTGGCCGGCTTTGCGTGCTTCGATGGCCCGGGCGGAACAGGCGCGAATCTTGTCCGCGTCGGCCACACTGGACCCGCCGAATTTCATTACCACGATACTCATCGCAACGCCGCTCCTTGCTGACGCGAGCCCGGGCCTCGCAACCAGTTGATTAGGGCTGAAAGACTAGCGAACTCGCGGGAAAAGTCCAATGGTTTTCAGGCCGCCAAAGCGGCGGAGACAGTTCCGAATCCAAAGGCCGAATCCCAGATATCCCGTTACGATCCGCGGAGGAAGAACTCCATCAGGTCGCTGCCCTTGGCCACGTGGACGTCCGACTCCACGGCCGCCTGCTCGGTGAAGGGATGCTCAACCACCGCTGACAGGCCGCTGCCGGCCATGGCGAAGGGCACGGGCTCGGAGGTGTGCGTCCGCTTCGTACAGGGCGTGGGATGATCGGGCAGCACGAGGATGCGCCACTCGTCCTGTCCGGCTTGGAAGTGCTTGAGCAGGGGCCCGACGATGAACTTGTCGATCTGCTCAAGGGCCTGGACCTTGCCCTTGGCGTCGGCCTGGTGGCCGCACTCGTCGGAGGCCTCAACGTGAACGCAGACCACATCGTAATTGGCCAGCGCGCCGATGGCGGCCTGGCCCTTGCCCGCAAAGTCGGTGTCAAGAAAGCCGGTGGCGCCGGCCACTTCGACGCAGTCCCAGCCGATCAGTTTTGCAATGCCGCGAACCAGATCCACCGCCGTGATCGCCACGCCGCGCATGCCATACTTTTCCTGAAAATTCGGCAGGTTTGGCATCTTTCCCTGGCCCCACAGCCAGATGTGCGTGGCCGGGTTTTCGCCCAGGTCGCGCCGCACCTGGTTGACCTCGTGATTGGCGAAGATTTCCTGGCTGCGGGCAAACAGCGTCGAAAGTATCTCGCTGCCGGGGCCGGTGGGCATGTGGTCAGCGACCTTCTGGCCGAGAATGTCGTGCGGCGGCGTGGTCTTGACGTTGACCTCGCCCTTGAGCGTCATGAGGTGCCGATACGATACGCCCGGGAAGAAGTGCAGCCGCTCCTGCGCCACCAGCCGATTCAGCTCGGCGATCAGGGCGGCCGACTCCTTCGAGCTGATGTGCCCGGCCGAGTGATCTTCCATAACGCCGTCGATAATCGTCACGAAGTTGCAGCGGAAGACCCATTCGTTCTCGCCCACCGGCACGCCGCGAGCGGCCGCTTCCAGCGGAGCCCTGCCAGTGTAGAACTCGCGTGGGTCGTAGCCCAGTACGGACAGGATCGCCACGTCCGAGCCGCACTCCATGTTGCGGGGAACGGTGCGTACCGTGCCGCATCGGCCATGGGCGGCAATCCAGTCCATGTTGGGCTTGCGGGCCGCCTGGAGCGGCGTGCGGTTGCCCAGTTCGGCTAGCGGCACATCAGCGGCGCCATCGGGGATAATTACAGCGTATTTCATCGTGCTCTCCGCCGGAACCTATACGGTCCGTTCCGGGTGCTCCTCCAGAATGCGTATGCAGACGCAGGGGGCCTTGACTGAGTCCATTCGGTTAACTTCCTCCAGGGCGGCGTGAATGTCTGCCTCGCGGGCGGGGTGCGTCGTGATGACAACCGGCACGCCCAGCGAAGACTCGTCGGCCGGCTCACGCTGCAGTACGGAGGAGATGCTGATATCGCGTCGGCCTAAGATCGTGGCGATACTGGCCAGCATGCCGGGCTTGTCTTCGAGTTGCATGCGCAGATAGTACCGCCCGCACACCGAGCCGATGTCCACCTGACGAGCCGGCGGCGCGACGTCGGGGAAGATCGACAGTTCCTCGAATTTCCGCTGGGCAGTGCCCAGCGCCACGGCGGCCATGTCGCCAATGACGGCGGCCGAAGTGGGGGCGCCACCGGCGCCGCGGCCATAGTACATGGTGTGGCCGGAGTTCTCGGCGTACACGCTGATGGCGTTGAAGGGCCCGCTGACCCAGGCCAGCGGATGCCGCGTCGAGATGAACGAAGGATGCACGCGCAGGCTCAGGCCTTCTTCCTGCCGCCGGGCGATGGCCAGCAGCTTGATGACGTAGCCCAGCTCTTGGCCGTATTGAATGTCCTGCAACTGCAACTTGTCGATGCCCTCGACATAGATACGGCCAAAGTCGATCCGTCCGCCAAAGGCCAGAGATGCCAGGATTGCCAGCTTGTGCGCTGAATCGCCGCCGGCCACATCCAGCGTCGGATCGGCCTCGGCCAGCCCCGCCTGCTGGGCCAGCTTGAGCGCGTCGGCGTAGCTTTGCCCATGCTGAGTCATGGCCGAGAGGATGTAGTTGCACGTGCCGTTGACGATGCCGTACATGGCCTCGATGTTGTCGCAGGAAAGCTCTTCGGTGAGCACGGCGATGATGGGGATCGCCCCGGCGCAACTGGCCTCAAAGGCGATGGTGACGTTGTTCTTGCGGGCCAGCGCCCACAGTTCGGCGCCATGTTTGGCCAGCAGGGCCTTGTTGGCGGTGACGACGTTCTTGCCGGCCGACAGGGCCTTTTCCACCACGGCCTTGGCGATGGTCGTGCCGCCGATGAGTTCGGCCACGATCTGGATATCGTCGCGTCGCAGGACGGCGTCGATGTCCTTGGTCAGCAGGCTTTCGGGCAGGCCGAGCTTGCGGGCATGGTCCCAGTTCACGTCGACGACCTGGCGCAACACCAGGCGGGTCTTGTATCGTTCGGCAAGCCGGTCGGCGTGTTGGACCAGGTAGCTGGCGGTCGCCCCGCCCACCGTGCCGCAGCCGACAATGGCAATGCCACATTCCTTGCGGCCTGTCATGAGTATCTCCTGCAAACTCCGGGTGATGGTACGAGGACGCCACGGCGGCGTCAAGACGACGCGAGCAGCTCTCCGGCCAAACACAATGCGAGCCCAGCCACCAGGAAGCGGCTAATCAGTTGATCGGAAGAACAGTCGATCAGGAACATCAAGCCTCCGAGCAGCATCGCCCGCCCGTCTTTCCCGATTCCGGATTCCCGATTCCCGATTCCCGACTAACTAGCTTCTAATCAGCCTCAGGATGTCGTTGAACGTCACCATGAGGAACACGCCCAGCAGGACCATGATGCCGGCCATCTGGATGCCGGTCATGAGCTTGGTTGAGAGCGGCTTGCCGCGGGCCTTTTCGATCAGCACGATCACGAAGTGCCCGCCGTCCAGCGCCGGCCAGGGCAGGAAGTTCATCACCGCCAGCATGGCCGACAGCATCGCCATGAAGTTGACGAAGTCGATGGGTGACTTGCGTGCGAACGAAATGGCGATTTGGCCGATGCCCACCGGCCCGGCCACTTCCTTGGCACTGACCCGGCCTTCGAAGATCCGCGCCAGCGTCTGATACGACTGGAGCATCCAGTCGCGCGTGTCTTCGACGCTCCATACAATGGCCTTGAGCGGGTTGCCGCGCACCGGGGCCGTCAGCAGCGGCTGCATCTCGCCCAACGCGGCCAGGCCGAAAAGATAATCGTGGGGGCTCAGTGAGTCCTTCGGCACGTTAACCGTGACGGCCGTCTCGCTATCCTTAACCTTGAAAGTCAACTTGGCCTGGCTGCCTTGCTTGGCTGCCAGCAGGGCGTAGACCTTGCTCCAGTTGCTGACGGCCGTGCCGTCAACGGCCACCAGTTGGGCGCCCTTCACGATGCCGGCATCCGCCGCCGGGGACGATGGCATCACCGACGCGACAATCGGAAGCTCCTGCGCGGGGCCGGGGCCTATGCCAATGATCGAACGCTCGCCGACCTGCTGCGGCGTGACGGTGGCATCGACGGGCTTGCCATCGCGCAGAACCTGGATTGCCACCGGCTTGTCCACCGACTGCTTGTTGATCTGGGTCAGCTCAAAATAGCTGGGATAGTCCGTTGTGCCGTAGCGAACGATGATGTCGCCAGGCTGGAGCCCAGCCTTTCCGGCGGTGGTCTTAGGCGACACCGAACCGATCCGCATCAGGCTGTTCATGCCCAGGATCGTCAGCATTTCCTGCTTCCGCGTGTCGCTGGGCTGAGTCGCTGCCTGGCTTGTCGGCGGCAGCTCATCCGATGCGTCGTTTGCCAGCGCCGGCGGGGAGGTCTCGACGGTCACTCGTTGGCCCCCACGTTCCACGACGACCGGCACGTTCTGTCCGGCGTACTTGGGCAGCAGGCCGTCTAACTCCCAGTATGCGTTGACGGGCGTGCCGTCGATGGCGACGATGGCGTCGCCTTTCTGGAAGCGTTCTTTGCCGACATAGCCCGTGTCATCGGGTTTGGCTATGGTCAGCGAACTGGCGGCAAGGATGCCAAAGTCGTAATGGGAGCCCTGCTTGCCGGTGTCGAGCTTCTCGGGTACCAACTGAACGTGCAGGATCTTCTCTTGGCCGTTCTCTTTGCGGGCGACCTGGAAATCGAACTGCTGATCCTTCCCGCTCAAGGCCGCCATCATGACGATCTGGGCGAACTTGCGGATAGGCTTGCCGTTGACGGCCTGGATTTCATCGCCGGGCTGAAGACCAGCACGGGCGGCCGGATTCCCGGGGAGAACCTGGCCGATCACCGGCGCCTGGAAGCGGATGCCCACCAGGTACACAATCACGAAGACGACCAGGGCGAAGACGATGTTCATGGCCACGCCGGCCGCCAGCACGACCATCTTCTTGCGGGCGGGAGCGGCCTGCCACGAACGCGGGTCGTCCGGGGCCGAGGCCCCCGGGTTGAGATCGTCCTGGCCGAGCATCTTCACGTAGCCGCCCAGCGGCACGGCGTTGATGCGATACAGCGTCTCGCCACGCTGAAGGCCCCAGAGCTTCTTGCCGAAGCCGACCGCGAATTCCTCGACCTTGATGCCGGCCCACTTGGCGGCCATGAAGTGCCCGAATTCGTGCACGATCACGACGATGCCCAGGCCGATCAGGAATTGCAGCAGCGGCCAGATGTTGTCAGTCAGCATGCTAGGAAGCGCCAAGCCCAGTGCACAGTTCGTCATTAAGACCTCGTGTCAGGCTCATCCGCGCGCAGGGCGGGGATGGGTCGATTGTTGTAGTTGCTCAACCCGTTCATCGGCCCGCCGGCGCGCAAGCGCATCGGCGGCCAAAAGGACGTCTTTATCTATTTCGGACGTAAGCTGGGCTTGGTTCAGAACATCCCGCACAATCGGGATAATCTGCCCAAAGGCGATCCGGCCATCGAGGAAGGCGGCCACCGCGGTTTCGTTGGCCCCGTTGAGCACCGCCCCGGCCGTTCCGCCTCGACGGATCACATCATACCCTAAAGCGATGGCCGGATGCCGCGCAGGATCGATGGCCGAAAAATGTAGCGTGCCGACCTTGGCCAGGTCCAGCAGCCCCCAGGCCTGTGCCGCCCGCTCTGGGTAATACATCGCAAAGCCAATGGGGGTCGTCATCGACGGCGTGCCCATCTGGGCCAGTACGCTGCCGTCGCGGAATTCCACCATGCCATGCACGATGGACTCGGGGTGAATCAGCACGTCGATTTGCTCAGCGGGCACATCGAAAAGCCAATGCGCCTCGATGATCTCCAGGGCCTTGTTCATCAGCGTGGCCGAGTCGATCGTGATTTTCGGGCCCATCTGCCACGTGGGGTGATTGAGGGCCTGTTGCACCGAGGCCGACTGAATGCGGTCGATTGGCCAGTCGCGGAAGGGCCCTCCTGAGGCCGTGATGACCACGCGGCGGATGTCGCGATGGCGGTGGCCCAGCAGGCACTGAAACAAGGCTGAGTGCTCGCTGTCAACCGGCAGGACGTTGATGCCGGCCTTCTTGGCGGTGGGCATGACCACCGCCCCGGCCATGACCAGCGACTCCTTATTGGCGATGGCCAGATCGGCCTTGACGTCAATGGCGGCCAGCGTGGGAGCCAGGCCGGCGGAACCGACCAACGCCGTCAGGACCATGTCGGGCCGGCTTTGCCGAACAGCATCTTCTGCCGCCGAGGGACCGGTGAGTAGCCGCGTGCCATCCGGCAGCGCGGCGGCAATGCTCGCCATGTCAGCAGGCGGCTTGGCCAGGGCAACGAACTCAGGCCGGAACGCCCGCGCCTGCTCGATGAGCTTGTCGGCGCTGCTGGCCGCTGCCAACGCGCAAGCATGAAAGCGGCGGCGGTCGCTGGCAATGATTTCCAGGGCCTGCCGCCCGATGCTGCCGGTGGACCCAATAATGGCAATCCGCCTGATACGCTCGAGCATAGACGGAACATCTTACCTGCCGCTGGCCACGAAGCAAGCAAACGAAGACGAGGTCATAGGTCATAGGTCATAGGTCGTAGGGGCATCGAAGCAGGTGAACCCGGAGGGGCGCCGCGGCCCAACTGCGAGTTCCCATGCCAGGATCTCACACGAGATTCAATGCAGCACAAACTTTCTCTGTTTGAGCCACAGCCGTTGCCATTCGTATTAAACAAGAGAAGAGGCGGGAATGTTCCCGCCCGGTTCATGGGAGATGATGACATGAACAAGTTACTTCTAACACTCGTGGCCGTTACGGGAGCGATGGTTTGGTGCATTGCAGCACCGGCGGCCGTCGTGCCCGATCAGCAACTGGCCGTAATGCCGGCATCCGGTTCGGCCCCTGCGCCCATCGCAAGCGATCTGCTGGCGAAGGGAGACAATCAGGCTCACATGTACTTCATCGACCGCGGCGGAGGCCGGGGCGGTCACTACGGTGGGCATGGCTGGGGCGGTGGCGGCCGTGGTTGGGGCGGATACGGCGGCGGCCGGGGATATTACTACCGCAGCTATCCGTACTATGCCCCGTACGGGTATTACTATGGATACCCGTATAGCTACAGCTACCCATATGGGTACAACTACTATCCGGGCAACGGCTTCTCCTTCGGATTCGGCTGGTAACACGCGGCCTGAGCAACACAGTTCCAGCGCCGTGTGCTTGGGGAATCACTTGCTCGTCGGCGGTTTGTGACGGGCCAGAGGCAAGGTTATACGGAAACGCGTGCCCTTGCCCAGTTCGCTGTCGGCGGCGATCTGGCCATGGTGCTGGCGGATGATCCGGCGCGTGGTCGGCAGCCCCAGGCCGGTGCCTCCAGAGCGGGTCGAGTAGTACGCATCGAAGATCTGCCCCAGCACGTCAGGCGGGATACCCGGCCCGGTATCTATGACCTCCAGCACGGCCTTGCTCAATGAGGTGGTCAGGCGGAGGATCAACTCGCCGCCTTCGGGCATGGCCTGAACGGCGTTGATCAGCAGGTTGAGCACCGCCTGCTTAATGAGCGTGACGTCCACATCAACCAGGACGGGTTGAGGCGGCATGAGGCCACGAATGACCACGCGGGAAGCCTCGGCCTGGGGGCGAAAGAAATCGATCAATTCCTCTAGCGCCTGTCGAAGGTCGAGCTGGTCGGTGTGCAGTTCCTGATTAGAGACGAAGCGGAGGAACTCGCCCAGGATGTCGTGCAGGCGTTGGACCTCGTCCTGGAGCCGGTTGAGCCGCTGATAGTGCCGCCGGCCCATATCATCGTCGGCCAGTTGGAAGTCCTCGGCCAGAAGCTGAAGGTTCAGCCGGATCGTGGACAAGGGGTTCTTGATCTCGTGGGCCAAGCCGCCGGTAAGGCGGCCGAGTTCGGCCAAGTGTTCATGGTCGTGGACGTGGCGGATGAGGTTGCGGGCAGTGCGAAGTCGTCGGCGCACGAGCAACAAGACGGTGACAGCCGTCACGATCGCGGCCGATGCGGCGCCCAAGGAAAAGAAAAGCCATTGCATTGCGGCATTCTGCCTGACGCCGGGGCAAAAAGCCAGAGCGCGAAGTTGCACGGAACCACCCGGCCTGTTCCTGCCCCGCAAGCCGGAAAGCCGCTCCTGCGAGTTCCTAAGAAAGCTGGGCAGTCGAGCCGCTCTGCTGACCGGCGGCGGGGCGGGGAAGAGCGGGGAGCTTCCCGATATCCTTCTGCCGCGTGACGGTCCGAGCCTGGTGTCCCTTGTCGCCCTGGACTAGCTCGTAGGTGACGATCTCACCATCTTTGAGAGCGCGGAAGCCATCACCCTGGATGCTGGTGTAATGGACGAAGACGTCCTGGCCCTGCTCGCCAATGATGAAGCCATACCCCTTCTTCGGATCAAACCATTTCACTTTCCCGGTGGGCATGATCCCACCTCCTTTTTCGTCCTGCCCCAGAACGAAATTCAGCCGAGGGGCCGGCCAGATCCAGTGTTTCGAAATGACATGAGCCGCGATGGCAAAGGACTCGGGACGGCTGCTACCCCCGAGCCACCCGCTTCCGGCCGGAAACGGAACTAATGCCCGCCGCCATCGCTTTCCGATTATTTGTCCGCGAACGCACCACCACCTTTTGCGTTATTCGACAGTCAACGGTCCGGCCAGGCGGAAGGCGACGCCCTCCGCCCGACCGACCGGTTTCGTCTATCGCGGCTACTGCACTAACTTGTGATATGCATCTGAGCGAATCCGTGCTACTTCGATTCGCCCTCGGTCGTGCCTTCGGCCGTGGGCTCTTCGCCGGCTGGCCGCTCGTCCTTCATCACGGCCTTGCGGGACAGCTTCACTCGGCCTTGATCGTCGACGGCAATAACCTTCACCTTGAAGGTGTCACCAAGGTTAACCGCATCGGCGACATTTTTCACGTATTTTTCATCTAATTCTGATATGTGGCAAAGTCCGTCCTTGCCCGGGGCGATCTCCAGGAACGCGCCGAATTCGCGAATTCCTACCACCTTTCCGGTGTATGTCTTGCCGACCTTGATCTCCTCGGTAATGGCCTCGATTTCGCCGCGGGCGCCTTCGACGCCTTCGGCATCCATACCGCCGATGAAGATCGAGCCATCGTCTTCTATATCGATGGTGACGGCGTACTTCTGGCTCAGGCCGTTGATCATCTTGCCGCCCGGTCCAATGACCTTGCCGATCTTCTCGGGGTCGATATGGATCGACAGCAGATGCGGGGCATTGCGGCTGATTTCCTTACGCGGCTCGGCCAGGGCCTTGGCCATCTCAGCCAGCACGTGCATGCGGGCCTCGCGGGCCTGGGCGAACGTCTCGGCAATTGTCGGCAGATCGATGCCCGTGGGGGGCTTGAAGTCCAGCTGGATGCCGGTGATGCCGTTCTTGGTGCCGGCGACCTTGAAGTCCATGTCACCATGGAAGTCTTCCTCGCCGATGATGTCGGTCAGCAGCAGCTTCCGGTCGCCTTCGCGAACCAGGCCGATGCTGATGCCCGCCACCGGGGTCTTGATCGGAACGCCCGCATCCATCATGGCCAGGCAGCCGCCGCAAATCGTCGCCATCGAGCTGGAGCCGTTGGACTCCATGATCTCGCTGACAACGCGGATCGTGTACGGGAACTCTTCCTGGCTGGGGATGACGGCTTCGAGGCTCTTCTCGGCCAAGGCGCCGTGGCCAATATCGCGTCGCGACGGGCCGCGAACAGGACGAATCTCGCCGACGCTGAAGGGCGGGAAGTTGTAATGCAGCAGGAATCGCTTGAAGTACTCTTCCTGGAGTCCGTCGATCTTCTGCTGATCGCGCGGCGTGCCCAGGGTCACAATCGCCAACGCCTGCGTCTCGCCGCGGGAAAACAACGCCGAACCGTGGACGCGGGGCAGGACCGGGCAGTCGATGTTGATGGGGCGAACTTCCTTGGGCCCTCGGCCATCAGGACGGATGCCCGAGAGAATCAGCTCGCGCTGGATCTTGCCCTCGGCCTTGTAGCAGGCGGCCTTGACATCGGCGGGCAGGAACTGCGGGGCCGTCTCGTCGGGCGGGCAAAGCTGGGCCACAACTTCGTCGGCCAAGGCGGACATGGCGGCGTTGCGCTCCTGCTTGGCTTTGATGGTCTTGAGCTTCCGCATGCGGTCGCCGGCGATGCCGATGACCTTCTTGATCAGCTCTTCGGAGAGCGGGGTGGGCACGTACGTCGTCGGCTTGCCGACCTTGGCCACCAGCTCGTTGATCATGCCGATGACGATCTGCATCTGCTCGAAGCCGAAGGTGCAGGCGGCAACCATGTCGGCTTCGGGAACTTCTTTGCCGCCCATCTCGATCATGTTCACGGCCTTGCTGTGGCCGGCAATGATCAGGTCGAAGTCGCTGGCGGCACGCTCCGTATATGAGGGGAACGCGACAAACTTGCCGTCGGCACGGGCGACGCGGACGCAGCTCATCGGGCCCATGAAGGGCGCGTGGCTCAAGGCCAGGGCGGCGCTGGAGCCGATCACGGCCAGCACGTCGCCGTCATTTTCCTTGTCGGCGGCGATGACCATGCACTGAATCTGAACTTCGTCGTTGAAATCATCGGGGAACAGCGGGCGAATCGGGCGGTCGATCAACCGGGCGGTCAGAATCTCCTTGGAGGAGGGCCGGCCTTCACGCTTGAAGAACCCGCCGGGGAACTTGCCCGCGGCGTACTGCATCTCGCGGTAGTCCACGTACAGCGGGAAAAAATCCAGGTCGCGGGTGGAGGGGGCCGACAGAACCGTCGCCAGCACCACGGTGTCGCCATAGCGCACGGTCACGGCGCCATGAGCCTGCTTGGCCATACGGCCAGTTTCGATAGTGAGTGTTCCGGATCCAATTTTCTTCTCTACACTTGCAATCGTTGCCATTTTCTCTTTGCCTTACCTACTTTGTTTGCCTGTCTACCAACTTGCCTATTTCACAGCCGACACTATGCCGACACAACTCATACTCGCCGCGCAGGACCAACCGTCCAGACGACCACCGGCGGCCCCTAGGGCGGCCAGTGCGTCCCTGCGGGGTACAGAAAACATCAAAGACCCGCGCTGCCACAGCTTGGAAGCCTTGGGCCCGGAGCGGCTCGCGCGGAGAGAGCCGCTCAGGACCTTTTCGCTCAGGTCGTCCGAGGCTTATGGAGTGCCTTCGACGTGCTACTTGCGCAGGCCCAGCTTGCCGATGATCTGCTGGTAACGGCCCACGTCAGTCTTGGCCAGGTACTTCAGCATCCCGCTGCGCTTGCCGACCATTACGAGCAATCCGCGGCGGGAAGAAAAATCCTTCTTGTGGCTCCGCAGGTGCTCAGTGAGGTGGCTGATGCGCTCGGTCAGCAGGGCGATCTGAACCTCGGCTGAACCCGTGTCGCCTTCATGCCGCTGGTGGGTGGTCACTACGCTTTTCTTGTCAATCGTGTCGGTGGTCATACCTGCTTTTCACTATCCTTCATTGCTTGGCCGTCGAGCGTATCCCGTCGGCCGTACTGTTTTTCTCTGTCAATCGCTTCGTGTATCGTCTCGTCAAGCCGTCCTAAGACAGCAATCCCATCACTGACTCGACCATCCGGTCCATGCGGAAGGGCTTATTGAAGTACTTGCTGACGCCCAGGCTCTCGGCGTACGCCCGGTGCCGCATGCCCGTGTTGCCGGTGATCATAATCACCCTGGGAGCATCGCCCTTCTTCTTGCCCTTCTTGATGGTGTCCAAGACCAAAAAGCCGCTTCGCTTGGGCATCATCAGGTCCAGCACCATCAGGTCAGGCTGGAAGGTCTGGGCCATTTCGACGGCGGTATTGCCATCGCTGGCGGTTTGGATCGTCGCACCGGTGTCGGCCAACGCCATCTGCAGCGACGCCAGAATGTCCTGATCATCGTCAACCAGCAGAATCTTCTTTCCTTCAAGCTTTCCAGCCATAGCGAACCTCTTCGTTAAAAGCACCAAATCTTAGCAAAGGCAATCATTCGTGTCAACGCCCAGTCCCCGGCGGATTTGCGACTTTGGCGCCCATCAATACTTTGTTACCACGCGGCTGTCGAGAGATTTGTTCGGGAGGCAGGGAATGTGGATGCCACTCCACATCGGCTTGACGAGAACCCGTCGCGGGCCATACAGTGGCGGGGCAATTGACCTCCGACCAGGAAAGGGAATCGATGGAACGCACTTTTGTGATGTGCAAACCCGACGCCGTGCAACGCCAGCTGGTAGGGCGGATCGTGGCCAGATTCGAAGCTAAGGGCCTAAAGATCGCGGCCATGAAGATGTTACGCATCAGCACCGAACTGGCCCAGCGGCAGTACGCCGTCCATAAGGGCAAGGATTTCTACGAGCCGCTGCTGACGTTCATGACGGCTGGGCCGGTGGTGGCAATGGTGCTGGAGGGCAACGATGCCGTCCGCATCGTGCGTTCCATGATGGGCTCGACCTTTGGCCCCGACGCCGCGCCGGGCACCATCCGTGGCGACCTGGGCGTCTCGAAACGCTATAACCTTATTCATGGCAGCGACTCAGCCGAGTCGGCCGCCCACGAGATCGGCCTGTTCTTCAATGCCGAGGAAATTCAGGACTACGAACTGCTGGCCGAAACGTGGCTGTACGCCGCGTCGGGGCCAAACAGAATCTGAGAGAGCGACTCTCGATGTAGGGCGGGCACTGCCCGCCGTTTTTGGGCGATGCGGAATAACCGGCCCAGCGGGACAGGCGACAGTATGTTCCAGATCCGCGTGGTTGCTTCGCTTCGCTGTGCAAACCACGGCACCTGCCAGCCAGCAGGGCGGGCAGGCTTGCCCGCGCGTGACAGCGGCGTTTACCGCGGCGGCCACTAAACTTGATTTGAGGGCTGTGATGCCTTCCGTTCAGGAAAGAATCGACCAACTCCGCCAGGAACTCCGGCGTCACGACTACCTGTACTATGTCCAGGCCCAGCCGGAGATTTCCGACCAGCAGTACGACCAGCTCATGAAAGAGCTGGAGCAGCTCGAACGCGAGCACCCGGAACTGGCTACGCCCGATTCGCCCACCCAGCGCGTGGGCGGCCAGCCGATTGAAGGCTTCGCCACCGTCGAGCACAAGCTGCCGATGCTCAGCATCGACAACACGTACAACCTCGATGAAGTGCGGGAATTCGACAGACGCGTGGCCAAGGCCTTGGGCACGGCCAGTCACTGCTACCTGGTCGAACCCAAGATCGACGGCGTGGCGGCCACGATTCGCTACGAAGCCGGCCGGTTGATCCAAGTGGCCACGCGCGGCGATGGCTGGAAGGGCGATGACGTCACCAACAACGCCCGCCGGATCGGGTCTATCCCATTGTCCATTCCGCTGAAAGAGGCAGAGGGCGCCGGAGTCCCTATTCCGCGCGTGCTGGACGTTCGCGGCGAGGTCTACTGGCCCACGCAGGAGTTCAGCCGCGTCAACGCCGAGCGGGCCGAGGCGGGTGAGGCGACCTTCGCCAACCCGCGCAATGGCGCCGCCGGCACGCTCAAACAGCTCGACCCGCGCATCGTGGCCCAGCGCAAGCTGGCGTTTGTCGCCCACGGCGTGGGGGTGGTCGAGCCGCTGCCCGATGAGGAACGTTACGATTCGTCCTGGGAATTCATGTCCCTGCTCCAGCAGTGGGGCCTGCCGTGGAGCCGGGCGGCCCGCAAGTGCGAGTCGGTCGAGCAGGTGTGCGAGTTCATCACGGAATGGGCCGAGAAGCGATACGACCTGCCGTACGAAACCGACGGCATGGTCGTGAAAGTCGATTCCGTTCGCCAGCGGGCCGAACTGGGGCAGACGAGCAAATACCCGCGCTGGTGCATCGCGTACAAATATGCAGCCGAACGGGCCGAGACGCCGCTGCGGAGCGTCACCTTTCATGTCGGTCGGCAGGGGACGATCACGCCGGTGGCGCACTTTGATCCGGTGCCGTTGGCCGGCACGACGGTTGAGAATGCCTCGCTGCACAACTTCGACCAGATCGCCCGGCTGGACGTGCGCGAGGGCGACACGATCGTGGTCGAAAAAGCCGGCGAGATCATCCCGCAGGTCGTGCAGGTGGTGGCGGCCAAGCGGCCCAAGCACGCCCAGCCGATCTCGCCGCCCACGCAGTGCCCCCAGTGCGCCGGCAGCGTCCTGCGCAACGAAGGCGGCGTGTACCTGCGCTGCGTCAACCCGGAATGCCCGGCCCAACTCAAGGAACGCCTGCGGTTCTTTGCCGCCCGCGACCAGATGGACATCGAGAATCTCGGGCCGGCGCTGATCGAGCAACTCGTGGATCAGGGCATGGTGCGGCACTTCGCCGACCTGTATCACCTGACGCGGATGCAGTTGACGGGCTTGGAGCGGATGGGCGAGAAGAGCGCCGCCAAGATCGTTCATGGCATCGAAGAATCCAAGCAGCGTGGGCTGGTGCGGCTGCTGGCCGGGCTGGGCATTCGCCACGTTGGCGGCAGGGCGGCCGAATTGCTGGCCGAACGCTTTGGCGGCATTGACGAGTTGTCGGCCGCGAGCGAGGAGCAACTCAGCGAGGTTCCCGGCATTGGCCCGGTGATCGCCGCCAGCGTTCGCAAATTCTTCAGCGACCCGCAGGCCCAGCAGAGCATCGGGCGGCTGAAGGACGCGGGACTGAATATGACCGCGGAACGTTCGACGGCGCCGGCGGGCGAGTTGCCGCTGTCGGGCAAGACCATGGTCGTCACCGGCACGCTGGAGCATTTCAGCCGCTCCGAGATCGAGGAGACGATCAAGCGGCTGGGCGGACGAGTGACGTCCAGCGTGTCCAAGAACACCGACTTTGTGCTGGTGGGCGAGGACGCGGGCTCCAAGGCCGACAAGGCGCGGCAACTGGGCGTGAAAATGCTTACCGAGGCCGAGTTTCAAGGGATGATCGGGCCCCAACCATAGAACCCGCAGGCCGGCTGCGGGCGTGGGCCGGAGTTTCACCGGCCACTGGTCGTGTGTTCATCGACTCAATCGCTCGCTGGCCCGGTGCGTTCACCGAAGGTGACGCAGTGATATTCGTCACCGTCGATTCTGTGAGTCGTGAGCAGGTGAACAGGCGACCGCAGGCGAGCGGTCAGTCTTCTCGCCTGCTCACCTGTTCTGCTGCTCGCCTGCTCTGTAGTCCTTCGACTGTGATTTTGTGACTGCAAAATCAGAGTCGAAGGACTACTAGCACATCGCGGCGAAGCTGAGTGCGACGAACAGCAACACTTTGATCTTGTGACGTAGCGTGCGAGACATTGGGATTACCTCCTTGGGCAATCGGTGCTTCCTCTGACTTCATAGTATCCGATTTGTTCAGATTGAATAGGCCAAAAGTGAATACGCAAGTGTCTTGTCACCATTGCGTTACGCACATTTGAATCTGGAGAAAATGGCGGATATGGGGTGCGAATCTGGCTGACCTTTCCGGGCCGTGCGGTCTGTAGCGTATAACCGCTCGTAGATGGGCGATTTTGGGGTGGCATGGTCAATCCCGCCGTCTGGGATGACCATGTTGGGACTCCCGCAGGGTGGCGCCGCCCGAACGACACGCCTCTGGCCAAACCTCTGAAGGGCCTGCTCGATATGCGATGGTTGTGTGCCATAGTTACATCGACATGCGACGCCATACCATGCAAAGCGTTGTTTTCTCGCCCCCAGGGGCCTATGATCTGAATCTTTCCGGCCCAGCCGGACAGTCATTAGGAGAGTCTCAGACATGGCTAAAGAGAGCAAACCCGGCGACTTGATGGAAAAACTCGTGGGGCTGTGCAAGCGCCGCGGCTTCATCTTTCAATCCTCCGAAATCTACGGCGGCATCAACGGCTTCTGGGACTACGGGCCCCTGGGCGTCGAGCTCAAGAAGAACGTCAAGGACGAGTGGTGGAACACCATCGTCCGCCAGCGCGACGACGTCGTCGGCCTGGACTGCTCGATCATCATGAACCCCAAGGTCTGGGAAGCCTCCGGCCACGTGGTCAACTTCAACGACCCGCTGGTGGACTGCAAGGGCTGCAAGGCCCGCTTCCGCGCCGACAAGGTGTACATGGTCATCGCCATGGCCGGCGAAGAGGTCGTGCACCAGGCCGGCGTCGAGGCCGACGGTGATGAACAAGCCAAGGCCGAAGCCATCGCCAAGGCCAACAGCAAGACGCGTCGCCGCCTGGAAGAAAAGGCCGACCGTCTGACCTGGTCGGTCGTTCGCGTCGATCACGCGGTCGAGGGCGGCCCGGCCGGTATCTGCCCGATGTGTGGCGGTCACCTCACCGACGCCCGCAAGTTCAACATGATGTTCAAGACCTTCGTCGGGGCCATGGAGGATTCCACCAGCGTGGCGTACCTCCGGCCCGAGACGGCCCAGGGCATCTTCGCTAACTATCGCAACGTGCTGGACACGGCGCGGATCAAGCCGCCCTTTGGCATCGCCCAGATCGGCAAGAGCTTCCGCAACGAGATCAACCCGCGCAACTTCACCTTCCGCAGCCGCGAGTTCGAGCAAATGGAGATCGAGTTTTTCTGCCATCCCAGCGAGGCCGACAAGTGGTACGAGTACTGGCGCGACACGCGCTACCAGTGGTACATCAACCTGGGCTTGAAGAGCAGTAAGTTGCATCTGCGCTCCCATGAAAAGGAAGAACTGGCCCACTACGCGCGGGCCTGCGCCGACGTGGAGTACGATTTCCCGTTCGGCACGGCCGAGTTGGAAGGCATCGCCAACCGGACCGACTTTGACCTTACGCAGCATCAGAAGTTCAGCGGCAAGGACATGGCCTACTTCGACGACGAGTCGAAGGAGCGGTACATCCCGTACGTCATTGAGCCCTCCGGCGGCTGCGACCGCGCCACGCTGGCCTTCCTGTGCGAGGCGTACACCGAGGACGAGGCCCCCGACGAGAACGGGGCGATGCAGACGCGGACTGTGCTGCGTTTTCACCCGCGGCTGGCACCTATCAAGGTGGCGATCTTCCCGCTGGTGAAGAAGGACGGCATGCCCGAGTCGGCGGACAAGGTCTACCGCGAATGCAAGAAGGCCGGGCTGACGGCCTTCTATGACGAGAAGGGTGCCGTGGGCCGGCGCTACCGCCGCCAGGACGAAGCCGGCACGCCGTACTGCGTGACGATCGACGGCCAGACCGCCACCGACGGCAGCGTGACGATCCGCGACCGCGACAGCCTCAAGCAGGAACGCATCGCCGCCTCATCCGTGGTCGAAACGGTGCAGAGGAAGCTGCGCGAGTAGACGCGTAGCACGAGTGCGGCGGCGCGGGCAGACGCGTAGCACAGCCGCCCTCGGCTGTGGAATTGGGTGGCATGGTCAGGCCGCTGTCTAGGCCTGGCCATGTTCAGACGCCGCGCGGAGTGGGGCCGTGGAACTGTCAACGTAGTGGGTGGCATGGTCGCGCTGTTCGCGTGACCATGTTTGGACGCAGCAGGTTAGCCGGGGGACGCGTGGCCGCTGGACGCCGCGGCCACGGCACCCAACAAAACCATTGGGAACCATCGGGAACCAAGCGGAACCAAGCGGAACCAAACGGAACGAAACGGAACCAAACGGAACGATTCGGAACGAAACGGAACCGTTTGCAACGTTTCTGCACGCAGGCAAAGCGCCGCATCATTCTGGCCGGCACGTTCTTGCGGAAATGCCACGCCCCTGACTGTCCGCATTTGACCATGCGCATACCCCATGCGCACATCCGCGCAGCGGTCTGATTACCGTCTTGGGCCAGGCCGGATCTCTCTTCACTTTTTAAACTTTCTCCCCCGCGCCCGCTCGGCCGGAGGTGCTTCTATAGAAGGGCCGGTGCATGCCATTCTGCGCACAGGATCACCCGGCCTGTCCGATTCTCCCGGCCGGCGATCTTCATTTATTAGAATCGATCCCCGTCGCGACCTGCGCGGCCGTGCGGGGTGCGGGGGCAGGACGAGGCAACGTGGCCGCTGGACGCCGCTGCCACGGCACCCAACTTGCCCGCTGGACGAGGCGACCATGGCACCCAACTTGCCCGCGCCGCTTTCCTCCCCGTCTTCGTGGCTCAGCCGCCCTCGGCTGAGAGATGGGTGCCATGACTCGACTTGGGTGGCATGGTCACGCTGTTCGCGTGACCATGTTAGACGCTGCATATGCGAAGCTGGGGCAAGGCGGGCGTCGCCGGTCAGAACAGCAACGCCCCATGGGCCGACGGGTCGGATATCTGGCGTCGCCTGGAAGGCGGCGGGCAGTGCCCGCCCTACCTGCCGCGTTGTTTGCCTCCATGCATGGCCAGGCCAGACGACGGCCTGACCATGGCACCCGCCGGCATGTGAGCCACCCGTCGCCAAATTGGCACGCCGTTAGGCCAGCACGTCCACGCTGGTCAGCGGGTGCCAGAGTTCGGCGTCGATGGCCTTGATGGCCAGGCGGACGACGGGGCTTTCGCGGGAATCGACGATGCCCAGCGAGACCTTGGCCTGGCCCGCTTGCAGGCCCCAGGGGAATATGAAGCTCTCCCGGAAGTGCGTCAGGTCGGGCAGCAGTTGCCGCACATCCTGGCGCAGGCAGACCACGCGGTGCGTCTTGCCCTGCGAGAACCGCAGCGCCAGCCGATATGGCCGGTACAGCGGCGCGACGCCCTTGTTGTCGATCACCATGGCCAGCGGGCACTCCTGCCCGGCCCGGCCCTCCAGCGGCAGGACCATCTGGTGCAAGTGCAGCCAGTAGCCCATCCGCTGACAGAACGCCCGCATCCTGTCCATCAAGTCAGGCGGAATGTACATGCTCTTGACGTTGAGCGTCGAGGGGTGGTACTTCAAGGCCTGGTCCAGGATCCAATCGACATCCCAGCCCTGGGCGTGCCAGTACGCTACCGACCAGCCAGTTTCCCACGCCACCGGCGCGTGCCGCCACGCATCCGTCACTCCGCACCGGTCCACCTCGGCTGGATACGAGTCGTACATGTGATTCCAGTTCAGGCCATCAGGCACCGTGCCGTTGCTGTCGGTGTGGACGTCGCCGAGGCAGTCGGCCCGCCACCCGATCCGGCCTTGCCGCTGCTGTGCGGCATATCGGCCGCCTTCCGTCCCAAGTTGGGTCAGCAGCGGCGTGCGGCGAAAGCTGTCCATATAGATGTCGGCCAGTCGGGCGGCCGTTTCGCTCGTGCAATTGCCGCCGCCCTCGCCGCACCCGCCGCCGTAGGACAGGTCGAAGCTTTCCAGCCGCTCGTCGCCGTCGTATCGCTGGCCCAAGGCGCGGATGTGGTTGCCCCAGTATTCGAGATAGTGCGGGTCGTTGTGGTCGGGAATAGCGTAGTGGGGCCGGGACGCGGCGGCGTCGCGCTTTGCCCCGTTCTGCCAGTACCACTCCGGCACGGGGTACAGGCTCGGGCTGATGAACGGCTGGGTGCGAAGTTGCAGCGTCTGGCCGCGCGCGGCGGCCGTCTCCAGCGCCTTGTCAACGATGTCGAAACGAATCTTGCCGCGCTGCGGCTCCAGCAGTTGCCACGCCCAGCGGCAGTACGCCACGCGAGAGGGCAGGTAGTTGGTTTCATCCGGCACCGGGCCGATTGGACGCTGCGAGCCCACCGCCGGCTGGCCGTTGATGAAGTACTGGGCGCCCTCGGCCTCCATTTCCTCGGCCCCATCCGGAACGCCCCACGTGCCGCGGCCCTGGTCGAACAGGTACTGCATGAGTGGGTCGCCGGCAAAGCGCTGGAAGGTGACCAGGCCCTTGTGCGGGTTGTTCAGGTACTCGTTGGTGTGCTCTGGCCGGACGCGTTGAGAGACCTCATCGGGCCCGAATCCATCTCGCCATCGACTTTGATCTGCCATAGGGGCCGCTCCTCATGTTGACTGATTCGCCGCCAGCATATGACAGCTGGGCAACGTAATCTTTCGTAAACCAGAGCGATTCTTAAGATCGCGCAGACACATTCCCTAGGCCCCCTGGGCAAGATACCCGCCGGCTGTGCACTGGTACTGCACAATGCCCCCATTGGCAGTGAATGTATAACAGTCGTGCATGCAGCCACTTATAACGCGTGCGAATATGTACGTGCGAATGGTGTACTATTGCGGCCAAGCCTAGGGGCTTGTAGCAGAAGAAAACCGGCATCACCCCTGATGGCGGCGAGAACTCCCGTGAGCTAATTAGTTCACTGGACGTTGGCCAGTGAGGCCGCGGGTAAGTGCAAGCCTTTAAGAGAGTGTCATGTACAAGAAGAAGGATTCTCGTGCCAGGAAAGTCAGCTTCGCCCTGCGAGCGCAGGTGAGGGAAGGTTTCATCGCCGGCGACTTTACGAACTGGAAACCTGTGGCGATGCAGAAAAAGGCCGACGGCACTCTGGAGGCGGTCCTGCCGGTTTCGGCGGGGGTGTATGAGTATAAGTTCCTGCTGGATGGCCGGTGGGTCGTGGACCCCGACAACAGCAGCTTTGCGATCAGTCCCATAGGGACCGTCAATTCGGTGGCTCACTTAGACTGAGCCGGCTCGGACGGAGGTCCGGCCGAAAAGGAGTCGTGCGCTATGGTCAGCGTGGAAGGCAACAAAGTCGTGTTCCAGTTCTACCGCCCCTTGGCTCGGAACGTTCACGTGGTTGGGGATTTCAATGGTTGGCGTGAGCACGAGCTGCGCATGACGCCCGGCACGCAAGGCTACTGGACGGCCGTGCTGTATCTGCCGCAGGGCGATTACAAATTCCGCTATCGTTGCGATGGCCAATGGTTCACCGATTACGCTGCCTTCGGCATCGAGATGGGTCCGTTGGGCGCTGACAGTGTCATCCGCGTCAGAGAGCCCGTGCGGCAAGTGCGCAAGGCCGCCGCAACGGTTTCGCGGCAGAAGAAGCAGTGGGGCCAGGCCGCTCTGCCCGCACGCAGCGATAAGAACGCAGACACGCGCGTGGCATAAACACCCAGGCCGCGAATCCGCCGATTCGCGAACTCGCTCGAGTTTGCGATCCGCGGATTTGCGGCCTTTGCATTGGGGGCGCTTCGCTCGCAGTCGCACGTCCGCCAGTCCGCAACTTTACTGGAAATTCAAATCTGCCCCAGGATGCGTCTGAGCGTTTGGGCGTTCTGGCCCGCCTGGCCACGGTGACAATTGTTGAACATGGCATAGACGCGCTCGGCCTGATCCTGCAGCGTCGTCCAGTGCGTTACCAGTTCGCGCAGCTCCTCTTCGCTGTAGCTGTAGTCGTAGCGTTGGGCCTTGCCGGTGTACCATTTCTGGGCGTCGCGCGAGTGTAGCCGCAGGTAGCCCGTTCGGCTCGTGAGCAGGGCGGGCGTCGCGTACAGGTCGGGGATGTCCGGCACGTCGGGCACAACCAGCGTGAGGTGTCGCTCCCGAAGCCCCTGGGCCGTGGAGGGGTGCAGCCAGGAACGGTGGCGGAACTCGATCGCCAGCGGCACGTCGCCAAAGTCCTCCGTGGCCTCCGACAGAAACTTGCGGCTCTCGACGGTGCGATGGAACGACTGCGGGAATTGCAGCAGCACGCCCAGCAGCTTGTTGCTTTGCCGCATGGGTGCCAGCGCGTCGAGAAAGGCCCCCGTGCCGGAGCGGTCGCCCGCGTGCGTGAGTTGCTGATTGGCCTTGACCCAGAAGCCGAAGTCCGCCCCGGAGCCTTCGACCATTCGCTGCATGGTCGCCTGGGTGGGCGTGGCGTAGAAGGTGAAGTTCAGTTCCACGGCCTGGAAGAGCCGGCTGTAGCAGCCGAACATCTGCGAACTCTTCGTGCCGGCAGGGTAGACGCTGCCCACCCAGTCGGCGAAGGAGTACCCGCTCGTGCCCACGATGAAGTTGTCGGCGGTCAATGGATGGCTCGATAATGCGATTGCCGAACTATACGGGGCGTGCCCCGGCCGGTCAACAAGAGCACCATCTCCATGTCCGCTTTGGATGTTGCCATGAATCCGCGGGTGTACTACAATGTAGTGCATGAGCAACCTGACGGTGCGCATCCCGGAATCAGTTCGCAAGGAAATCAAACGGCTGTCGGCACGCCAGCACAAGCCGGTCAGCGAGATCGTGCGAGAATGTCTGCGCCGGTATGTGGCTGGCGAGAGGTTCCGCGAACTGCGCGGGCGGGTTCTGCCTTTCGCGGAGGCTCAGGGATTCCTGACAGACGAAGACGTGTTTCGGGAAATCTCGTGAAGGTGGTGCTCGACAGTAACGTGCTGCTGGCCGCACTTGGTACGCACGGACTATGCGAAGCTCTCCTGGCATCCTGCCTGAAGTCTCACGAGATTCTCGTTTGTGAACAGATACTGGCCGAGGTCCAGCGGCACTTGACCGGGAAGTTTCGCTTTCCCATATCTGAGGCCGCCGAGGTCATCGAATCTTTCCGACAAGTCTGCACGATAGTGGTCCCGCGTTCGCTGGGCCCCGACGCCTGTCGCGATCCCGAAGACTTGGCCATTCTCGGAACCGCTCTGGCTGGCCAGGCGGATTGTCTAGTTACAGGTGACGCAGACTTGCTGGTCCTTGAGAAGTGCGGCAACATCCCAATCCTGTCGCCTCGTGGATTCTACGATTTGGTAAAGTCGAGCCGGTCGTGAGATACGCGACATGACACGAGTGAATTTCATTCTGGGTTGCACTGGCGGCGGAAAGGCTGCGCTTGGGCTGGCACTGGCCCAGCGGCTGTCTGGCGAGATCGTCAGCGTCGATTCGATGAAGATCTATCGGCGCATGAACATCGGCACGGCCAAGCCCACGTCGCAAGTGCAGGCCGATGTGCGGCACCATTGCCTGGACCTGGTCGAACCTAGCGAGACCTTCAGCGTCGCCCGGTTCGTCGAGGCCGCCGACGCCGCGATTACGGATGTGGCGTCGCGGGGCAAGATCGTCCTGGCCGTGGGCGGCACTGCTTTGTACATCAAGGCCCTGACTGAAGGCTTGTTTGAAGGGCCCGCCGCCGACGAGGGACTTCGCCGCGAGTTGAAAGCTCGCGCCGCGGAGCAGGGCGTGCCGGCATTGCATGTGGAACTGGCCACGCTGGACGCCGAAGCCGCTGGCCGAATCCACCCCAACGACGAAAAACGGATTATCCGCGCCATCGAGATCTTTCGCCTTACCGGCAAGCCCATCAGCCAACTCCAGCGGCAGTGGGGCAGTGGCCAGAGCCGCTACGAATGCGTCTTTATCGGCCTGCGGCGCGGCTTAGAGGACACCAATCACCGCATCAACGCCCGCGTCAAGCGGATGGTTGAGCAGGGCCTGTGTGACGAGGTGGCAGCGCTGCTGGCCGAGCCGGCGGGGCTGTCCGCCCAGGCCGCCCAGGCGGTCGGTTACGCCGAGATGATTCGCCACCTGCGCGGCGAACTGACGCTGGAAGAGGCCACCGAGCAGATCAAGATCAACACGCGTCAATTCGCCAAGCATCAGCGGACGTGGTTCCGGCGCTTCGCCGCTGTGCAGTGGATCGACGTCGCCCCCGATGACAAGGCCGAGACCCTGGCCGAGCGATTGCTACCGACGTTCGAGTGACGCTCGACGACGGTTGCCCGCCGTGTCATTCCGCCGGCAGCGGCGGCAGGCTGAGATAGTACGCGTCCTCCACGGCTTCCAGTTGGCGGACCTCGGCCATGACCTTGTCGGAGGGCTTCTGGTCGAGATTGATTCCCACCAGCGCCAGGCCAGTAGCGTCATCGCGTGACAGCGTCAGGCTGGCGATATTGATGCCGTGCCGGCCAAAGACCTGGCTGTACGTGGCCAGGGCGCCGGGCACGTCGCGGTTCAGGATGATGGCGATGTGGCCTTCGGGCCGCATCTCCACCGAGTGGCCGTCGATGCCGATGACGCGCGGGTACCGGTGGCCGAAGATCGTCCCGACGGCTGAATGCTGCATCTGGGCAGACCGCACCGTCACGCGCAGCACGTTGGCAAATTCCTGCATGGCCGGGCTGGTGCTCTGCTCGACCTCGATGCCGCGCTGCCGCGCCAGCACCGGGGCGTTGATGACGTTCACCGGTTCTTCCATGTGCGGGGTCATCAGCCCCACCAGCAGGTGGGCGGTAATGGGCGAGACATTCTGTTCGGCGATCGCGCCGTAGTAGCCGACCTCGACGTGCGTGATGGCGCCGGCGGTTATGGTCGAGAGGATCGTGCCCATCCGCCGGGACAGTTCAACGTACGGGCATAGGATGGGCGGCAAGGCCTTGTCAAAACCGGGGGCGTTGACGGCGTTGCGGATATCGCCGCCGTGCAAGGCCTCCACAAGCTGCTGGGCGGCTTCGAGGGCGACCTGCTCCTGCGCCTCTTCGGTGCTGGCGCCCAGGTGGGGCAGGGCCAGCACGTTGGGGTGGGCGATGAGCTTCTTGTCAATTTCCGACTCGGGCGGCTCCTTTGCCCACACGTCGATGGCGGCGCCGGCCACCTTGCCGGATTCCAGCCCGGAGAGCAGCGCTTCGGGGTCGATAATGCCGCCGCGCGCCGCGTTGATCAGCCGGACGCCGTCCTTCATGGCGGCAATTTCCTCCTGGCCGATCATGCCGCTGGTCTCGTTGCTCTTGGGGGTGTGGACGGTGATGTAGTCGCTCTGCCGGCAGAGGTCCAGCATGTCCTCCAAACGCGTGAAGGAACCCTGCGGGCACGAGCCGGCAAAGTACGGATCGTAGGCGAGCACTTTCATTTCCATCGCCAGCGCCCGCTTGGCCACGCTCTTGCCGATCCTGCCCAGGCCTATCACGCCCAGCGTCTTGCCGGCCAGCTGCGTGCCCTCGAACTTCTTGCGTTCCCAGGCGCCGCCGCGCAGCGAGACGTTCGCCTGGACGATCTTGCGCGACATCGCCAGCATGAGCGCCCACGTCAGTTCGCACGTCGAAAGCGTGTTGCCGCCGGGCGTGTTCATGACGATGACGCCCTTGGCGGTGGCCACCGGCACGTCAATGTTGTCCACGCCGACGCCGGCGCGGGCGATGCAGCGCAGCTTGCCGGGGTTGGCCAACACATCGGCCGTCACGCGGATGCCCGAGCGCAGGATCATGCCGTCGTAGCCGCCGATGATCTGGGCCAGTTCGCCAGGCGTCAGGCCGGGCTTGTAATCAACCTGAACGTCACTCTGGCCGGCGAGATAATCCAGGCCAACTTTGGACAGCGTATCAGCGATCAAAATCTTCATTATCAGCTCCGGGTTTTCAGGCTTCTGCGGCGTTGGGCCGATTGCCTACTCCCTATTCTCTCGTGCTTGGTATACCATGTTCTGCCATGAGCGTCACGTTCACCATCGTCAGTATCGGCACGGTCAGCTCCAACCCTTTCTGGAAGGAGCCGCCGGGTGTTCGCACTGCCCATGCCACCACCACGCTCGTCCAGGACGGTGCGCGGCGGATCCTTATCGACCCGTCCTTACCCGAGATCGTGCTGGCCAGCCGGCTCTTTGAACGCACCGGCCTGCAACCCGACGCCATCACGGATGTCTTCTGCACCACCCTCCGGCCAACGCACCGCCGGGCCATCGCCGCCTTTCCCAAGGCCCGCTGGCTGGCTAGCGGGGCTGAACTGGACGACTATCGCGGCCACTTGCAGGCGATGCATGAGTCCAGCCACCGGCAGGGCGGCGAGGTCGATCAGGCCATCCACGTCGACATTGAAATCTTGCAGCGATTTCAGCCGGCGCCTGACAAGCTGACAGACGTCGTGGACCTCTTCCCGCTGCCGGGGCCATCCGAAGGCCATGCCGGACTGCTGGTGGCAGGGGCGACCCGAACGGTCATCGTTGCCGGCGACGCGGCCCTGACGATCGATCACGTGCTGGCCGGCCAGGTCTGGTCGGGCTGCCAGGATGTCGAGGCCGCCATGCAGAGCCTGACGGAAATCCTGGAAATCGCCGACCTGATTGTCTGTGGCCACGATAACTACATGATCTCACCGGGGCGATAACGCGAATGTACGACGCGAGCGTCGGTCAATTTCTCCTGCTCAACGGCTGGCAACTGGTCGTGCTGTCGCTGCTGCTGGTTTTCAGCGCGATGGTCAGCGCCTGCGAGACGGGCTTTTTCAGCCTGGGATCGGCCGAACTGTTCGCGATGGGACGCGAGGGCAGGCCGCTGGGGCGAATGGTCGCTTCCGTGATGAAGATGCCGCGCACGCTGCTGACGACTGTGCTGCTGATCAACAACGTCCTGAACATTCTCTACTTCGTGATCTCCACGCTGCTGCTGATTCAGATGGAGCACGAGGTCCGGCACGGCGCGGTGTGGTCGGGCGTGGGGGCAGTGGCGTCGCTGCTGGCGTTGGTGCTGTTCGGCGAGATCATTCCCAAGAGCGTGGCGTATCTGTATCCGCGCCGGCTGGCCGAAGCGGCCGCTCCCGTAATCTTGATGCTGTGCCGACTCGTGCAACCGCTGCACCGCTTTCTGGCGGCGATGATCGTTAATCCGCTGACACGGCTGATCGCCCCGCCCAGGAGCCGACGCGGCGACCTGACGGCCGAGGAGATGGAATCGCTGCTGACGCTGTCGCAGAAACGCGGGCTCATCGGCAAGAACGAGACGGCCCTGCTGCAAGAGGTGCTCGAACTGACCGACCTGCGCGCGGGCAACATCATGGTGCCGCGCGTGGACATGGTGGCCGTCGAAGTCAATCAGCCGGTGGCGGCGCCGCTGGAGATCGTCCGCCGGCGGCGCATGACGAAACTGCCGGTGTACGAGGGCAACCTGGATCACATGATCGGCGTCGTGTACGCCAAGCGGATGCTCACGTCGCCCGGCCAAAGTTTGCGTGAAATGGTCGTGGTGGTGCCATTCGTGCCCGAAACCGCCGCCCTGGAGACGGTGCTGCTGCAATTTCGCGCCACGCGGACGCAGGTCGCCATCGTGGTCGATGAGTACGGCGGCACGGCCGGTATGGTCACGCTCGAAGACATTCTGGAGGAACTGGTTGGCGACATCGCCGATGAGCGCGAGACTGAGCAGCCGATGGTCCAGCCCCTGGGCCCGCGCCAGTGGATGGTCAACGGCGACATGCCCATTCACGAGTGGATCGAAGCTTTTCCGACGGAACTGAGCGGGGCCCGCTACAGCACCATCGGCGGCTTTGTGCTGAGCCTGCTGGGCGACATTCCGCGCGTGGGCCAGAGTGTGCGCTATCACAACGTCGTCTTCACGATAGAGGCCATGCGGCGGCGGCGCATCGCCCGCCTGCGCGTGCAACTCGACGAGGGCAAGCGATGACGGCTTCCTGGTTGACAGATGCGGTCGGCTGGGCGGCCCTGGCGGCGGGGACGGCCATTTCGTTCATCTCCAGCGGCATGGAGACGGGAATCTACGTCATCAACAAGATCCGGCTGGATCTCCGGGCCGAATCTGGGGCCAAGACGGCACGGCGGCTGCGGCTGTCGCTGCTCCGGCCCGGAGAAGCCCTGGCCGTGCTGCTGCTGTCCAACAGCGTGGGCAACTACCTCAGTTCAGCCGGCATGGTGCTGCTGCTGACGCATTCGGGCTGGCGGCATCCCGAGTGGCAGGCAATGCTGATCCTCACGCCGCTGATCTTCATCTTCTGCGAGCTGCTGCCCAAGAACCTGTTCCACCGGCACGCCGAGACGCTGACGTACGCCCTGGGCCGATTCCTGACGTTTGGAAAATGGGTGTTCACCGCGACCGGGTTGGCGGCACTGGTCAACGTGGCGATGTGGGGCGTGCTGAGACTGGCTGGCCGCAAGCTCGGCCGGCTGGAGAGCCCGCTGGCCCGCGGCAGCCACCTTGCGGGCATCCTGGCCGAAGGCCGCGCCAGCGGCGTGCTGACGCATACGCAGTCCATCATGGCCGAGCGGGTCATCAACATTCGCCAGATGAGCCTGTCGCACTCGATGGTGCCGCTGGACAAGGCGGTCTTGGTGAGCCAGGCCGTGACGCGAGACGAGCTGCGCGACCTGCTGTCTCGCTACAACCACCCGCGCGTGGGCGTGCACTCGGGCCCGCGCGAGAACATCATCGGCGTGCTGAATATCTACGATGTGCTGCTGGAGGAGGCGGAAATTCCGCCGGTCAGCTTCCTGACGCCGGCCCATTTCCTTTCGCAGGATCGGGGCATCTTCGAGGCCTTGCTGGAGATGCAGCGGCGTCATCAGAGCATCGCCTTCATTCGCAACGCCGAGGGCAAATGCACCGGGCTGGTGACGGTGAAGGACCTGGTCGAAGAGATCGTCGGAGAACTGGAGGAGTGGTGAGCTTCTGTGAAGCCAGCCGAACCCGCGAAAACGTTGGGTGCCATAGGTTGAGCCGCGAAGTTGCGGCTCTACCTATGTGACCGTTCGCATAGGCCGCCCCGTCTTCGCAAGACAACGCGAAGTCGGCTCAGCCTATGGCACCTCGCCGATGAACCGGAACCTTCGGGCCGTTTGATAATCGGAGTTGGGCACGACAAGTGCTGAGCCACACACGAAAACGTTGTATCCCCCTGGCACTCTGAACGTACTATATCGGGCCTATGTCTTTACGAATTGCGGTTATGTCGTTGGGCTGCCCCAAGAACCTTGTGGACAGCGAGAAGTTGCTGGGGCTGCTGGCCGAGGCCGGGTGCGTCATTGGCGCCCCGCTCAAGCAGGCCGACGTGGTGCTGGTGAACACCTGCGCGTTCATCGAGTCGGCCCGCGAAGAGTCGATGCAGGCCATTCGTGAGGCCGTGCGGGCCAAGAAGAAGTTCCGCGTCCAACGCGTGGTGGTGGCCGGCTGCCTGGCCCAGAAGCAGGCCGATGAGCTGCTCAAGGCCGAGCCGGGCATCGACGCCATCGTGGGCGTCTTCGACCGCGACAAGATCGTACCGGCCGTGATGGGCAAGCTCCGCAGCGGCGTCACCAAGGACCACCAAGGCTGCCAGGACGACCGCGGCCGCTTGCGCCTGACCCCGCGGCACATGGCCTATCTCCGCATCAGCGAGGGGTGCAGCTCCGGGTGCAGCTATTGCACGATCCCGTCGATCCGTGGGCCGCTGCGTTCCAAGCCGCTGCCGGACGTACTGGAAGAAGCCAAGGAACTGGCCGCCGACGGTGCCATCGAACTGAACCTGATCGGCCAGGACACCTCGGCCTACGGCCAAGACCTCACCGACCGTGGCACAGCCGCCCCCGGCAGCGAGGGCACGAACCTGGCCGTGCTGCTGCGCAAGCTCAACGAGATCGAGTCGGTGCGGTGGATTCGCGTCATGTACGCCAACCCCGCCACCATGACCGACGAAATGGTTGCCGCCATGTCCGAGTGCGAGCGGGTGGTGAAGTACCTGGACATCCCGCTGCAGCATATCTCCGACAAGATTCTGACCCGCATGAACCGGCACTACAACGGCCAGAGGGTGGTGGACTTGCTCGCGCGGCTGCGGCGAGCCATGCCCGGCATCATCATTCGCACAACCTTCATCGCGGGTTTTCCCGGCGAGGCCATCGCCGATTACGATCAGCTTATGGAGTTCGTCAAGACCGCACGCTTCGACGCGGTGGGGGTCTTCCCGTACTCCGCTGAGCCCGGCACGCCGGCGGCCCGGCTGCCCAACCAGATTCCCATCAGGATCAGCCAGCGCCGCCGCGACAAGCTCATGCGCGAACAGCAGAAGGTGGCCTTCGACCTGAACTGGGCCCGCATGGACACCGAGCTGGACGTGCTGGTGGAGTCACAGCCTGACCCTGACCAAGGTGAAGGTTTGGGCACCGGCCGGCACGCTGGCCAGGCGCCGGAGGTCGATGGCATCTGCCACATCACCGAGCCCGCTGAGGTCGGCACGATCATCCGCGCCCGCGTCGTGGATATCCGCGACTACGATCTCGTGGTCGAACCCGTGCAGGCGGAGTGAACGAACTCGCGGTCCAGCTAAGGAAACTTTTGTAGTTTCTGGGTGAGGTGGCACAGGCTTTTAGCCTGTGCGGCACAGCCTGAAAGGCTGTGCCACCACGTGACGCCGGGTGCCGTGGCCGCGGCGTCCAGCGGCCACGCGATTAACATCTACCGGCTGCGTGACGCATGCTTCACTGCGCCGGCTCCGAACTGGCCGTTTTCTCCACGCTGGCTGATACGATCTTGAAGTTGCCCAGCGTGTTGATGATGCCGAAAAAGCTCTCGGGGTTGCCATCGCCGTGGCAAAAGGCGATGTGGCCCACGTCGAAACCGTGCAAGGCCGCATCCAGGCAAACCCACTCCTTGCCGATGTACGCCTCCACCCACGCGTGCGGCAGGAATACGTCCTTCTTCTGCTGCCAGGTCGGCACATACACCACGCCGCAGGACACGCGGGCCGGCAAGCCCACCGCCCGGCACATGGCCGCCAGCAGCACGGCGTGCTCGGTGCAGTCGCCCTCGCGGCCCCTGGCTACGTCAGCGGCCGATGCGTACCCCACAGAGAGATCCTTCTTGGTGATGTACTGGGCGACGAACGCCTCCAGCTTGGCCGCCGCTTCCGAAGCCAGCGCGGTCTCGCCAACGGCCTGCTCCGCCAGTTGCCGGACCGTCTCATCGTCGCTCTGGAGGTAGCGTGAGGGGCCCATTGCCTTGAGGGCCTCGGCGTCCTGCTCCTGGTAGGGCAGGTAGTAATCGCCTTCGGGCTTGGCGTTCCTGACCGTGACGGTGCTGACGCCGGCGGCTTCGTCGTAGCGCACCGACTGGTAATCCGACTCCACGAGCGAAAGCTTCTGGTCCTTCTCGGCCTGGAGCACATACGTGGCCGAGGGCGTCTCCTTAGTGATTGGCAGCGGGCTGGGACTGGCCACAGCCAGCGAGTCGAAGGCCTCGAAGACTTCAGGCCTCGCCAGGGCGATGGCCCGCGTCGCGGCCACGACCTCGACCTTCAGCCCCGCCATCGGCATGGAACTGCGGAGAATGTCCATCTCGTCATTGACGTAGCTGGTCATGCTCAGCCCGCCGGCGATGCTCTCGCTCACGTCCTTGATTTCCCACGCCTGGATCTTCTGCCCCAGCACGTCCACATCGACCTTCTTGCCGACGGTAACCTGCGTGTCGATGGCCGTCAGGCTCGAAGGCAGGAAGGAGCGGACAGCGTAGCTCGTGCCCTCGGCCAGGCCTTTGGAAAGCTGCAAGAGCCGAAGCCCCTCAGGCATCATCGCGCCTTGCGGCCAAGGCATTTCCTGCCGCGTCTGCGCGGTTCCAGAGTTGAGCAGCAGGCGAATCTTGCCGCCTTCGACCGTGCCCTCGACCTGCTGCGTCGCACCGCCTAAAGACTGGAAGGTCTGAAACGACAGCGGCGTGCCGTCGGAGGACTCAACGCAGATGTCCTTTTCCGTGATCGTGACGGGGGTCTTGCTCCGGCTCATGGTGATTTCGAGCATCTCGGTGGTGGTGACCTTCTCGCCCTCGACCTGCCGCTTGTGAACGAGATATCCCACCTTCTTAGCGTTGAGCAGCAGGACGTAGTACTGCACCTGCTTGTCCGATGACGCCCGTGAAGTCGGCACGCTGGCCGGAAGCGACGTGGCCACTCGCGAAGTCGCCACGGCCCGGCTCGATGCCGGCGCAGCGGGTGTGCTCACAGCGGGCGAAACGTTCAGCCGCGAGGGCACCGTGGCGGTCTGTGCGGCCAGCAGGGAAGGCAACAGGCAGGCCATGGCCAGCAACATCGGTCGAGTCATCATTCTTCCTCCGAAACGTCGTCCTCGGTCGTGATGCCCGGCGCGTCGGTGATGGCTGAGGCATCGAAGTCGTCACTGTAGAACTCATCCAGAATGGCCCGCCACTGCGAACCGGTGCGGACGCCGATGAAGGCGGCGCGGACCTTGCCGGGCGTCGGGTGCAGCCGGGCGTACTTGATGCCGAATTTGCGCATCATCTTGGGCCCGCGCCGGACGCCGTACAGCTCCACCACGGACTCAAAGTGCCGCCGCAACCGCTCACGCTGTTCCGCCAGGCCCGGCTTGTACAGCGGCCTGCCGGCGAGTTGGTCGGCGAACTGGCGGAATATCCACGGGTTCCCCAAGGCCGCGCGGGCAAAGCTAACGCCGTTGACGCCCGTCTCTTGCAGCATCCGCTCGGCGGCGGCCGGTCCTGTCACGTCGCCCGAGCCGACGATCACCTTGTCCGCAAAGTGCTGCTTGACCTTGGCCAGGAACTCCCAGTCGGCCTTGCCGGTGTAACGCTGCTCGACGGTGCGGGCGTGGATGATCAGCCCCGCCAGGCCGGCGTCAAAGCCGCCCTCGGCAATGGCCCAGAAATGCTCGCTGCCGACATCGGTGGCGGCGAAGCCCATGCGAATCTTGACCGTAACGGGAATGCTGACGGAGGCCGTGACCGCCCGGATGATTTCGAGCGTCTTGTCGCAATCCTGCATCAGGTAGCCGCCCCGGTGACGCTGGAGAACCTTGCGCACCGGGCAGGCAAAGTTCATATCCACCGCATCAAAGCCGCACTTTTGCAGCTCGACGGCCGCCTTGGCCATGACGGCCGGATCGTTGCCGATGATCTGGCCGCTGACGGGATGATCGGCCGGGTCGGTGTGCACCAGCCGATTTCGCAGCCGGCCAGGCAGCAGGAGCTGACGGTCCAGCATCATTTCGGTGGCGCAAAAAGTGGCGTCCAGGCTGCGGCACAGCAGCCGGTAGGGCAGGTCGGTGTACCCCGCCAGCGAGGCCAGAATGCCCGGCGGGTCGACGCGAATGCTGCCGATCAACAGTGGTGGAACTTGTAACGCCATTGAATCATTTACGAGGGCCTAGCCAGGCAAGTCAAAGGAAAGTCGGTTTGGCCTCAGGAATTCCCAGCCGCCGCTTGCGAAATCGCGATCTTTCCGTGATGCTGACGGGCGTTAAAGCCGGTAACGACCAAACTTTTCGGAGCCACCAATGCCTGTCGGAAACAACATCGTCTGCCAAGTCGCCGTCGTCGTGAAGGACATCGAAAAGACCGCCCGCGACTACGCCGAAATCTTCGGCCTGGCCGTGCCGGAGGTCGTCATCACCGACCCGTTGGAAAAAGCCCACACGCGCTACCACGGCAAGCCGACCGAAGGCCGGGCGAAGCTGGCGTTCTTCAACATGGGCCAGGTCGTGCTGGAACTTATCGAGCCCATCGGCGGCCCCAGCACGTGGCAGGAAGTGCTGGACTCAAGGGGCGAAGGCATGCACCACATCGCCTTCATGGTCAGCGGCATGGACAACACGCTGGCCCAACTGGACAGCCAAGGCTGCCCGACCGTCCAGCGCGGCGACTACACCGGCGGCCAGTACGCCTACGTGGACGCCACCAAGAAACTCAAGCTCGTGCTGGAACTGTTGGAAAACAAATAGGTGTTAGCAGGGATGCTGGGGATGCATGGGATAAAGACATTGCTTTATAAATGCAGTTCCGTACATGCGTTGAACCGAAATGCCTTCATCCCCTGTATCCCCAGCATCCCTGCTAAAGTTCTTTGCCCTCAAACCTTGAAGGCCGAGGGGCAGAGCTTGTTCAGCGGGCATTCGGCGCAGTTTGGCTTGCGGGCGAAGCAGATGTTCCGGCCATGAAAGATCATCAGGTGGGCGAAGTCGGCCCATTGCCTGCGCGGCACGAGTTGCATGAGATCCTGCTCGATCTTCTCGGGGTCGTCGTGCTTCGTCAGACCAAGCCGCTGCGACAGGCGACGGACGTGCGTATCCACCACCACGCCCTCGTTCTTGCCGAAGGCGTTGCCCAGTACCACATTGGCCGTCTTGCGGGCGACGCCCGAGAGCGTCAGCAGCTCTTCCATCGTCTCGGGCACCTGGCCGTCGTATGCCTCGACGATCCGCGTCGCAGCCGACTTGATGCTCTTGGCCTTGTTGCGAAAGAAGCCCGTGCTGCGGACTTCCTCTTGCAGCGTCTCCAAATCGGCGCGGGCGAAGTCCCGGGCCCAGCGGTACTTCTTGAACAGCGCCGGCGTGACCACGTTGACCCGCACGTCGGTGCACTGCGCCGACAGGATCGTCGCCACCAGCAATTCCAATGGGTTGGAGAAGTTCAGGGCGATCTTGGCGTCAGGGAACCGCTTCTTCAGCAGGGCGATAATCCTGGCTGTGCGCGTCTTTCGCTGCGGCTGAGGTTCTGTGGGCATATCAACAGGATAGGAGTGCGAACAGGCTTTGGGAAGAAGTGAGGCCGCTCTTGTTGCACGCGATGCCAGACTGTGGCGTGTGCCCGCTGCGGCACGGCGCATGCGCCGCACCCGTGGCGTCCGCTACGCCCGCCGCAGAAACTGATCGACGTGCTCGGCCGCTCTTCGGCCTGAGTCGATGGCCTTTGCCACTAAGCTGGCGCCTGAGGCCAGATCGCCGGCCACGAACACGCCGGCAGCGCTGGTCGAGAATTCGTTGACGACGAGCCGCCCGGCCTCGTCGGTCTTTAGGCCCAGTTGTTCCACCATGGCCGGATCGGCGGGGGCGTCGAAGCCCAGGGCCAGCAGCACCAGGTCGGCGCTGAGTTCAAACTCCGTGCCGGGCGTTTGGACGTGTTGCCGCCCAGCCGCCGTGAACAGCCAACGAACCTGCACGCCCGACAGCCGGACGCCCTGGCCGTTGGAATGGATCTGCGTGGTGGCCACGCACCAACGCCGCTCGATCCTGCCCTCCAGGTCGCTGGCCGCCTGGCCATTGGACGCGGGCATGATCTCGAGCTGGTAGACCTTCTTGGCCCCTTGCGACAGGGCCATCTCCACGCAGTCGTTGCCGGTCTCGCCGCCGCCGATGACCGCGACGGTCCTGCCGGCGGCCGAGGTGGTCTTGGCATCGGTCTTGCCCGCGACGGCCAGGTTGGCCTGCCGCAGGAAGTCCATGGCGTACTGCACGGCTGAGCTATTCTCCCGGCCCGCGACGCGCAGATCCCTCGGCCTGGCCGCTCCGCCGGCCAGCAACACCGCATCGTACTGCTTCCGCAGTTCGCCCAGCGGCGTGTCCTTGCCGATGGCCAGCCCGACCTCGAAATTGACGCCTTCGGAAATCATCTGTTCCAAGCGGCGGTCGAGCATCTTCTTGGGCAGGCGGAATTCCGGCACGCCGTAGCGCAACAGCCCGCCAGGCTGAGAGTCCTTTTCATACACGACGACCTGGTGTCCGCGCCGAACCAGTTGTTGCGCTGCCGCCAAGCCGGCTGGGCCTGAGCCGATGACAGCGACCTTCTTGCCGGTCTTTTCCGTCGGCCGCTGAGGCTGCACGAAGCCGTCCTGCCAAGCCCGCTCGATGATCTCTCGCTCGACCTTCTGAATGCGCACGGGATACCCGCTCAATGCCTGCCGGCACGCCGACTCGCACGCCGCCGGGCAGATGTAGGCCGTGAACTCGGGGAAGTTGTTGTACTTGTGCAGCAGGTCGGAGGCCTCTTTCCACTTGCCCTGGCGAGCCAGTTCCATCCAGCCGTCGATCTCGCTGTGCAGTGGGCAGCCTTGGTCCTGGCAGTGCGGCGTCAGGCACTGCATGCACTGCGGCTCGGACAGGCGGGCGACGGCCTGGTGATACTGCTCGACGCTGCCGAAGTGGAAGTTGGCGATCCGCTGCTCGTACAGGGCCAGGAACTCGCGCTCGCGCCGCCGCCAGTTCCTGCCCTTGCGCAGGAACGTCATCCGCTTGGCCAGTTGCATCACCCAGTGCGGGGCGATCAAGCTGGGACGGAAGGTCTTGCCGAACAGGTGAATGTCGGGGTGCAGCAGGTGGCGATACACGATGCGGTCGCCCGAGGGCGGGTTGACGTTGTACTTCTCGCGGTCGCGGGCGTACTTTTCGGGGCTGGTGGCCAGCTCGGCGATGAAAACGATGTCCTTGATGAGCATCGCTTTGGCCAAGTTGTCGATGACGGCCCGCGTGGCCGGCAGCTTGGCGCCGTACTGCTCTAAGCCGCAGGTGACGATGCCGCGGGTTTCCTGCTCGTGGACGGACGCGATGGCGTCGGCGTAGCGCCGGGCGTACTCCAGGCCGCCCCAGCGCATGCAGTCGTACAGGCGAACGATCACGTCGCGTTTGACGGACTCATCCAGCGTGTCCATCCTGCCGACCACTTCGGCCGCCATCTGTCGCAGCGACTCGGCCATGACCTGCCCGCGTCCGTAGCGGCGGATCGTGTGGCGGCACTTGTCTTCCAGGGTCTCGCGCCAGCCGGTGCGCTTGGGCGGGCCTTGGAAGAGCGCCGGCTCGACCATGAGCTTGCGCCCAATGTTGAACGCATACATGTTCTTGCGGAAGTCGGCCTTGATGGTGTCCTTGATGGCCCAGGCCATCGAGTGCAGCGAAACGGGGATCAGGCCTTTCTGGAAGGCCAGCCCCAGCAGCATGATGTTCGTGTACAGCTTGTTGCCGAGATACTTTTCGCACAGCCGGCCAATGTTGCGCGTGAACGTCTCGTTGGGCCGGGTGTGCCGCCGAATAACCTGGTCGAGCCCTTCGACGTCAAAGTCCCGGCCATTGATGAGCCCGCTGATGGTCGAAATTTTATCGGTGTTGATGACCGCGGCGGTTCGCTCGGGCGAAGCGATCCGGCTGCGCGATTCGGGATCGACAGCCCTGGCGGCCTCCAGCACGTCCATGCCCAGCAGCAGGTCAGCCTTGCCGAAGGGAATCACCGCTGTCACGGGCTTGGTCGAGCCAGAGGCGTAAGTCACGTGGCTGATAGTGCCGCCGTTGCGAATGGCCAGGCCCTTCTTGTCGTAGAAGGTGACCTCCAGGCCTTGCTTGTGGCCGGCGCGGACCAGCACCTGTGTGGCCAGGCCGATGCCCATGCCGCCCACGCCCACCAGGCAGCAGCGCCACAGCCCGCTTTCGGGCATGGGCGGCAGGGCCGGTTCGGGAATCGCGTCGAGGTTCAGTTCGGGAACCCTGGATCGCGGGGCGGCCTTGCGCTTGATCGTCACGTGCTCGAAGGCCGAGCAACTGCCGATGCGTTCGCACGCGCCGTCGTTGACGCACCAGGTCAGGTCGGTGTCGGTCTTCAGGCCGTAGTCGGTCTGGACGTGCTTAAGGCCAGGGCAGCCGGTCAGCCGCGAACAGTCCAGGCAGAAGTTACAGATGTCCTGGTTGACATTCATGTGCTCCCAGGCGGGAAGGAATCCCGTGTTGCGGATGACCTGCCGCTCGGCCCTGCGCCGCCGCCGTGTGCGCGTGATGCCGCACTCCTTGTCGGCGATGATGATCTTCACGCCGTCGGAGAGAAACGTCTGCTCCAGCAGCCGGCGGTACTCGGTTCGTCGTTCCGGCGAGACGCGCACCACTGGCAAGGTGCCATCGATGCTCATGCCGCGGACGATGTCGTCGATGCTCTGAGCGGCCGTGGAGTTGCCCAGAATGTCGTAGTCGACGCCCGGGGTGGGCTGGTGGCCCGTCATGGCCGTGGTGCGGTTGTCCAGGATGATGAAGGTGATGTCCTGGCCCAGCTTGATGGCCTGCGAAATCCCGATCTGGCCGGAGTGGAAGAAGGTCGAGTCGCCCATGAAGACGACTTGCTTGTTGGTGACGAACGGGTCGATGCCCGAGCCGGTGCCGGCGCCCAGCCCCATGCCGGAATAATTGTGCATCAGCGGCGTGTTGGGCGGGAACATCAGCATCGTGTAGCAGCCGGTGTCGCCGTGGAAGACCAGGTCCACGGCCCCACGCTTGTGCATCCGCCGCATGTAGAGTTCGTCGGCGAAGGATTTCTTGATTTCCAGGCACAGGCTGGCGCTGTCGCGGTGCGGGCAGCCGGGGCAGAAACTGGGCAGCCGTGGCGGGGTGGCGCCGAACTCGGCGCGACCGGTGGCCTGGATGCTCTCGACCTCGCGCTTGGAGGAGGCTTCGCCGGAGCTGCCTAACTGGCCGCGCTTGGCCAGATGATCCATCAACCTGCCCAGCGTCTCGATGACGAGCGAGGGATGCAGGCCCAGCCGTTCCGGGAAGCCCGGCAGGTTGCCCGGAAACTTCTTGCCCCAAAGCTCGACATTGCCCGTGTCGGCGCCTTCCTGGCGGTCGCGCAGAATGACCTGGCCGATCTGCTCTTCCATGAAGCCGCGGCGCTCTTCCACGACGATGATGCGGTCGCACTGCTGCGCCAACTCGCGCACCATCTGCGGGTCGATGGGATAGCTCAGGCCGAACTTGACGATGGGGAATTCGCCCAGCAGGTCCATCTCGCCCAGTGCTTGCTGAAGATAGCTAAAAGCCAGCCCGCTGGCGACAAAGCCCAGCGGCTTCTTCTTCCCGCCGCCGCCAAAGAGCAGCTGGTTCATGCCGGTGCGCCGGGCGGTGGCCATGGCGCGAGCAAACCGCGCCGGCAGCGATGCCTCCTGCCACCATGTTCGCGGCGGCAGCAGGACGTATTTGTTCAGGTTGATCTCGTCGGTCTTCATCGCCAACTGCTGGCGGGTGCTGAAAGTTGGAAACTGGTTAGGCCGGCATTGCACGGTGCCGCCGCCATCGGCGAGGTTGGTGGTGATGAGATAGCCCGCGTACAACTCGGCCTCTCGCGAAACCCGCAGCGACAGATCGACGTAGTCCTTTACGTCCTGCGCCGTGGCCGGCTCGATGACGGGCATGTGCAGGTGCTTGCAGATGTACCGGCTGTCGGCGGGCACCTGGGTGGAGTCGCTCCAGGGATCGTCGCCGCAGACGAGGATGGCCCCGCCGTCGGGATGCGCCCCGGCCAGGTTGCCCAACGCCAGCGCATCGGCGGCCACGTGCACGCCCACGGACTTCATGACGATCATTGCCCGGCAGCCCAGAAGCTGGCTGCCATTGAGCATGGCCCCGGAGAGTGCCTCGTTATTGTTTATGACGGCGCGGATGCCCTTTTCGGTAAGCAGGTCTTTGATCTGGGAGAGCGCATCAAAGAAGCCCGCCACGGGCGAGCCCGGGTAGCCGCCCAGCAGATGCATGCCGCCCTGGGCCTCCAGGGCGCCTTTGACCAACAGTTCGTTGCCGGTAAAGATCTCCGGCCCCTGGCTGGTGAGGAATCTTGAGTCCACCTTCATTGCCTAAAATCTTACGATAACGCCGACGGCGATTGAAAGCTTTTCGTCTTCTCAACTCGCGGGCGGCCAGACGTTTACTGACCTACGCAACCCGGTCGAGCCGATAATCGTTCAGGCCGCAAGCTCACGCAACCTTGAATGCGGCCTGGCCGCACCGCCGATGCTGGCTTTGCCTGGGCAAGCACAGTCACCGGCGCAACGGAGCAACTATCTTATGCGTCCGAGCTTGGAAAACAAGATATCGTTCGTCACGGGCGCCGGCGGCAGCCTGGGCCGGGCCGTCATCGAACGCTTCGTCGCCGATGGGGCCATCGTCCACGGCATTTACCATTACGGCCAACCGGACGCCGTCGGGGTGAATGTTTTCTTTCACCAGGCGGACCTCTCCGACGAGTCGGCGGTTGAACGGGTGTTTGCGGAGGTCCGCGACCGCCATGGCCGGCTGGATATCGTGGCCAATGTGGCCGGCGGGTTCCTGTCTGGGCCCATCGCCCAAAGCAGCTTGGCCGACCTGGAGAAGATGCTCTCGATGAACCTGCGGACCTGCTGGCTGTGCTGTCGGCAGGGGGCCAGGCTCATGACAGGCCAGGGCGGCGGGCGGATCATCAACGTCGCCAGTCAGCGGGCGACAGCGCCGGCGTCGGGCATGAGCTGCTATGCCGCGTCCAAGGCGGCTGTGGTGGCCTTGACGGGCGCGTTGGCCAAGGAATTGGCCGAGCAGATGATCACCGTCAACGCCGTTCTTCCCGGCACGATCGACACGCCGGCCAATCGCCAGGCGATGCCCAAGGCCGACTTTTCCAAGTGGACCAGGCCGCGGGACATCGCCGAAGTAATCGCGTTTCTGGCTTCCGACGCCGCCAACGCGGTCACCGGCGCGGCGATTCCAGTGTGAGGCAAACGTGTAGCGCGGGTGCCGTGGCCGCGGCGTCCAGCGGCCACGCGAGGATATCATTCACGCCGGCTCGAAAGCTGCGCCAGCAGGCCGATTTGAAAGGGAGTTTACATGGAATTCTTTGACGTCATCAACAGTCGTCGCAGCGTCAGGCAATACACCAGCGAGCCGGTGCCGCGCGCGGTGCTGGATAGGATCGTCCAGGCCGGCATCGAAGCCCCGACGGGCTGCAACGCCCAGTTCAAACAGTACATCATCGTCGACGATCCCGCCGTCATGGCCAAGCTCGACTCGGTCAGCAAGGCGATGACCGGCGCCACGGCGGCCGTCGTGCTGGTGGTCGATCCCAAGCCTACGCCGCATGGCGAGTTCTGGCAGCAGGACGCGGCCGCAGCCATGGAGAACATGCTGCTGGCCATCGTGGCCCTGGGCTACGCCGGCTGCTGGATCGAAGGGGCGATCCGCCGGCAGGAAAGCTACGTCAAGGGCGTGCTGGGCGTGCCCGAAGCCCTGCGCGTCATCGCGCTGACGCCTGTGGGCAAGCCGGCCGTCGCCGCCAAGCGTCCCGAGAAGCCGCAATTCAAGGACGTGGTGCGGTACAACAGGTTTTAGTCTAAGCGGCCCTACATAAGTCTTTGGCGGTGGCACAGCCTTTTAGGCTGTGCCGAACAGGCTGAAGGCCTGTTCCACCATCCGGAACGTACATAAGTCCGCTTACACCCGCATCATCACCATTTCGCCGGCGCGCAGTTCGGGCAGGTGAACAACACTGTCGCCGCCGCGATGGTCGATCTTCAAGCTTTGGCCGCCGACCAGGCCGTGGGCGGTCTTGACCTCGTGGCCACGGACGACGATGCGGACATCATTGAGCGGCTGAATGTATTCAAAAGGCCGGCGGAAGCCGTTGTAGTTTATCAGGTTCACCAGCAAGGCCCCGTCCTTGGCCCGAACCATTACTTCGCCGCGCTGGTGCAGGCCCTCGACTTCCACGCTTGGCCGCCAGTGCCGGCGCAGCAGATTATCCACGAACTGGCGGTGCTCGCCGAAGAGCCACTGGCCGTAATGCTCGAACAGGTTCATCGGCAGCAGCGTGACGAAGCCCTTGCCAAAGGCGTGCTCCGTGACGGCCGGTGCGTCGGAAACATCCGTCAAGTAGTCGTATCGGCCGGTAAGAGGCTTATATAGATACACCAATGCCTTGGCGCCTTGCAGGCGGACCTGCACCGCCCGCGTTGGCCGGGGAATGGGCGACTTGGCGATGCCTGCCAGCACGTCGCTTTCATCCGACGCGATGTAATCAATGCCACGCTGTGCGAACGGGATGTCCGCCCCATACTCCAGCCCCAGCAGTTCGCGCAGGGCCTTGGCGTCGCGGGCCTGGCCAAATTCATCGAACGCCCCAAAGCGATCATCCGCCAGCAGCACGCCGCCGCGGTGGACGAAGTCCTTGACGTTCTCGAAGGCCGACTGCGACAGCACCAGACAAGAGGGCGCCACCAGCACCTTTACGCCCTTGAGATTCTCCGCCAACTTGTCCTCGACGGCCAGGCGGAAGGGCAGTGCCGATCGCGCTAGCATCTCGTACGCGCCGTCGAACGCAGCGTGATAGTCGACGTCGAACTGGTTGGCCGTGGTCGAAGCGTCGGCGTGGACGGAGTCTTCGCTGAGCCCCTTATTCTGGGCGGCCAGCAGCATGCTGTCGGACCACAGCAGGGCGGCCTCCTCCGCCGAGTGCGTGTCGGCGCGATCCTCGCGATGCTCTGCGATCAACTGGTTCCAGCGCTTGGCCACGGCCGGCGCGTGCGTATCGCGGTTGCTGTAATAGATGAGAAACCACGGGTTGGCGTTGGTCGTCAGCGTGCCCAGCAGCATCAGGTCCAGTTCCGCCGGCGTGTGCGGCGTATAGTCGTAGACCTTGAAGGCGTGGTCGTCGAACATGACAGCCGGCTTGCCATCGGCCAATGCTTCCAGGAGCTTGCCGGTAGCGGCCGTCTTATACAGGAATTGTTTGTTGAGCGGATTATAGCCGATAAACCCGCCCTCGATGCCCAGCAGGTCGGCGCGGCGGATCGTGGTCTGGTTGGACCACGTCAGCGAGCCCAGCGTCGTGCCATTGTGATAGACGATCGCCTGGGGCTGCTTGCGCCGCAGCGTGTCGCGAAATGCTCCGACGAACTCCGCCACGTTGTCAGCCGCCATGTGGTGAGCGTTGCGCAGCTCGCGGAGATTCCGCGGCTGATCCGGCATGTGCGCGTCAAACCGCTCGCGATACTGCTTGCGGCAGGACTCGCACCAGCACGGCGAGGCAATTGGGCCGTCCAGAAAGACGCCGTCGATGGCATACTCGCTCAAGTCCTCCGCCAGGTCCAGCATGTACTTCAGGAATGGCCCGCCTGGGCAGGTCAGCAGGCCGGCGCCGTAACCGGTGACGGCTGAGCCGTCGGCGCGGCGCAGCAGCATCTCGGCGGGAAAGTCGCTGGTGTACCAATGGGCGTTGACGTAGACGATGACCTTCAGCCCCTCGGCCTTGGCGGCCTTGAGGTATGGCCTCAGGAGATCCTCGACGCAGCCGTAGCGGGTCTTCAGCAGCCACTGCTTGCCGTCGTCGCCGCCGGTCTTGAACAGGCTCGACAGCCAGTGCTCGCTGTCAAAGCCCAGTCCGCGCTTAAAGGCCACCTGTTCCCTGGGGTCTTTGGGCAGCAGGTGAACGTCAAACAGGTGCCCCATGACGCTGAAAGGCCGATTGATCCAGAGTTGGTCGCTCATGGCGGCGAATGCTACCAAATCCTCCGCCCAAGTCCATCGCCGGCCCTGACTTGTTTCGAAATTGGGGGAATACCCGGCAAACGACCTGTCGATTGTCGATGTACAATCGATAGGAGACCAAACCGTGAGTATGCAGAGCTACGAAGGGAAGTTATCGGCCCCGGATTTCCCAGAGGATCTGGAGTGGCTGAACGTGGATCGGCCTCTGCATCTGCGCGAACTGCGGGGCAAGGTGGTGCTGCTGGGGTTCTGGGCGTACTGCCGCGTCAGTTGCCTAAGCATCCTGCCGGAACTCAAGCGTCTCGAAAGGAAGTACCCCTCCGAACTGGTCGTGGTCGGCGTGCATTCCGGGAAGTTTTCGCAGGAAACCCAGGGCGAGAACATCCGCAAGGCCATCCTGCGATTCGAGATTGAGCACCCGGTGATCAATGACGCCGACATGGTCCTGTGGAGCCGCTATGGCGTGAAGGTCTGGCCGACCGCCGTGCTGCTGGATCCGCTGGGCAAGGTCGTCTGGTCGATGGCGGGCCAGGACATCTATGAACCCTTCGACGAATTGATCTCGATGGTCGTGCAGACCTTCGAGAAGAAGCGCCGGCTCGACCGCACGCCGCTGAGCGTCGGGCCCGACGCCGTGTCGTCACCCGCGACGGCGCTGGCGTTTCCTGGCAAGCTGCTGGTCGATCCGATTCTCAATCGGCTGTTCGTGTCGGACTCCAATCATCATCGCATCCTCGTCATCGGCCTGGAGGACCAGCGGTTGCAGATGACCATCGGCAGCGGCATGGAAGGCTTCTCCGACGGCGACTCTAGCTGCTGCGAGTTCTGCAATCCGCAAGGCTTGGCGCTGGTCGATGGGCTGTTGTATGTGGCCGATGCCGGCAACCACGCGATTCGCGCCGTCAATATCGAAATGAACACCGTCGTCACGGTGGCCGGCACTGGTCGGCAGGCGAAGAAGCCTGCCCATGCCGGGGCGGGAAAGCTGACATCGCTGAACGTGCCGTGGGACTTGGCGGCCGCGGGGCACTGGCTGTACATCGCCAACGCGGGCAGCCATCAAATCTGGCGGCTTGCCCTGGACACTGGCCGCATCGAGGCGTTTGCCGGCACCGGCGAAGAGGCCCGCGTGGACGGCCCGGTTGAACAGGCGGCCTTTGCCGAGCCCTCCGGCCTGGCGACGGATGGCCGGCGACTGTACGTGGCTGACAGCGAAACCAGCAGCATCCGCGAAATAGACTTGCAGAGCAGGCAAGTGCGAACGATTGTCGGAGGGGATCTGTTTGACTTCGGCGACGTGGACGGCTCGGCCGCGACCACCCGACTGCAGCACCCCATGGGCCTGGCCTATCACGACAACAGGCTGTACGTGGCCGACACCTACAACAACAAGATCAAGCTCATCGACCTAGCCTCGCAGACGTGCCGCACACTGGCGGGCTCAGGACAGAGCGGTTTGGAAGACGGCATTCCGGGCGGCTTTCACGAACCGGCCGGGCTGGGGCTCTCCGGCGAGAAGCTGTATGTGGCCGACACGAACACCAGCGCCGTTCGCACGTTGGACCTGATCACGGGCGAGGTCGCCACGCTGCACGTGCAGGGCTTGGAGGAATCGGCCGAGACGGGCGAAACAGAAGCGACCGGCGACCTCATCAAGGACATGCCGCTCCAGACCGTGCTGCCGGGGCCCGTGACGCTGTCTATCGCCCTGGACTTGCCGGCCGGGCTGGCGATAAACCCGACGGCGGCCAACACCGTGCGGGTGTTCTCTCCCAACGGCGCGATCCTGTCGGCCGGTTTGACGGACCGAACCATCAGCCGACCGACCTTTCCGCTATTGGTGGTCGTCGACGTGCCGGCGGGGCCGTCGGAACTTCTGATCGACCTGCCCTTGTACTATTACCGCCTGGACAAGCAGCGCCTGAGCTATTTCAAACGATCCCGCCTGCGCGTGCCCATCTTCGGCGCCGCCGATGGCCAGTCGCGGCTGCGCGTCCACTACCGGCCGGGGCATCTGGGGTAGATTGCCCGCTCAGGCATGCTGAAGCTGGCTCACGCCCGCCACAGCCAACATTCTTCCAAGATAGGCCCGCAATAATTCCGGGTGCTGGGCCCCGCAGCGGAAGGCCACGTGGCCATCGGGGCGAATCAAATAGAACGCAGGCGTGTTGCCATAGACGCTTGTCCCGGCCGCGTCGATCGTCAGTGCCTGAACATCGACGATTCCGGCGTAGTCTTGCGCAATTTCCTTGAGTGCAGGCGAGGAGAGGTCGGCATCCACAGTCAAGAGCACGTGATTCCGCCCCAGCAGCGGCATCAGGTGAACTGGCATGCCGTCGCGGCCTGCCACGATCGCGTCAGGCGCACGCTGGCCGGCTTTAGGCCCGTGGGGCAAGTGGTGATCCTCAACAATCGGACTGTCATGGTAGTTGACGCCCAGTTCGCTGACGATCAGGCTGATCCGTCGTTGCACCGCCACCGAGCGCGTAAACAGCGGCGCCAACAGATCACGCGCCGCCTGTCGGAACCGATCCGTAGCGCCGACTACATTCTGCGTGAAATCCGTGATATCCAGCACGCGACGCTCCACCGGCAGGCGTTCTGCCTCGAACGAATCGAGCAGCTCTGGCTTGGCCAGGCCTTTACGCACGAGCCCCAGTTTCCATCCCAGGTTCCACGCGTCCTGCATGCCGGTGTTCATGCCCTGGGCCAGCGCCGGGCTGTGGACGTGAGCGGCGTCGCCCAGCACGAAGACGCGCCCTCTCTTGAGGCGATCCACCAGCCGGCATTGCACGCGGAAGAACGTCGTCCACTTGGGCTCGCTCAGGCGTATCGGAACGCTGGCCCGGGCGTCCACAAGCTCCTGCCATTCCGCCAGCGTGGGCTTTCTCTGCCAGTCGAAACAGGCGGGGGGATCAGCGGCCACCAGCCGGTGCCGCGCGTGACCAAGCGGGAAGATGGCCACCAGGCTGGTGCGATGCGCGAAGCCATGGGCATGGTCGTCGCTCAGCTCCATTTCGGCGTGGCAGTCGGCCAGGATGAAGCGCAGATCGTACGTCTTGCCGGGGAATTGCAGAGCCAACACCTCGCGGACGCGGCTATGGATGCCATCGCAGCCTAAGAGCCACTGGCACGTCACGTCTTCAATGCCGCCGTCAGGCCGCTGGATTTGGGCGGTGACCTGGTCCTGGTCCTGGCGGAAAGAGAGGAGCTTCGTCAGCCGCTCGACCTGCACGCCCAAGCGGCGCAGATGCTCGGTCAGAATCCGCTCCGTGTCATTCTGCGGCAGGGCCAGGATGAATGGATAGCGACTCTTTATGTGTTCAAAGCTCAAGCTGCCGAGTTGGCGGCCTTCGGGGCCGTGAAGGATGAAGCCCCGGAGCGGATGGCCCTGCTCGATGAAGGGCTCGACCACCCCGGCCATCTCCAGCATCTCCAGTGTTCGGGCCTGGATGCCGATGGCACGAGACTCGGGCACCGGCCCGGTTCCCATGTCGATGATCCGATAATTCAAGCCCTGCCGGGTCAGCCCGATGGCCATGCTCAACCCGACTGGTCCGGCCCCGATGATCAATGCGTCGATCATGGCATCACCAAGAGCAGCGCGATAGCCACTATTCTGGGCTCTTGCCGCCGCTAATCGCAATACACGCGGACGCGGTCGCCGGCGGTCTCAACATCCACGGAGATGTCGCCGATCTTCTCGACGATGGCGTCCCAGATGTCGCCTTTTCCGCCAGACTTGTAGCCGCGTTTTTCCAAGGCTATCCGGATCTTGTCGCGGTATCTCTCTGGCAGCAGGTTGCCCAGTTTCACCCCGGCCTTGAGCAGCCGCAGCGGCACGCGGATGTTGATCTTCTCGCCGCCGTCGGTGGTGCTGTTGGCTTTTTCAACCAGGATGTGCAGGTACTGATTGGGGTGTGTGCCTGAGCCGGTCGTTTCGACCTTTGGAGTCTCTTCGACCACGACGGCTACCCCTCCGTGCGGCTCGGGTTCCTGCCCCAGCGCCGTCAGCAGCCTTTCGGCCTGATCCGGGCTGAGTTTGCCCTGCTCCAACATGTCAACGATTCGCTTGCGTTCAGAGTCCATGACTCACCTCAGTTCGACAAGAAACGTATCTGTGCTCGTTTCATAGTGAATCTTCAGCCCCTTGACGTAGACGAGCATGGCCAGCACCTCCCGCAGCACGCCCGCGGTAAAGAGAAACTTAGCAACCCGTTTGAGGCGGACCATCAGCCCAGGCGGCTGGACACACACAACCACAATTGCCGGCAGCGCCAAGACCGCCTCTGCCAGCATGAAAACCGGCAAGGCCATCAGGGCCGGAGCCAGCAGAACCAGCGGAAGCGTAAAACTGCACCACACACTGCCTTTGCGAACGATCTTGAGCCTGACTGTCGATGGCGGCCATGTCATGATTGCTCTCACCCAGCCGAATCTTTCAAGCCTTGCCGCCTGCCAATGAATCATAGGCGATGCAGAGTGGGCGAGAGGGAGTGAAACCGCGCGAGCGATGTGGCCGCAACAGCCACAGCCGAGGGCGGCTGTGCCACGGGGCAAACCGCACGAATGGAGTCTTGGCATTGCGACTGGATTGGAGGCCCGGAGGGCCGGAACGATTGTAGCCGTGGGCGCGAGCCCACGGAGACCGCCCCAGTGGCACAGAGCCCCGACGGGGCGACAGAGTTGTTGGGCAAGCCAACTGTGTCGCCCCTTCGGGGCTCAGGCACAAGCCCATGCACACCGGGGGCTTACGCCCCCCGGCTACAGTAGTACCGACCCTTCGGGTCTGAATTTCGTAGCGTTGTAGTATTAGGGATTGAGAACCTTGTAGCCGAGAGACTCGACGGCTTGGCGCAGCTCAACGGTAGCAAAGGCCTCGCCTGAGACTTCGGCCCGTTTACCCGCCAGATCGACGCGGGCGCCGGTGACGCCCTTGCAGCCCTTGAGGGCTCTTTCCACGGCCGCGGCGCAGTGGCTGCACGTCATTCCGTCTATCTGTAGAGTGGCTTGAGGCATGGCGTCTCCTTCTGATGCGTCGTGAGGCCTTCCGGCCACGAGCGACTTGTACACGCCGCGGGCAAGCACGGCCAGCAGCACCAGGCCGCAGATGTTGTTCGCCAGCGGTGGAATCATGTTGTGCATGTGCTCGTGGCTCATCTCGCCCTGGAACCGCACGATGTAGTCCAGCGTCAGCCCCGACGCCAAGGCCGTTACAGCGATGCTGAGCAGGTAGATGATGGCCGAACGCCGCCCCAGCACCTTCCAGATTGTCGCGATGGTGGCCGCATTCGTGGCCGGGCCGGTCATGAGGAACACCAGCGCCGCTCCGGGCGAAATCCCCGCCATTACCAACGCCGCCGCTACCGGCACGCTGGCGGTGGCGCAGACGTAGACGGGGATGCCGATGAGCATCATCACCAGCATGGCCCCGAAGCCCGTGCCAAGACTGCCGGCGAAGTAGTCGCGCGGAATCAAGGCCGACATGATCGCGGCGATGAACAGGCCCACGATCATGCTCTTGCCGATGTCTTGCGGCAGCGTGCCAAAGCCGTAGCTGAGTATTTGTCTCCACTTTGGCTTGCCATCGTCCGCGGCCGGCGGTTCCTGCCAGCCCGTGCCGAACTGGCTGCTTTTGCGGTCGGCCAAGTCGACGGCCATGCCGCCCAGCACGCCGCTGATCAGGGCCGAAATCGGGCGGAAGATGGCGAACGTCAGCCCCAGCAGGCTGAAGGTGGCGAAGATGCTGTCCACGCCCGTCATGGGCGTAGATATCAGAAATGCAATGGTCGAGCCCCGACTGGCGCCGTGTCGGCGCAACGATGCTGCCACCGGGATCACTCCGCAGGAACACAGCGGCAGCGGCACGCCAAAAGCCGAGGCCTTCAGCACGGGCCAGATGCCCTTGCCGCCCAGGTGCTTTTCGACGACTTCAGGCCGGATCAGCACCGACAGCATGCCGGCGGCAAGAAAGCCAAAGAGCAGGTAGGGCGACATCTCCGCCAGCACAGTCCAGAACTCGCGCGGCAAATCCGGGAGCCTCTGACCCAGCCAGGGCAGGATATTTTGTGAAAAATCGATAAGCCATTGCGGCATCAATCATTCCATATCTAGCGGCCAGCGCTTTCAGCGTGGAGGCAGTAGATATTGTAGCGTCGAATTGAAATGCGCTGTTCGGCGGACTAAAGAGTTTATGTGGGGGAAAAATACCGGCGCCCGAGCGTCCTTGCTCGGGCGCCCGTCCTTGAGGCAACAGCACGCCGGCATCCATCCGGCGTGCATCTCGTTTAGCCAACCTGTTCGGTCAGCAATTCCAGCATACTGCGAATCGGCATTTCTTTGGGCCCCGCTGCCGACATCCAGCGGCAAGGCTTGTTGTCTTTGGCCAGCCGCTCCAGCTTCTGCACGGCCAGTACCGCCGAGGAGTGATTCTTGCCCATGAACCGCCCGATCTCGGGATAGCTCATGTGCGTCCGCCGACGGGCCAGGTACATGGCCAGCGACCTGGCCAAGCTGATTGTGTGCGTCCGCCGCGTCGAGTGGATGTCCGCCGGAGTGATGCCGAAGAATGACGACACTACGGCCTCGATCTCGCCCAGGCTGGTCGCACTGCCCGTGTGGGACAGGTGCTCGGCCAGCGCTTCTCGCGCCAGGTCGAGACTGCCCTGGCGGTGCGTCAGTTGCATCAAGGCCGAAAGCTTGACCAGCGCGCCCTCCAGCTCGCGGACCGAGCCGCGAATCTGGTCGGCCACGTATTCCAGCACCTCCAGCGGGCAATTCAGATTCAGCCGGGCGGCGAATTTCTGCAGGATCGTCAGGCGCGTGGCGCGGTCGGGGGTTTCGATCTTTACAACCATGCCCGACAGGAACCGGCTGACCAGCTGCTCAGCCAACTGGCCGACCATACGCGGATGGGCATCCGAGGCCATGATGACCTGCCTGCCGGCGGCGTCGATGCTGTTGAAGGTGTGCAGGAATTCCTCCTGCGTGGCCTTCTTGCCCGAGAGGAAGTGCACGTCGTCGATCACCAGAACATCCAGGTCGCGATACGAGCGGCGGAAGGTCTCGAGCTTCTTCGTGCGGATGGCGTTGACAAACTCGTTGGTGAACTGCTCGGCCGTGGTGTACTTCCAGTTCAGGTCCTTGCCTTCCTGCGTCAGCGACGCCACGCCGTTGCAGATGCCCTGAAGCAGGTGTGTCTTGCCCACGCCGCACGTGCCGTGAATAAACAGCGGGTTAAACGGGCCCTTGCCGGTCTTGGCGACCGTTTCGGCGGCGGTGAAGGCCAACTGGTTGCACGGCCCGACAATGAAATCCTTAAGCGTGTACCGCAGCCGCTGGCGGGTCGGGGCCGGGCCGGAATGACGAGCCTGGCCGCTGGTTGAGCGGCTGACCAGCCTGGCCTGGGCGTCGAGTTGGCGTTTGCGCAGGCTGCCTGAGAGCACGGGGTCCACGTTGATGACGAGGCGTGGGCGCTGGCCTGCGATCTCCTGCGCCGCGTCGATAATGACGTCGGCGAAGTGGCTTTCAATCCATCCGGCCACGAATGGATTCGGTGCGCCGATCTTTACGCAATTTTCTTCCAACTTCACGCTCGCGCCGTGCTTGAACCAGGCTTCAAACTTCTGGACACCTATCTTTTTCTGCACGAGTTCCAGCAGCGTGCTCGATAGCTCGCTGGGCGCGCAGACATTCCCTGTGATGGTCATAGGATCCTTCCTTTGGAATCAGCGACGGGCCAGTCATCGCAACGAACAGAAGCCGTTGCGATTCCTTAACGACCGGCTAATAGGGGGATAATGTACTGCCCTTGTTGCACTCGGTCAATGTAGCACTTGGCTGGAATGTTATGCACAGCCCTTCAGTGGCCATGATCCAGCGGTTGGCGGGGGCACAAGTTTTTTTTCACGCACATGTTGTCCACAATTCGTCCACGTGATGGGAACCGCCTATTTTTCCGAGATCTCCCGATTCGCGCGGATCAAGACTAGCCGATGCTGCAACGGCACAAAACCCAGCGAACGATACAGTCCCATGGCGGGCACGTTGGAGGCATCGGCCGCTAAGTACATGCTTCGCTGGCCTTTGGCGTGGGCAAGTGCCATTGCGTCTTGCAGCATCTGGCGGCCCAGACCCCGGCCTCGCCATGCCTTCCGCAGCCCGATGTACACCACCTCGACGCTCCGGTTGGCCGGCGACACAACGTTCATCAGCACACAGCCAATCGGCTCAGATCCCTCAAAGGCGATTCGCCACAGCGCGGGGTCGTATACGCCTGTGTTCTGGTGACTTACGATGATGTCCGAGGACCGGCGCAGGCCTTGAAGGCCCGGGCAGTCCAGGGAGTCCTCATAGGTCTGCTCCAGCAGGGCGGCCAGTTCATCCAACGAAAACTTCGGAGGCGTGCGATACGTGATCAGGCTGGCGGGGAGGTCGGCGGCGTCCTCAAGCCGGCGCTGCAAATACGCCAGGCGGGCCAAGTCCACAAAGCCGGCCTGGAGGTAAGCTTGTCGCGCCAGTACGGCCGATTCTTCAAGCAGCGCCTGCACGAGTGATAGCGGCTGGGCGAGCGCCTCGCGGCTGGTGCGGTCTATCAGGCTGGCCAGGAGTTCCTGCTGACGGGAATATGGCGGCCCTTGAAAGACCATGCCAACCCGGCCAGGGGTGTGGACGATCAGCACGGCCACCTGGGGGCCGTCGGGCGTGCGTGCCCACCAGAACGTGCTCTTGGCGGCCTCGGGACCGATGAGAAGCTTTTCGAACTGGTCGACCTTGCGGGAAGCGGTGGGGGACTCTCCGCCGACGAGCAGCGCAAGGGCCGCTCGAAGCTTCGACGGCGGTACGGCTTCAAGAACAGACATCGTGGCATGGTACGCTGCTTGGGCGGCGGGCTCAATGGCCCAACCAGGGGCAATTAGCTTTATAGGGCCCAGTATTTCACCGTGGCCTGAGGACTAACGGCCCGACGCACGAGTTGCCGATGTTGACATTCGCATGGCGGCGTCATACCTTTAGGGCGGCGCGTCGCTTGCGTCATCAAGGAGTCAGCATGAACAGAATTATTATCTGGGTCGCGGCCGTGGCGATCGTTGCCGGCATGGCGATGGCAGAGCCGACGACGGCCCCTGCTGAAAAGAGCCCTGCGGCCACGCTGCCCAAGCCGCGGATCGTCCCGGCAAGCTGGGAACTGAAGCTGGACTACCAGAATCCTCAGCCCATCACGCTGTGCCTGGCCGGCGAGACCAAGCCCCAGACCTTCTGGTACGTGCTGTACCGCGTGACCAACGAGACGGGCAAGGATCAGATTTTTGTGCCTGATTTCGTGCTGTACACCGACACCGGCCAGATCCTTCGCGCCGGCGAAAAGGTGCCCAGCGAGGTTTTCACAGCCATCCAGAAGCGTCACAACGATCCGCTCCTGCTGGATCAGGCCCACATTACCGGCAAGATTCTCCAGGGCCAGGACAACTTCAAGGGCGGCGTGGCCATTTGGCGCGACATCGACCCCAACGCCCGCAGCTTTGACATCTTCATCGGCGGCATGTCCGGCGAGCGAGTCAAGGTCAAGTTGCCCGAGCCCGTGAAGGTCACGGTCATCGATGCCGAGGGCAACAAGCAGGAAACTACCACCGACGAGGCCATCCTGGCCAAGACGCTGCAGTTGCATTTCTGGTTGCCCGGCGAGGCGGCGGCCCGGTCGGCCAATACCCCGCAGTTGGAAAAGAAGGAATGGGTCATGCGGTGAACTATTGACGCCGCATTGTTCGTATCATAAAATGGTGAGTCTTCGCGACTGGCCCGGAGCGGGCCGGCGACTGGTACATGGAGTAGGTAAGCATGGCACATAAAAAAGGACAGGGTTCAACCAAGAACGGTCGCGACTCGAACGCGCAGAATCGCGGCCTGAAGCGATGGGGCGGGCAGTTCGTCACGACCGGCACGATCATCGTGCGGCAGTGCGGCAGCCCCTTCAAGGCCGGCATGAACTGCGGCACCGGGCGGGACTTTACGCTCTTTGCCCTCAAAGACGGGCAGGTGCGGTTCCGTGGCCGGTTCGTGGACGTGATGGTGGAAGCCGTATAAATTCTCGGCCATATACCCGTGGGCGGATAGCCTATGCGGGTATAGGAGCGCCAGGGATGAACGGGCCTCAGTTCCGATCGCTTCGGGACTGAGGCCTTGTCATCTCTTTTTTGTGGATGCCTGCACGGGCGCGACGCGCCCAGGCGGCGCGCGAAGTGCGGCCCAAGTGGCCGGATCAAGATCAGCGGGTGTTAGCAGTGTTTATTGACGAAGCGGAAATCATGGTGAAGGCCGGCGACGGCGGCGACGGAGCCATCAGCTTCCGGCGGGAGAAGTTCGTCCCGCTGGGCGGGCCCGACGGCGGCGACGGCGGCGATGGCGGCAGCGTTTTCTGCGTGGCCGACACCTCCTACAACACGCTGCGGCACCTCGTGGGCAAGCACCATTGGAAGGCCGGGCGCGGCGGCAACGGCATGGGCTCGAAGTGCCACGGCGCCAATGGAAACGACCTGCTCATCGCGCTGCCTCCGGGCACGATCATCCGCGACATGGAGCACGACACGATTCTGAAGGATCTGACCACGCCCAACGAAACGGTCTGCCTGGCCCAAGGCGGCCGGGGCGGCAAGGGCAACATGAACTTTGCCACGCCCACGCACCAAGCCCCGCGGCGCGCCATTCCGGGCGGCAAGGGTCAGATGCGCCACCTGAAGCTGGAACTCAAGCTCATCGCCGACGTCGGCTTGCTGGGCATGCCCAACGCCGGCAAGAGCACGCTGATTTCCCACCTTTCCTCCGCCAGGCCGAAGATTGCCGACTACCCCTTCACGACGCTGGAACCGGTGCTGGGCATCGTCGAACTGACCGGCGAGCGGCGCTTCGTCATGGCCGATATTCCGGGCTTGATCGAAGGCGCGCATCGCGGCGTGGGGCTGGGCGATGAGTTTCTCAAACACGTGGAGCGGACAAGCCTGCTGGTGCATATTGTCGATGTGCTGCCGCCCGTGGGCACCGCGGCTGAGAATTTCCACAAGATCAACGAGGAACTGCGCCAGTACTCGGCGCAACTCGGGAAGAAGCCCCAGATCATCGTCGCCAACAAGCTCGACCTCACCGGTGCGGCCGAGGCCGTGAAAGTATTCGAGCGAGAGATCGGCAAGAGAGTCCATCGCATCTCGGCCGCTACAGGCCAAGGGCTGCGGGAACTGACCGAGACGCTTTGGAAGAAGTTGCACCGGAAGAGCCGCTAACTGGTGAATCAGTTAAGCAGTTCACCAGTTACCCACCTCCCGGCTAGGATATGGCCATGAGCGAATCCAACGAGCAGCAGACAATCCTGACCTGTGACGTCGGCAACTCCCGCATCGCGCTGGCTGCGATGGTGGGGGAGAAGCCGCTGGAGACTCGCCGACTGTCGACGCAGGAGTTTCACCTGCTGCCCGAGATGCTGCGGCAGCTTTGGAGCGAGCACGCCTGCGAGGCCGTTGCGGCGTCGTCCGTGAGCCCGCGGAACCTGGCCCTGCTGGATGAGGCCGCCGGCCACCTGGGGCAGAAGGTCATGCTGGTGGGGCGTGAATTGCCCTTGCCGATTGATTCTGATCTGCCGGACCTGGCCCGCGTCGGCACGGACCGGCTCTGCTCGGCCGCGATGGCGTACTTCAGCTTCGAGAAGGCGTGCGCCGTCGCCAGCTTCGGTACGGCCATCACCATCGACTGCGTCGGCGACGACGGGGCATTCCTGGGCGGAGCGATCCTGCCGGGGCTGAAGATGTCGGCCCAGGCCTTGCACGAAGGCACGGCCGCATTGCCGAAGGTCGAACTGCACCGGCCCGACTGGGTCTTTGGCCGCAACACCATCGACGCCATTATCGGTGGCATCGTTTACGGCGCCCGCGGGGCGCTGCGTGAACTGACCGAGGCCTACGCCACCAAGCTGGGGCAATGGCCGCCGCTGCTGGTCACGGGCGGCGACGCCGAACTGGTGTGCAAGGACTATGACATCGTCCATGCCATCGTGCCCGATCTTTGCCTGATGGGCGTGGGCCTGGCCTACCAGATGTTCCTGCGACAGTGACCGCGCCGACCACAGCCCGGCTGCTGACGGCGCCATCGCGTGGCGGCATCGCGGTGATCGCCCTGCATGGTCCCGCCGCCGGCACAGTGCTCTCACAAATCTTTCTAGCGCAGCCGTCCCGAACGGCTGCTGCCACCGCCACGCCGCCATCTTCTGAGTGCCCGCCTACTGATGCAACAACGCAGGGCAAACTTTCGCTCGGCTGGATCGTCCAGGGCGACCGCCGGATCGATGAGGCCATCGTGACGGCCATTGCCGACGATTTCTTCGAGATCAACATTCACGGCGGGCCGCAGGTGGCGCGGGCCGTGCTGACGCTGCTCAAGGATTTCGGCTGTCAGATCGACTCGCCTCAACTGGGCGATTCGGCGATGGGCTTAACGCATCCGCACTTCAACAACAGCGAAATCGCCCGGGAGATGATCGATACGCTGCCCACAGCACGGACGGCCTTGGCGGTATCGGCCATCACGAATCAATGGTCGGGCGGACTTTCAGCCTTACTTGCACACGAGCCTGACGCGCAGGATTTGCAGGCGGCGCTGGCACGCTGGCCGATGATGCGGCGGCTGCTGGAACCATCCGAGGTCGTAATCGCCGGTGCGGTGAATGCGGGCAAGAGTTCCCTGGCCAACGCGCTGGCTGGTCGGCAGGTGTCGATTGTCTCGCCCACGGCCGGGACGACGCGCGACTGGGTTCGCGAACTCGTCGATCTCGATGGCCTGCCCGTCTGGCTGACCGACACAGCCGGCTTGCTGGAACAGGTGACAGGCGATATCGACAGACAGTCGATTCTTCGGGCGTGGCAGCGGGTGCGGCAGGCCGACGTGGTGATTGTGCTCGTGGCGGAAGCGGGGCCGGCGGAAGAGCGGCTCATTACGGGGTTATTGGCCTTGCCCCATGCGTTGCCGGTGTCGAGCAAAGTGGACATCGTTGCGGCGCGGTACGAATTGGCTGTGTCGGTCGAGAGCCTGGCGGGCTTGAAGGAACTTCGTCTTGCCCTGTGGCGCCGGCTGGGAATGCAGGGCTTCTCACCGGCCCATGCCATGCCATTCACGCAGCGCCAGGTGGAGTCGCTGGAGCGAATGCTGGCAAGCCGGTAAGTTTCGCAAGGCAGCCTTGCCGAAGCTGAGACTGCCCATGTCTTCTCACGCGCCGCCCAGGCTGGGCCCTTCAAGAAGCACGCGGGCCGGGAACGAGTCGATTTTGAGCGCAGCAAAGCGGCCAAGCGATTGCCTGGCCGCGGGAAAACCTGATTCGTTCAACAGCCGACTCGTTACGGAACGAGCTTCCTCTTCCGCCGGAAGTCGCGTGCAAACCGGCTCTTTTCCTTGCCCTTCTCCGGCTTGACGCCGTGATTGGCCTTCTTTGTCCGCCAGCCAAACTTGCCATTCTTTCTCTTATGTGCCATCTCTCGCTCTCATTCTCCAAAGCTGCCGGCCCCAACGGACTGGCAAAGAAAAGCCATTATATGACCCGCCCCGACGAACGCAAGAGCCTTTCGGGTCAGATAATCTATGATGCCCGTCGAGCCGGAGATTCTCTTGCTCCAGGCCCTTACGGCCGTTAGTAATCATGCGAACTGGAGATACCACTATGACCCCGCGACAAAGATTGCTGACCGCCCTGGGCGGAGGAACGCCTGACCGGATTCCCGTCACGCTGTATGAGTTTTCGCACTTTGACGACCGCCGCCCGGCCGATGACGCCAACTACACCGCCTTGCGCGACATGCAGCGGCAGCTGGGCGAATGCATCGTTCACGTCGGCGTGGATATCGGCACCTCCATGCAGGACCAGAACGTGGTCACCCAGGGTAGTGAACGGTTCGACGAGAGCCAAACCTCGACGGCAACCATTGCGACTCCCGAAGGGCCGCTGACCACGGTCTTGCGTCGCGATGCCGGGAACATCACCTGGTGGCGGGTCAAGCCCTGGCTGGAGAGCCCCGAGGATTGCCGGAAGTGGCTTTCACTTCAATCCCAGCAGGTCGATCCCGACCCGACGCCTATCCTGCAGATGCAGGAGAAGGTCGGCGAGCAGGGCCTGGTGTGGTATGGCCCGGGCGATGCGCTGGGGCTGATCTGCGGCATGTTTCATTTCGACGCCTTCGCGATGACGCTGATGGAGGACGAAGGCCTGATTCTGGAAATGCTCGGCGTCATGTCCGAGCGGATCAACCGCGGGCTGAAGAAGCTCTGTGCCAAGGTTCGCAATGTCGGTATTCGCTTCTGGGGGCCCGAGTACGCCGGCGCGCCGCTGTTGAACCCACGCAAGTACTTCGAGAAGCTCGTCACGCGCTTCGACGCCGAGCCGATTCGGATCATAAAGGAATCGGGCAACTTCGCGATCATTCATTGCCATGGAAATATGGCTGAACTGCTGGACTACCTGCTAGATCTGGCCCCGACGGCGCTGGAGCCATTGGAAGTGCTGCCGGCCTCGACCGCGAACGTCACCATGCGGCAGGTGAAGGAGAAGCTCGGCTCGAAGATGTGCCTGATGGGCGGCATTCAGGCGAGCGAGCTGGAGCTGCTGCAGCCCGACGCCCTGGCGCGACGGATGCGCGAGATTCTAAACGTGGCGACCCCGGGCGGCGGGTTCGTGATGCTGCCGACATCGGCGCCGTTTGAATACCCGCTGAGGCCTGAGGTGGTCGAGAACTACCGGGTCTACTTCCAGGCCGTGCACGAGGCGTCAAAGGCCTAGCGCGGTTGCCAAAAGTCTTTTCCTGGAGGGTGGTGGGTCTCCTGCCCCACCACCGCCTAACGACAGGCACCGCGGCGGGTCAGGAGACCCGCCGCGCGCGGAAAGAAGTTATGGCAACCGCTCTAGCGTGGCGGGCTCAGCCTCCGGCCCTTCCTCATATACCTCGGCCTGCTGAAGCACGCTACGGTAAAAGTCTTCGCCGCTCAGGGCCAGCGCCCAAGGATAGATGGCCCCGCGGCTGTCCCAATAGTCGAGATTGGCCACCTGCTCCTGGCGGGCGATATGCCGGATGGCGGCCCACAGCATCTCCACCTGCACGGCGCGGTTTTCCTGCCACAGTTCGCGAATGGCTGCGGACTTGGGATCCTGTTTGGCCATTTCGCGACGGCGTAAGCTCAACTGCTGGTCCTTGCGCCACAGATCGGGCAGGGCGCTCTGTTGCCACTTCTCCATGCCGCCGGCTTGACGAAAGGCCTGCAATTCCTGCTGGGCTGAGTGAGCCAGTTCGTGCCAGATTTGTGAGAACTCGCGCGCGGGCATCTCCGACTTCCCGGCCGCGTCGGCCAGATAGGCCGGCAGGCGGATCACCGAATCGACCTCAGACAGCCGGTCGAGAAATCGCAGGCGGACGCGCACGATCGGATGCAGCGGCTCGCCCAGCAGAGCGTTCTGTTGCAGCTTGACCACGAAACGGTGCGAGGCCCCCAGATAGATCGAGCCTCGATAGGGCAGCGCCAAGCCACTCCGGCCCGCGCCCAGCCGGGCTTGAATGACCAGCACCACGGCCTTGCCGCAGATGCACGTGACGCCCGCCCTGGCCAGGTCATCCAGCAGCGACTCGCCGATGCGAAACTCATCTTCGCCGACGATGAGCCTTCCATCACGGCAGTACATGCCGACGCGGACGCAGTGGCCCTGGAACGGCCTGACGGCGAAGAAGGGCAGTTCGCCGATCTGGACATCCAGGCTGTTCAGGCCGACATGGCTTTCGCGCAGCGCCTCATTGTACAGCGCGGCAAGTCGACCATAATCACCCAGAAACAGTCGCAAGAGCGGGTCGTCACCCAGAGCGAACAGCGTGGAGGCGAGACCGACCTGCACCGTGGGGGCGTATTGCCCCATCCAATCCTGGTAGACGTTCACGAGCGGGCCGCCAGCATGCTTGGCGATGAGCGCATCGACCCGTGCGGACTCTTGCGTGAAAAACTCCCGCACGCGTTGCTGGCTCGCGGATGCGGGGAAGGCCTTGAGCATGTCCTGCTGGGCGATCAGGAGTATCTGCCGCAGAAACTCCGCCGTCTCGGCCACGGACAAGTCGGCGATGACGCGATGATGATCGTAGTCTTGCACATAGCTGGGACCGATGAGTTGCCAGTTATCGCCGGGTGAGAACTCATCGAACAGGGCAGCGACGCTGACATCCAGTTTCTTGGCCAGCGCCGCGGTCGCCAGGCCGGTGTAGATTTCCCACTGCCGGATATCCACCGCTTGCCGGCCGAAGAATTCGGTGTAGAAGAGGGCGGCGCCCCAGTCGGCCCCGCCGCTGCGGTAGAATCGCTCGCGTGCCAGTGAGAGCTTTCCGCCCACGCCGGCGCCCATGGCGGTGAAGGCGGTGTCCACGTCCTCGACAAAGTGGCGGACCGCGATGCCTTTGCCGGCCAGGGCCTGAACCTTGGGCAGGGCGTCCCAGAGACTGTGGCTGTTCTGGTCGATGCTGAACATGTCAGCCTGCGCCGCCATCGTCTTGCCCCAGTGCGGCTCGGGTCAGTTCCGCCGACAGCGTCGCGTCGTACACGGGCCTGACCACCGTCTCTAAGCACAGGTCGGACGCCTGCTCGCCTTTCAGCGTGAAGTAGATGCGTAACTCGTCGCCGCTGCGGGCACGAATGCGCACGGGCTCGACGGCACACATAAACGTGCTGGACCAGTGGAAGCGGATGGTCGCCAGGATGGCCGAAGCGGCAGAGCCCGTGCCGCAGGAGAGCGTTTCGTCCTCCACGCCGAACTCGAAGGTCCTGACTGCCAACCGGCCCGGTGCCAGCACCTGTACGAAATTCGCGTTCACGCCGCCCGGGGCAAACATGGGATGCTGGCGGAGCAGCCTTCCCCAGTGACTTACTTCGATCTGCTCCACGTTATCCACGAACGTAACAAGATGCGGCACGCCGACGGTGATGTAATCGCACTGCCATGTTCGCTCGCCCGTCTGCACGCTCAGGCCAAGCCGGACGTCTTCGGGCGAGGGCAGGCAGACGCGGACATAGCGATCATCGATCCGCCGGCCATGAACCACGCCCGCGGAGGTCAAGGCGCGGACCTCCTCATCTTGGCCCGACCAGCCGGCGTCGAGGGCCCAGCGAACAAAGCAGGCCGTGCCGTTGCCGCACAGGGCCGCCTCGGTGCCGTCGGCGTCGTAGAAGCGGGCCAGGAGCACCAGGCCTGGCAGCAGGTCGGTGGGGCTGGCGAGGATCACGCCATCGGCCCCCGCGCCCAGCCCGCGGCGACACAGCACTCGCACGAAGCGGTCGATCCGCCCGGAGGTCACCAGCGGCTCAAACTGGCCGAGGCGGTTGTCCAGGCAGATGAAATCGTTGCCGCTGCCCGAGAGCTTGCGGAATGAGATGGGCTCTTCGCTCATAAGCCTTGCGGCCTCCAAAAGTTGCTGCACCAACGCAACATTATACGCGGTCGCTCAGGCCGGTAGCCCAAGAGACGCTCCTGCACGGCAAGAGAAGGCCTCCAGCCGATCCAGCCAGATCGTCTCGGCCGGCATGCTCGCCGCCAAACTCCTTCTGGGCCAAGTCGCAGCAAGGCGTCAAGGCTTTCGCCGGCGGAGCGGCGGTTACGGATCGTGTTCAACATCGAATCATCCATGGCGAGGATAGGCTCGCCGGTTGTATCGTCAGACATTGTCAACTATTCTTTCGTTCTTGATGCGATGAATACATGCCCAGGTGGCAAACAGGAGAAAGCCATGAATCCAGGCGCGTTCAAAATGCCGCCCGACCGCTTCGGTGAAGAGATCGCTGCCAGCTACGATTCCTCAGACATGTTCAAGCCCGAGACGGTCGATCCAGTGGTCGATTTTCTGGCTGCCGCCGCCGGCCGAGGGGCGGCCCTGGAATTCGGCATCGGGACGGGGCGTATCGCTCTGCCACTGGCACAGCGCGGCGTGCCAGTGCATGGGATCGATCTTTCGACGGCCATGGTCGCCCGTCTTCGTGCCAAGCGGGGTGGAGGGGACATCGAAACGACCATCGGCAGTTTCGCTACGACGACCGTTCAGCGGCAATTCTCGCTCGTTTACCTCGTGTTCAATACCATCATGAACCTGACGACCCAAGATGAGCAGGTCGCGTGCTTCCAGAACGCGGCCGCCCACCTTGTTCCGGGCGGGTGCTTCGTTATCGAGGTGATGATCCCGGCGCTTCAGCGGCTGCCTGCCGGCGAGACAGTCCGGGTATACCACGTGAGCCCGTCCTATCTCGGCTTCGACGAGTATGATGTCGTCTCGCAGGGCCTGATATCGCATTACTGCTCGCTGAGCGACGGAAAGGGTGAAGTCAGCTCGCTGCCATTTCGCTACGTTTGGCCGTCGGAACTCGACCTCATGGCTCGGCTTGCCGGGTTGACGCTGCGGGAGCGATGGGGCGGCTGGAAGCGCGAGCCATTCACCAAAGATAGCACGGTACACGTATCTGTCTGGCAGAAGAATGCGCAGTAGCCGAATCTGGTGAGATCGGCACCGACGTGCCAGAGAACGTGCCTGTGCTCTGCTGTTGTGATGGTCAATCCTCACCTTGGAGCATGGTTATCACCGGCTCGCCCTAATCGCCCGGGCCGCAGAGCGCCCAGAGCTTGACGAGGTTGTGCTTGCTGCCGTCAAAGACGCTTACGTAGAAGAAGATGCGGTCGCTGCCGGGCGGCAGCTTGGCAATCGCGTTCTTCATGACCATCAGCACGTCCCACAGTCCGCCGGCGGCATCCTGGCCGGCGGGCAGTTCACCCCAGCCGATGCACGCCGCGTAGGCCGTGGACGTCATGGCGATTGGATGGCCGGAAGCTATTTTTGAAAGAATTCTTGCCGAACCAGAAGATAGCGGTATTGTAGTACTGCAATACTCGAAAGTGGATCAGGCATGACGACGAACCTACTAAGAGTCTCCGAGGCGGCCTCTCTGGCACTGCACACGGCCGTGTTGCTGGCGGCGAGCGAGGAGCTTGTGTCTGCCAGCCACATCGCCCAGCGACTGGGCGTCAGCCAAGCCCACTTGGCCAAAGTGCTGGGCCGGTTGGGGCACGTCGGGCTGGTGGATTCGGTTCGCGGGCCCAAGGGTGGCTTCCGGCTCCAGCGAAAGCCCCAGGACGTGACGCTTCTGGAGGTGTACGAGGCCATTGAAGGGCCGCTCCAGCCGCCCGGCTGTCTGCTGGGCAAACGCGTCTGCACCGGAGCGGACTGCGTACTGGGCAAGCTTGTGGCGTCAGTTGATGAGCAGGTCCGCCGGCATTTGTCGACCACCCATCTGTCGGACCTGGCCGGTCTTTATGGAGAAGAACATGCAGCGCAAGATCATTCGCATTGATGAGGACAAGTGCAACGGCTGCGGGCAGTGCGCTATCGCCTGTGCCGAAGGGGCTCTGAAGATCATCGACGGCAAGGCTCGACTGGTGAGCGAGGTGTACTGTGACGGCCTGGGCGCGTGCATCGGCGAGTGCCCGCAGGGGGCGCTGACGATCGAGGTCCGCGACGCCGACGAGTTCGACGAGCAGGCCATGAATAAGCACATGGGGGCCGCGACTGCGCCGGCGATGCCGCAAGCGGCCGGACACGCGGGGCATCAGCACCATGCTGGCTGTCCGGGCAGCAGGGCGATGGCCTTGATGGGCGATGGCGGGGCGTCGCACGCGGGGCCTGCGGACGCAGCTTCCAAGCCCAGCCGCTTGGGCAACTGGCCGGTGCAGTTGATGCTCGCGCCGGTGCAGGCGCCCTTCTATGACGCCGCCGACCTGTTGATTTCCGCCGATTGCGTGCCGTACGCGCTGGCCAACTTCCACGAACAATTGCTGGCGGGCAAGGTCGTCCTGGTCGGCTGTCCTAAGCTTGATAATGCGGCCTTTTACGCCGAGAAGCTGACGGCCATCCTAAAATCCAACAACGTTCGATCCATCACGGTGGCGCACATGGAAGTCCCGTGCTGCAACGGGATCGTGCTGGCCGTCCGAACGGCCATCGAACAATCGGGAAAGAGCGGCATCGTTCTACGCGACGTGACGGTCGGGATTCGCGGCGCTATTCTGTCAGACCAGCAAACTTAACTGCCCAATGGGCGAAGGAGCTAGCAGATGAGCATGTTCTGTTACCAGTGTGAACAGGCCGCCAAGGGCACGGGCTGCACGGCCATGGGCGTATGCGGGAAAGACGCGCAGGTCGCGGCGCTGCAGGACCTCATCGTCGAGGCCGTCAAGGGCATCGCGATGTACGCGCATCGGGCCGGCGGGCTCGGGGCGCGCGACCGCCAGGTCGATGTCTTCGTGATCGAGGCGCTGTTCACGACCGTCACGAACGTGAGCTTCGACGTCGCCAGGTTGGAAAAGACCTTGCGTCAAGCCGCCGACGTAAAGGAGCGGGCCAAGGCACTGTATCGCGGGGCGATGCTCAAGCAGGGCAAGGCTGCGGCGGATCTGGACGGACCGGCTGCATGGCTGCCGGCGGCGGACCTGGCCGGGCTGGTCGCGCAGGGGCAAGCCGTGGGCATTCAAGATCGAATGTCCCGCGAGGGCGATACGGTTACAGGCCTGCGGGAGCTGGTGCTCTATGGCCTGAAGGGCACGGCCGCGTATGCGGACCACGCTCAGATCCTCGGCAAGCACGACGACAAGGTGTACGCCTACTTCCACGAGGCGCTGGATTTCCTCACCCGTCCAAGCCTGACGGTCGAGGAACTCCTGCCGGCGGTGCTGAAGGTCGGCGAGGTGAACCTGCGCGTGATGGAACTGCTGGATGAGGCCAACACGGGTGCGTACGGCCAGCCGGCGCCCTCGAGCGTCCGCGTAACTCCCGTCAAGGGCAAGGCCATCGTGGTCTCGGGCCACGACCTGAAGGACCTGGAAGAACTGCTCAAGCAGACCGAAGGCAAGGGCATCAACGTCTACACGCACGGCGAGATGTTGCCGGCGCATGGGTATCCGGGCTTAAAGAAGTACAAGCACCTGGTGGGCAACTATGGCGGGGCGTGGCAGGATCAGAAGAAAGAGTTCCTGGCCTTGCCCGGCGCGATCCTCATGACCACCAACTGCATTCAGAAGCCATCCGATGACTACAAGGGACGGCTCTTCACCAGCGGCGTGGTGGCCTGGCCGGGGGTGCGACATATCAGCGACGGCAATTTCGCACCGGTGATCGAAGCCGCTCTGGCGGCGCCGGGCTTTGAGAAGGATGAGCCCGAGAAGAGCATCCTGACCGGGTTTGGTCATGACGCGGTGCTGGGCGTGGCGGACAAGGTGATCGATGCCGTCAAGAGCGGGGCGATTCGGCACTTCTTCCTGATCGGCGGCTGCGACGGCGCCAAGCCAGGCCGGAACTACTACACCGAGCTGGCGGAGCAGGTGCCCAACGACTGCGTGATCCTGACGCTGGCGTGCGGCAAGTACCGCTTCAACAAGCTCGATTTCGGCACGATCGGCGGCATCCCGCGGCTGCTGGACATCGGCCAGTGCAACGACGCCTACTCGGCCATTCGCATCGCTCTGGCGTTGGCCAATGCCTTCGGCACCGACGTGAACCACCTGCCGCTGTCGATGGTGCTCTCCTGGTATGAGCAGAAGGCCGTGTGCATTCTGCTGACGCTGCTGCACCTGGGCGTTCGCAACATCCGGCTGGGACCCAGCCTGCCGGCCTTTGTGACCCCGGCCGTGCTGGACGTGCTGGTCAAGAACTACAACATTATGCCCATTACCACAGCCCAGGCGGACCTGAAGGCTATACTTGGCTGAGGTCCAAAGGACGCCACCGGCAACGCCGATATAACATCTGGAAGGAGCCGCACATGAAAGAACGAACAGGGTTGACCACGTTTCACGGCAATCCCCTGACGCTGCTGGGGCCTGCGCTGAAGGTTGGCGATGCCGCTCCCGAAGCGACGGTGGCAGATACCAAGCTGCAGGACGTGCAGTTGTCGAGCTTCGCCGGGCGCGTGCGTATCATCTCGGCCGTGCCGTCGCTGGACACCAGCGTGTGCAGCATCGAGACGCGGCGGTTTGAGCAGGAGGCCGCCAAGCTGGGGCCAGAGGTGGTCATGCTGGCGATCAGCATGGACCTGCCCTTCGCCCAGAAGCGGTGGGCCGATGAGTCCAGCATCAAGGAGACGCACCTGCTCTCGGACTACAAGCAGCGAAGCTTCGGCCTGGCGTACGGCGTGCTGATCAAGGAACTCGGCCTGCTGGCCCGGACCGTTTTCGTGGTTGACCAGAACGATACGATCCGGCATATCCAGATCGTGCCCGAAGTCACTAACGAACCCGATTACGACGCCGTACTGGACGCAGCCCGCCAGGCGACGGCAGCACTGCGATGAACCTCAGCAAAACGACAGGAGCCGCATGAAGCGATATATTTGCGATGTGTGTGGCTGGATCTACGATCCTGCCAAGGGCGATCCGGCCAACGGCGTGGCGCCCGGGACGGCATGGGAAGATGTGCCGGCCAATTGGGAATGCCCCGAGTGCAGCGTGGGCAAGAGCCAGTTTTCGCCGATGCCGGATTAGCCCCGCTTCCATTGCGGGGCCTGTGAGCCGAGAGAACCTGAGTTTAAGAAGAAGGGCCGGGAAGCTAGGCTTCCCGGCCCTTTTCATTCTCTCACGAAGGCATGTCGGGCTACAGTTTACGGACGACGCCGACCACCACACCTTGGATGCGGACGTTGTCGACGATGATCGGCTCGTAGGCCGCGTTTGCCGGCTGAAGGCGGATCCTGCCCTTTTCGCGGTAGAAACGCTTCAGTGTGGCTTCGCCTGAATCCAGCAGGGCGACCACCGTCTCGCCATTACGGGCCTGCGACCGTTTCTCGCAGATGACGTAATCGCCATCGCGAATATGGTCCTCGATCATGCTGTCGCCGGTTACTTCAAGGCAGAAGTTCTTGCCCTCGCCGGCGAACAGTTCTTCCAGATCGACCGACTCGCTCTGCTCAATCGCCTCGATGGGCGAGCCAGCCGCAATTCTGCCGGCCAGCGGGATGCGCGTGGCCTTGTGCTGATCCTCTGGAAACTCGACGTCATCCGACAGCTGCAAAGAGCGAGCCTTGTGCCGATCGCCGCGCAGCACCAAACCCTTTTTTTCGAGGGCGCCGACGTGCTCGAACACCGTGACTTTGCTCAATTGCAGTGCATCGCCGATCTCCTGCATGGTCGGCGAGTAACCGAACTTCTCCCGGTACTGCCGGATGAAGCGAAGGATGTCCATCTGGCGTGGTGTGATGGCCTTCACTGGCAACCTCCTGCCTGTTGTTGAGGCATTGCTTGTGGCGTGAATCGACGGTCATCGGCATGCGAATGACCAGGTTCCGACGGTTAACGCGCGGGACGAGAATCGCCTTGGCCGGCACGCGCCGGCTGGGCTGGGCTACGGGTGCGACAATCCGCCGCACGTAGCGAATGCCGGTCTGGCCGATGCACACGAGTTCCGGCTCGGCATTGCAGGCCGGGCGGACGTGCATGCCTATCGCATCCCATGCCATCCAGGATGCCATCGGCTGCGCGGGTTCCGGGTACGTCTGCACGTACTCTCCGCCTGGTCCGAACTGGCAAAGTGGCAGTTTCATCATGTGGCTCCATCCTTTCTGTCCAAACCGACAACTCCAGCCCACATCGGCTGGCCAATCCATTTGGCATCTGTTAGGTTATAGTCCTAACATCGCCCGAACGTCAAGGTTATCTTTAATCGATTTTTCGTTCTTTCTTCGTGCTGCATTCTCTTGGGCCGGCACAGAGCGCAGGCCCCATATCTGGTGTGAGCTATCGGCTGGGGGCAAAGCTTCTCTACAGGCTTTCTGCAAGTCGTTCTGGCCCATGCACCACTACTTGTGGGCGGTGGCGGCGCGCGGCGTACTATAGGTGCCATCGCATCGGCAAGGCTCGAAGCCGGCGGCCCGAATGGCCGCTACAAGTTGCGGCTGGGACAGGGCTTGGCTGGGCTGGCCGGGGCGGGCGACGATATCGTAGGACGCTATCGCCGCGTGGATGTCGTCGGCCCCGAAATGCAACGCGACGCTGGAAACCGCCAGTGATTGCATCGCCCAGAAGGCCTTGATGTGGGGAAAGTTGTCCAGCACCAGCCGCGAGGCCGCGATCACGCGCAGATCATCTACCCCCCAGGGGCCAGGTGGGAACCTGCCATCAGGTGGTGAAATGAACGCCAGCGGTACAAAGGCCTCGAATCCGCCCGTCTCGTCCTGGAGTTGTCGCAGGAGCATCAGATGACGGATGCGGTGCTCGGAACGTTCGCCGTGGCCATACAGCATGGTCGCGTTGGTCGGCAGGCCCCGGAGATGGGCCATGCGGTGGACGTCCAGCCACTCTTGGGATGAGATCTTGCCGGGGAAGAGTTCGCGTCGAATGGAATCATCCAGGATTTCCGCGCCACCGCCGGGCAGCGAGCCCAGCCCGGCTTCGATCAGACGCTCCAGCACGGCCTCGATTGTCAATGTGCTCAGGGCAGCAATGTGCTGAATCTCGCAGGCTGTGAAGGCCTTGATGTGCAGCCCGGGTGCTGCCTGTCGAATTGCCCGGAGCATCTGCTCGTAGCGTTCGATGCGCCAGGATGGGTGCAGGCCGCCCGTCAGGTGGATCTGGCTGGCGCCGCCATCGGCCGCTGCCGACGCGTCCTGCGCAATCTGCTCGACGCTTCGCTCGTAGACGCCCGCTTGGCCAGGGGCATGGCCAAAGGTGCAAATCTTGCACTTCAGGGCGCAAAGATTGGTGTAGTGGATGTGCCGATTGACGACGTAGTAGGCCCTGTTGCCGTGCAGACGGCGGCGGAACGCATCGGCCCGGCGGCCCAATTCGTGCAGGTCCAGGGAGAACAGGCCCAGGGCCTGGGATTCATCGAGACGATGCTGTATCGGGTCGGCCGCCATGCCGCACTATAGCGTCAGAATTGTTCGCCGCCGGACTCGCCGCCGGTTTCGCCACCGGTATTGCTGCGACGTTCCAGCATGGTGCGTAGATACCGATTCTCGCGCCGTGTGGCCTCAAGGTCGAACAGGTTGTACTTCACCTGTAGCCGCAACTGGTCGAGCAGGTCTTCGGTGCTTCGCGTGGCGTGGAGATTGGCGTGTTCAGAGGCATACGCCTGCGAGGCACGAGGCTGATCGGCCGGATGGGCACTGAGCGATTCGATAAGTTCCAAGACACGGCTGCGAAGGGCTGTCTCTTCCATTTCAACGCCTCCTAGGCCAGGATTTCTGATAGCCGGATTGTAGCACATCTGCACGATCCTGGTGAAAAAAACCGGGCAATCAGCGCTACGCGGACAAGTCGGGCTGCTCGCCCGATAACGCGGCGCAGAGCAGTTGCGCCATGGTAAGAAGGTCCAGCAGATTATGGTGCAGTATCATTGTCATTTCGCGGGCATCGCCGCCCGAAACAAAGCGGTGGTACGCGTCGGGAATGTCTCGGCCGGGGATATCGCCCACGCGCCGCCGCCGGCAGAAGAACTGCTCAAGCGTTTGCAGTTTGCAGTTGGGAACCTGGCCTTTCCACAGCCGGCGCGACTCGTGCAGCAGGTCGCAGTGGGGCGGCGTGAAGCCAAGATCGACGCCGTGAAATGCGCCGCGGTCACGCAGGCTGTTCATGTCGAACGCCTTGCCGTTGAAGGTGACCAGCGTGGCCGAGCCGGCCAGGCGGTCGGCGAATTCCGCCAAAATCGCCCGCTCTTCGCCGTAGTGCCTCGCCAGCAATTGCTCGAACATGAGTTCGTCGCCCTGGAAGCTCATGAGGCCCACGAGAAAGATGCTGCAGCCGGCCAGGCCGCATGTCTCGATGTCCATGAACAGCGGGCCATCCGGCAGGCCGTTGGCAATGTGGCACAGCGCGGGCGAGGCCTTCAATTCATCGAAGCGCTGCCGAGAGCCGCGCAGGATGGCGGCGTATTCACGAGGAAAGCCGGCAAGTTCGGCGCTGACTTCAAGCAGCGGCCGGCGAATGAGCCAGTACGTGCCCGCGGCGTTGTGCTGCTCGATCCCCGGCGCTGCCTGGGCCAATTGCACCGGCAATGCGGGGCCCGTCACGCGTGATGGGGTGTGCAGAGCGTCGATTACCGCCTGCGCGTCCTTGACCTTTCCGCCGGCCAAGCAACGCGTGAGCATCTCGAGCTTTCTTCGCCTGGACTCCGATAACGCCATGACGGCCATTCTAGCAAGTCGGCCGGCGTTCTCATCGTGTTGCACTGGCGATGGCTTGCCAGCGGCCGGTCAGTCGCTCAGCAACGCCTTTAGCAGCGCAGTGGCAGCCGCTTTGTCGGGCACGGGGTAGCCGGCGCCCAGGTCGGGGTCTTGATGCAGCGGCGGCCGGAGGTTGGCCAGGCCCACGCAACTTGGGCAGCCGCTTTCGCACGGGCATTCGCTGACCATGTTCCAGCAGAGCTTGAGCCATTCCTCGATCAGATCGAAGCCGCGATATGCGAACCCCACGCCGCCGTTGTAGCGGTCGTAGACGAACATGGCCGGCGTGCCGAGATTGGACGAATCCACCTGGCCGGAGATGTCGCGGCGGTCGCACATGGCCAGGCTCGGAAGGGCGGCCAGCATGAGGTTCCGCACGCCCACCATCGCGTCGACCGGGTTGTGTCCAGCCTGGCCAAGCTGCTGGCGCATCGGCTCAGATGGGGCGAACCACATGCCCGTGGTCGAGAGCGTCTGGGCCGGCAGGTCCAGCGCCGCTTGGCCGATGAGTTCCATGCTGTAATAGCGGATCTTGCGAAAGGCGGTCGTCTGCCACGTCACGTCCAGGTCGCCATAGCACAACCGGCCGTCGCGGTAGGGCTTCTCCTGGCGCTGCTCGATGATGCGACACTGGTTGGCCAGCACCGGCTGGGTGTAATAGTCCACCTCGCAAGGCTCGACCAGCGCGATCTTGGCCTGCGTGTCCAACTGCCGCACGATGTACGGCACGGCCTCGTGCAGGTAGATCGCTTCGGGATAGACCAGCTCGGGCGCCGAGATCGAATCCACCTGGCCGATGGTGCGATGGTTCTGTGAAATATCGACGATGGCGTACGTGTCCTGCGAGATCGTCCGCAGATCGACCTGGGCCGAGGGCTGCTCGGCCTGACGCCAGTAGCGCTTGCCATCGATGCTGTGGACCTGGCCTTCCTGCTCGAGATCGGCGGCCAGGTCCTCCAACTGCGGGCCGAAGTACACTTCGTCTTCCTGCGACAGCGGTTTTTCAAAGCATGCACAGGCGAGCTGGCCTGACAGGATGAATGGGTTTTGCGGGTCGATGACGGCGTTCTCGTGCGGCACGCCGAAGAAGTACTCGGGATGCCGCATGAGGTACTGATCGATCGGGTCGTTGTACGCCAGCAGAAACACGATGCTGTCGGAACCCGAGCGGCCAGCCCGGCCAGCTTGCTGCCAGGTCGAGCAAATCGTGCCGGGAAACCCCACCAGAATGGCCGCGTCCAAGCTGCCGACGTCGATGCCCAGTTCCAGGGCGTTGGTGGCGGACACCGCCAGCAGCTTGCCTTGAAAGAGCTGCTGCTCGATCTCCCGCCGTTCAGCCGGCAGATACCCGCCGCGGTACGGGCGAATCTTCTTGGCCAGGTCCGGGTGCCGCCGCAGCGCGTCGGTGGCGTACTTGTAAACCAATTCGGCCACGATGCGGGCTTTGGAAAAGACGATGGTCTGCGCCTTCCGCTGCACCAGGTCGCACAGCAGCTCGACGGCCTCGACGTTGGCGGAGCGGCGGGCGATGTTCTCGCCGGCGTCGATGTACGGCGGGTTCCAGAGCACGAAATACTTCCGCCCGCGCGGCGCGCCGTCGCGGTCGATCAGCGTCATCTCCCTGCCGGTAAGCTTGCCCGTCAACTCCAGCGGGTTGGCGATGGTGGCTGAACAGCAGATGATCTGCGGGTTCGAGCCGTAGTGCCGACACAGCCGCTCGAGCCGTCGCAGCACGTTGGCCACGTGACTGCCGAAGATGCCGCGATACGTGTGCACCTCGTCCAGCACGATGTACCGCAGGTTCCGCAGGAACTGATGCCACTTGCCGTGATACGGCAGGATGCCCACGTGCAGCATGTCAGGGTTGGTGAGAATGACTGATGCCGACGAGCGAATTTTCGTGCGGTTGTGCGAGGGCGTGTCGCCATCGTACACGGCGGGCCGGAGGGCCTCGCGAATCTCATCATCGGCCGCCCATTTCTGCAGGTGGCCCAACTGGTCCTGTGCCAGCGCCTTGGTGGGGAAGATGTACAGTGCCCGCGCCGATGGGTTCTCGATCAGGGCGCTGACGACGGGGATGTTGTAGCAGAGCGTCTTGCCCGAGGCCGTGCCGGTGACGATGACGACGTCCTTGCCGTCCCGCACGGCATCGACGGCGTCAGCCTGGTGGCGGTAAAGCTGGCCGATGCCCTGACGCTGCAGGTGCGACGCGACGGGCTGCGGCAGCGGCTCGGCCGGCTGGGCGTACTGGGCATCTCGCGGCGGCAACTCGCGCACGTGAACGACTTGGCCGCGATACCGGCGGTCAGTGGTCACTTCGCGCAAAAAAGCCCGGGCGTCCATGGCTGCTATCTTGCGGACGCCCGGGCGATGATGCAAGTGTAATTTGGAACCTGTTAGGGTCGATCACTCCGCGACGATGCGTTTGGCCTTGCCGTGGCCGAACATAGGTGTTATCGTCATAGACCCTGCCATAATTGCAGGCCATGGCACCGCCTGTGGAATCAACAGGCAGCGGCGGCCAACGGCTGATGAGCCCGCAACTTCTTGACTGACACGAGGGTGCATCGTTCACCATCAATGGCATGGCCGTTGCAACTGGCTTGGTTGGCCTACCCCTACAATGTTTTGTCAAGGAAGGAGACGAACATGGCCATATTCCGTCTGGGAACCAGTTTCGATCCGTTCGTGGGGCTGCGCAGCCTGCAACGGGAGTTGGAGCGGCTGAGCTGGCCTTGGTCCGGCGAGGCCCGGCGTGTGGGCGGCGGCACGTATCCGCCGGTCAACGTGTACGAGTCGCCCGGCGAGATCGTCGTGCAGTGCGAGGCCGCCGGAGTGAGCGCTGCGGATTTCGACATCTCCATCACCGGCGAGACGCTCACGATCAAGGGGGTCAAGCGTCCGCCGGACGAGCAAGACGTCCGCTATGTGCGGCGCGAGCGTGGCAGCGGCGAGTTCACTCGCACCATCGTGCTGCCTGACGAAGTCGAGGCCGACAAGATTCAGGCCAAGCTGGCGGATGGCATCATGACGATTCATCTGCCCAAGGCTGCCACGGCCAAGCCACGCAAGATCGACGTCAAGACGAGCTAAGGAGATTGCCATGACCGACGAAAGAACCGTACAGGTTGAAACGAATCGCGCAGCGGCCGAGCCGAACAGCAGCGCGCTCAGCCCGCTGGTCGATATCTATGAACTGCCCAACGAGGTGGTGCTGGTGGCTGAAATCCCCGGCGTCAACAAGGACTCGGTCTCCATCCAGGTCGACAAGGGCGTGCTGACGCTGGAGGCCAAGCCCACGCCGCTGTCGGTGGGTCCGGAGTTCGCCGCGACGTACAAGGGATTTGAGTCCGGGCCGTACTACCGCGCCTTTGCCCTGAGCGATGAGATCGATCGCGACAAGATCCGCGCCACCACCACCAACGGCGTGCTGACGATCCATCTACCCAAGGCGGAGATGGCCAAGACCAGGAAGATTGAAATACAGACATGTGATTAGAACCGGTTTCATGACCGGCTTGTCCCGTGGTTCCCGTGGCACAGCCGCCCTCGGCTGTGGATTTCGCGACATCGTGCGGCTCACGTCCGAGAGCGGACGTGAGCCGCTTATGAAACCAGTTGCGGCAAAGTCCCATTGGGCAGACGAGCCCATCGGCTGTATGATGACCGCATGGCCAAGAAGAGCGCCAAGCAGGACGATCAGGCTCCGCGAACGCCGCGGATCGGGAATCGCCGCGCGCACTTCGATTACCACATCATTGAGAAAGTCGAAGCCGGCATGGAGTTAACCGGCACGGAAGTCAAAAGCCTGCGTTCCAGCAGCGCCAGCCTTGACGGCGCGTACGCGATGCTGCGGGGCGACCAAGTCTTTTTATGCGGCGCGAATATCGCCGTGTATCCGCAGGCGGTGGGGCAGTTGCAGCACGACCCGCTGCGCGACCGCCGGCTGCTGCTGCACAAACGCCAGATCGAGCAGCTCAAGGTGCACGTCGCCCAGAAGGGGCACACGCTGATCCCGCTGGCTATCTACTTCAAGGATGGCTGGGCCAAGTGCGAGATCGCCGCAGCCACGGGCAAGCGTGACTTCGACAAACGGGAGTCCATCCAGAAACGCGAGCACGACCGCGACATGCAGCGCGTCAAGGGCCGGAAACAGTACTAAAGCAGTTTCAAACGTAGCATGGGCGTCTCGCCCACGAGCTTCTTCATTCCGGCGTCAGGTGGTCACGGGCGAGACGCCCGTGCTACGGTTACAGCACCTGTAGCATGGTTTCAAGCCTGCTCCTGTCGCCAAGCTCTTTACACCTTCAAATCGTGCATGTGCGCGTCGGCCGCGTGCTGGGCCAGCAGCGTCACCCGGCTGGATTCCAAGACTTCCTGCGTGGTCAGCGTCAGGCCCTCGGTCTGGCCGGCGATCTCCGCCAGGAAGCTGTCCAGGTAGCTGCTAGGCGTCGGCTGGGCCGGCGGGAGGTGCTGCATCTGGTCGCTCTCGTTCGTGGCGTAGGTCACGCCCTCGCTGGCCAGGTTCGCTTCCGCCATGCCATTAGTGCCGTGAACGGTGTACCGCCAATACTGCGGGGCCTGGTAGCCCACTGAGTCCGGCGCGAGATACGACACGTCGGCCAGCACGCCGCCCTTGTTGTCCAGCTTGAGCATGAACTGGGCGGCATCCTGGAATTGTTCGGCCTGTTCCAGCCGGGCGTTCCAGGCGCGAGCTGAGACGATCGACACTACTTTGCGGCCCGTCAGCCAGCCGATGGCGTCGATGCCGTGGATGCCGATGTCGTTGATGGTTCCGCCGTGCTTGCCGGGCTCGAAGTACCACACGGGCCGCTGGCCGAAGTACAGCGGATGCTGGCCGGTGAAGTTGACGGTGTGGATATCGCCCAGCCGGCCGGAGCGGATCAGCTCGCGCAGGGCCAGGAAGTTGCGGTCGCCACGCAGGCTCAGTTGGCAGCCCAGGCAGAGATGCTCCTGCCCGAGAAGCTTGGCGATGGCGTCGAGCTCCTTCAGGCTGGTACAGACGGGCTTATCGGCAATGACGTGCTTGCCGGCGCGCAGGCTGCGCAGGATGATCTCGCCGCGCCGGCCATAGTAGTCGCCCACGGCCACGGCGTCGAACTCGGAGGCGAACATCTCGTCGTACGTGGCGTGCGTAAACTGCACCTTGCCCGCGGTCTCCAGCTCGACCCGCGAAGGAGCATGCTCCTCGCAGGCGGCAACGACCGTAACGCCCGGATGCGACTTGGCCAAGCCATACAGACTCAGAATGTGCCCGTGACGAAATCCCGCAAACGCCAGTCGAAGCGGCATACTCAGTACCTTTCCATAGTTCCAACAATCAGCAGGGATGCAGGATATCTTTGATTGGAAAGCGTTGATTGGCAAGCGCTGTTCGCGATAGTTTCGCCAGTGAGCTTGCTTGATGCGGCCCAATCCCCAATCAAAAACTTTCAATCACAAATCTCTTCATCCCGTGCATCCCATGTATCCCTGCTAATTACATCCAACCGGAATCGCAGCAGCAGGTCGGGTCCCAGTCGTTCGGTCTCCGCAAGCGGCAGGCGGAGTGCCTGCGACATCTGCTCGGCGTGAAGCCAGTCCATGACGCTCAGCCCGTCAGAACCGATCATGCACGGGGCAATGAAGATGGCCAGTTCATCCGCCAACTGCTGCCGCAAGAATGACCGCAGCACAGCCTGGCCGCCTTCGACAAGCAGACGCGTCCACTGCCGGCGGCCCAGTTCATCCAGAAGCTGTCCTAGGTCAAGTTCGCCGGCCTGCTCATTTAGTCTTAGCACCTCACCACCGGCGCGTTGGATGGCGTCGGCCTGGGCCGGCGAAGCCCCTGGGCCCGTGGCCACGATCAGGGGCACTTCGCCGGCAGTGCGGAGAAGTTGAGACTCGCTCGGCGTTCGCAGCCTTGCGTCTAGCACCAGCCGCGTCGGCTGTCGGCCTGCGCCGCTGCGGTTGGTCAGCAGGGGATCGTCGGCCAGGACGGTTCCCACACCGACGCATACGCCCTGGCACTGGCTGCGGAGTTGATGGGCTCTCGCTCGGGCCAGTTCGCCGGTGATCCACTTGCTCTGTCGGCTGGCGGGGGCGATCTTGCCGTCCAGGCTTTGGGCCCACTTGCAGATGACCCAGGGGCGACGCTTTGTCCGCAACTTGATGTAGGCCCCCAGCAGTCGCCAGGCCGATTGTTCCTGCACGCCCGCGACCACCTCGATGCCGGCGGAGCGCAATTCAGCCAGGCCCTGGCCACTCACGCGCTCGTCGGGATCCTGCATGGCCACGACCACGCGGGTGACGCCCGAGGCGATGACCGCCTGCGTGCAGGGCGGCGTCTTGCCGTAATGGCAGCAGGGCTCCAGCGTAACGTACATGGTGGCCCCGGCCAGGTTATGCCCGGCCCGGCGAGCGTCGGCGATGGCTTCGACTTCCGCGTGCGGCCCGCCGAAACGGTGATGGAACCCCTCACCCAGCACGGCGCCATCTCTGACGATGACAGCGCCGACCATCGGGTTGGGTTCGACCGCGCCGCGGCCCATTGCCGCCAACTCCAGGGCCTGGAGCATGAATGCATTGTCCTGTAAACTCACGCGTAGGATTATAAGCCCTTATCTGGCCGTGTGCGATGGCAACTGGCGCGCACGAGCCAACGTAGGAAGACAATGATGACCTTTGGCCAAGACGACAAACCTGAGCTGACTTACCCCTGTCTGTGGGAATACAAGATAATCGGCGCCAGCCAGCACGACATCGAGCAGGCTGTGACCGAGGTGATGGCGGGAAAGGAGTACGAACTCGACGCGTCCAACATCAGCAAAGGCGGGAAGTATTGTTCAGCCTTGCTGAAAGTAATTGTGCCCGACGAGAAGACCCGTCGCGGCCTGTTTACCCGCCTCAAGGCCCACGGCCTGGTCGTCATGGTTCTGTAGCCTCCGGCCTAACCGCATTCTGGGGCGCTGCTTATAGACGTAGCGTCTCGGCGTTGCTCTTCTGACGGACAACCACTGGCGTTCTGTCCCCGAAGCCTCGGGGCCGAGCACTACTCGGGCCTGAAGGATTTCTTGATCCGACCCCCGGGGAGTTTCGTATCATATCACACTGTGATAGTGCCTCTGTCTCATGCTGGCCGCTTCGCTCTTGCCATGTGTATCCCTGCGCAGGGCGATGCATCTGACGACCACCAGGCCGCGAACGCACGAGGTGTCTCCCGACATTGTTTCCCTCCTTTCAGGGGGGTGTATCAGAACATTGACGTATGCATGGAAAGGCAATTGTCATGAACAGAAGGACAACGATGATGTTGCTGGCGCTGATGGCGCTGGCGGGATGGTCGGTGATCGGCTGGCCGTGTACGGCATCGGCCCAGCAGAGCGGGGGGACGACTGGGGGTGGAGCCACGGCCACGGACGGGGCGACATTGTACGCCAGCGATTGTGCCTCTTGTCACGGGGCCCTGGCGTCCTCCTCGAAGCGCGGGCGCAGCGCCTCCCAGATCACTTCGGCCATCAGCAGCGTCTCGGGCATGCGCGGGCTTTCATCGCTGACCTCCACGCAAGTCCAGGCCATTGCCACGGCCTTGGGCACGTCCGGCACGACGACCGGCGGCGGAACCACGGGGGGCGGAACGACCACTGGTGGCGGCACTACCGGCGGCGGAACCACCGCCACGGACGGGGCCACGCTCTATGCCAGCGATTGCGCCTCGTGTCACGGCGCGATTGCCTCCTCTTCCAAACGCGGGCGCACCGCCTCGCAGATCACTTCGGCCATCAGCAGCATCTCGGCCATGAGGAACCTTTCGCTGACTTCCACGCAAATCCAAGCTATTGCCACGGCCTTGGGCACGGCCAGCACAGGTACTGGCGGCACAGGCACGGGCGGGACGACGAGCGGGAGTGATGACGGCGAAGGTGGCACTGGCAGCACCGGTGCCGCAGGCACGTACATGATGATCGGCTGGAATGACCTGGGCATGCACTGCTTCAGCTCTCGCTCGGCCGAACTATGCGTTCTGCCGCCGTACAATGACCTCCATGTGCAGGTCATCGGGCGGGCGGCCGAGCCGCAGGTGATCACCAGCGGAGTAACGGTTACCTATTCCATCGACGGCAACACCACGTCCTCGAACAAGATTGACTTCTGGACTTACGCCCAGCAGCTCTTTGGCGTGGCCCTGGCGCCGGACACGGGCCTGACGGGCAACAAGCTCAGCGGCTCGGCCGTGCCGATCGCCGGCGGCATCTTCGAGGCCAGCGGAATTCCCATTACACCGTACAACGATCAGAAGGTGTGGAATCCATTGCAGGTGGCCACGGTCAAACTCAGCGCCGGCAACACGGCCAAGGTTGTTATTCCCACCTCCGATGAGATGAACTGCCAGAAGTGCCACGCCCCCGGCGCGGTGGCAGCAGTGGGGCTCAACGGGACGGTGGAGTCGAACATCCTGACCCTGCACGACCGTACCCACGGCACCACGCTCATGGCCAGCCGGCCTGTGCTGTGCTCCAAGTGCCACCAGGACAACGCCCTGAAGATGGCTGGCATGACCGGCGTGCCGTCGCTATCGCAGTCGATGCACGACAAGCACAGCACCATCGCGGTCCAGCCGGCCTGCTACGATTGTCATCCCGGCGCCAAGACCCAGTGCAACCGCAGCACTCTGCCGGGCATGGGGCCGGTGGGCACCGATCCCAAGTGCGATACCTGTCACGGCGATCTGACGGCTATGGCCACGGGCCTGAAGAATGGCCGGCAAGCGTGGCTGCAAGAGCCCAAGTGCTCTCAGTGCCACGGCAGCCAGTTCGACACGGGCACGCAACTCTTCCGCCAGGCCACCGGGCACGGCGGTCTGCACTGTGCGGCCTGCCACAACAGCCCGCACTCGTGGTATCCTTCGATGCAGGCCGTTGACAATCAGCAGGTCATGGCGCTACAGGGCACGAATCGGCCACTGGGGCAGAACCACTGCCAGGTGTGTCACACCGACGGACGTGTAGGCCAGATGCCACCCCACACTGGCGTCAGTGGGACGACCGGCGGCGGCACCACTGGTGGCGGAACGACAACCACCGACGGGGCCACGCTGTATGCCAGTGATTGTGCCTCTTGTCACGGGGCGCTGGCTTCCTCCGCCAAGCGTGGGCGCACGGCGTCGCAGATCACTTCGGCCATCAGCAGCGTCTCGGGCATGAGGAGCCTTTCGACGCTGACCGCGACGCAAATCCAAGCCATCGCCACGGCGCTGGGAACGTCCGGCACGGGCGGCGGGACCACTGGTGGCGGGACGACAACCACCGACGGGGCCACGCTGTATGCCAGTGATTGTGCCTCTTGTCACGGGGCGCTGGCTTCCTCCGCCAAGCGTGGGCGCACAGCGTCGCAGATCACTTCGGCCATCAGCAGCGTCTCGGGCATGAGGAGCCTTTCCTCGCTGACCGCGGCGCAAGTCCAGGCCATCGCAACCGCACTGGGAACGTCCAGCACGGGTGGCGGAACGACTGGCGGCGGCACCACTGGCGGCGGAACAACAACCACTGACGGTGCCAGCCTGTATGCGAGCACCTGTGCCTCCTGTCACCGTGCTCTGGCGTCATCGAGCGTGCGCGGAAGCAGCGCGTCGCAGATCACTTCGGCCATCAGCAGCGTATCGGCCATGAGGGGCATCTCGCTGACTTCGACCCAGGCCCAGGCCATCGCAACGGCACTGGGGTCATCCGCAGCAGGCGGCGGGACGGGCACGGGAAGCGGCCGATCATCGGGCAGTAGAGACGACTGATTCTGGCAAGCAAGAAGTGCGCGAAGTAGTTAGAAAGACGCGGCGGCTCACATCGAGCCGCCGCGTTTCTTCGTAGTGGTTTTTACAGGTCCATCGGGCTGACGTGGTCGCCCTTGGCCTTCTGCAATTCCAGCAGCCGCTGCCGCTGAGCCGACAGGTTCTTGAAGACCTCCGCCGGCGTGTCAGTGATCTCGCGGTATACCTTCTCGATGCGGTCGAGCTTGGCCAGGTTCTCTGGGATCCGCACCGTGAACTGCTCGACGTACTGCTGCCTAGTGTAATCCTTCTTGAGAACCTGCTTGAACAGCTTGGCCAGGTCTTCGTACTTGGGCAGATTGCCGGTCGGGCCCTCGATGGCATCGGCGTCGCCATGCACGCGCATCTCCGCCCACTTGATCCACACGGACTTGTCCAGCTTGCCGTTGAGGTACTGGCCTTGCTTGTTCTTGAGGAAGTAATTCGTCGCGAAGATCCTTGGCCGCTTGACCGTCTTGCCGAAGTCGAGGTTGTTCTGCACGTACTTGCCCACCGGAATGGCCAGGAACTGCAGAATGCTCATCACGTCGAAGTTGCGAACGCCGGTGGCGCCAATCGTGGCGCCGGTGCTTTCGCTCTCCAGCGACGCGCCGTAGCAGACGATGCCGTGAGCCCAGTCGAAGCTCTCCTGCACCGGCACCCACGTGTCGCTGTCGCGTCCGCCGTAGAAGATGCCCTCGATCGCCACGCCCTTGGGGTTATTGGCCTGCTCGTCCAGGTTGGCCAGGTAGCTCAGCGAGATCGTGTAGCGGGCGTTCTTGTCGGAAATCGGGATGACTTTGCCGTTGGGGCCAATCTTGCCCTGCGTCCACTGGCCGTGGCTGTTCTTGCCTTCGGTCGGCGTCGGCACGCCCATGCCGGCCCAGTACGGCTTGCCGTCCTTGACCAGCACGTTGGAGAAGATCACCTCGCCGGGGTTGTTCAGGACGTTCCAGATCACCGGGTCGTCTTTGGCGTTGACGTCCTCGACGATGCCGAAGATGCCCTTTTCCACGTTGGCGGCGCGAATCTGACCGTCGATGATCTTGAAGTAGGCCAGGTCGTCGCCAATGATTGTTTCGCCCGGAACCATGGCCGTGGAGGTCTTGCCGCAGGCCGAAGGGTACGCACCGGAGAAGTACGTCTTCCGGCCATTGGGGCCCTTGACGCCCATCAGGAACATGTGCTCAGCCAGCCAGCCTTCCCGGTCGGCTTTGCGAATGGCCAGACGCAAGGCCAGCTTCTTCAGGCCCACCGTGTTGCCGGCGTACTGCGTGTTGACGGTGTAGACCATGTCCTCGGCGATGTCGATGTAGATGCGGCGCTTGTCGTGGTCGATGCTGGTCAGGTCAGGCCCGACCCGGCCGGCACTGTGCAGGAAGCGGAAGAAATCGCCGCTGCCGGAAATCCGCCGGAACTGCGCGTAGCCGGGGCGGTAGAGCAGCATTTCGCTGTGGGCGACGTAGCCCGAATCGGTGATCTGGGCGCACGGGATGGAGAACTGCGACTCGGTCGGGCCCAGGCTCAGGAAGCACAGGATCATCGTGCGATCCTTCATGCTGCCCTTGAGATAGCCGCGGATTTCAGCCAGGCCTTCCTCTCGGCCGGTGGCGTTGAGGCTCTTGCCCAGCGTCACGCCGGGAGGCAGCAGGTACTTGGTGGCCTTGGGGTCGCGGGCCAGGTCGCTGGCGCTGTCGAAGTGGATCGTGTGGCCGGGCGTGCTGAGCGGGGCCTCTTCGTGATTCTCCAACGCCAACTGGCGAATTCGCGCAATATCGGCCTGGGAGTCGTCGAAGACTACCACCTTGGCGGGCTGGCAGAGTTCAATGGCGTCGGCCAGGAATGATTCGAGCTTGGCGTTCTTCAACGCCAGCAGCTTTTCGAGACTGATCTTGTCCAGCTTCGAGGCGAACAACTCAGCGTACTGGGTCATGTCCCTGCTCCTGTGAATGTTACGTTCTAGTTAGTCGCACCTTTCTATCTACAGCGGGCAAAGCTGTCAAGACGGTAGCTGCAAAGTGAGGGGGTTTGACTGGGCCGCAGCCCGTGGCCGGGAACTGCGTCGTCGGCGTGGTGCGTCCGCCCTCGGGCGTGCAACCGCGTGAGAAGACACCGGATATGACCGCCACATCCACAGCCGAGGGCGGCTGTGCCACGAAGGCATATCGGTTCTAGAAACTCATCCCTGGAAACGAAGTCACGAAATGGGCACGTTTGGATTCTGTGCGATGTAGACGCCCACAGGCGGCGCCGTCGGCAGCGTTTCCGGCACTTCGACGACTGGCTGCGACTTGGCCGGCATGACTTCGGGCACGCTCGCCTGCACAAGCAGCTTTCTCGGCCGGCCGCGGCGGCGAGACAGGTTCAGCCCCGTCAGCACCTCGACCTCCCTGATGAAGCTGGGGGAGCCCGCAGGCTTGCCGACGCGCAACCGACCCAGCACAGCCCGCACGATGGCCGGATCTGCCGGGCGTGCGAGCCACTGGGGCAGTTCTGATGCCATCTTGGGGTAGGGGATGCTCTCGTCCAGCATGCCGCAGAAGGCGCAGACTCCGTCGTGGCCTTCCGACGGCTGGCCGAGACGATGCAAGCGGCACTGGCGCGAGGCCTGGGCGGTGCCGGTCGCGCGGTCCAGGTGCTTTAGCGCCTCCATCGCATACTCGGCGTCGAGGGGGCAACTGTAGAACCGGCCCTGGAAGAGGTGGCCTGTGGCGGTAACTCGCCGGTTGATGGTCTGGCTATACAGGCCGTGGGCGTTCCGCAGGCATTTGGCCATGCCGTGCAGGTCCGCCGGCTGCAGCAACAGCAAGACCTCGGTATTCTCCAGCCGGTAAGCCCAAAGCTTGACCGCGCAGCCCTTGAGGTTCTCGTTGAGGATTTCAAGGTAGAGCTCGCGGTCGCCCGGGGCGGGGAAAAGCTTCTCGCCACGGTTGCCGCGCTGCCCGACGAGGTGAGGGACGTTTGGCAGCACTATTCGTGCAATTCGAGGCATGGTCGGTGTCCGTATGTTTCTAGAGGCTCGGTTCCTGGTCCAGAAAAGCTTACGCTTACAACGACGGCTTCGACAACGTCGGCGTGTACTTCCGAACCAACTTCACAAGGTCCTCCTGGTTAGAGTTGTACTCCAACGACAGATTCCAGGCCTCCAGACCTTTTTCACGCAGCCCCGGCTCGCCCGGCTGATTGATGAACTGCGTCATATAGACCACACCCAGCCCGCGATAGGCCGAGGAACTTTTGGGATTCAGCGTGATGGCCTTCTCATAGGCCTTGACCGCCTCATCATAGCGCTGCTGATGGTAGTAGACCTGGCCCATCTGCTCCCAGGCATCGGCGTTCTCAGCGTCTTGCTGCGTGGCCAGTTCAAACGCCTTCTGGGCGTCCTTGAGACGGTCAAGCTTCATGTACACGTTGCCCAGTTCTACGAGCAGCCGTGGCTGGTTGATGTCCAGTTCGAGCGAGTCTTTGAAGGCACGGATGGCATCGTAGGGGCGGTCCATCTGCTTGTAGATCACGCCCAGATTGAACGGTCCGCCTGGGTTTTTCGGGTCGGCCTGGATGGCGCCCTTGCAGTACTTCTCGGCCAGGTCGTACTTGCCTTCCTGGAAGTAGCAGGAGCAGAGGTTCAAATTGGCGTCAAAATCGCCCGGCTGAATCTCCAGGGCCTTGACGTAGGTATCGATGGCCTTCTGGATGTACTCGGCCCCGGCCTGGGCGTCTTTGGCGGCATCGGCCAGCGCCTGGTAGACGACGCCAAGGTTGTACTGTGGCCGGAAGGAGGACGGGTCGGTGGTGACGGCCTGCTCGTAGGCGCTGGCGGCTTCTTCTAACTTGCCTTGCTTGCGGTAGATATCGCCGATGGCGGCGTGGGCCACCGACAGCGAAGGATCGGCCGCGATGGCCTTTCGCAGTTCCGCCAGGGCGGCGTCATAGTCCTGACGATCCATGGCCAACTGGCCTTCGACGTAATAACTGCTGGCCTGATGCGCAGGGACGAGAGGGCTGGCCTCGGGCTTCTGGCATCCTGCCACCCAAGCCAGCACCATAAGAGCGGACAATGTTGTCTGAGCAACCCTAAAGGCCATTCTATGAGCTCCCGAATCCATGGAATTACATTACTTGTATGGAAGGTGGACCTTTCCGTCAAGCACCAAGTGTACGATGACTTCTCATTTCCCTCCCTCCGACGTAGAATGCGCCGGTGAACATGGAGAGACCTCTGCGCCTTGGCCTTAAGAAAAACGACCGCATCCATCGCGAGCGCGACCTGTCGCGAGGTATCCGACAGGGCAAGGTGGTTTCCGACCGCCGGCTTCGGCTGCACATGATAGCCAACGGCCTGGGACGCTCCCGAATGGCCGTGCTGGTGTCGGTGCGTCATGGCCCAGCCGTTAAGCGCAACCGCATTAAACGCGTCTGCCGTGAAGCCTTCCGCTTAACCCGCCCGGAACTGCCTGCCGGTTACGATTACGTCCTGCGCCCGCAATTGGGCTACGAGCCGGTGCTGGAAGAATTGCAGCAGTCGCTGCGTAAACTCAGCCGGGCCGGCGCGCAGGAAGCCAAGCCGTGAGCGGCGAGCCACACGCGAGTTTCGCGGGCAGGGCGATAATCGCCATCGTACGATTCTACCAAGTGACGCTCTCGCGGTTTCTGGGCGGGCAGTGCCGTTTTCAGCCGACGTGCAGCGAATACTTCATCGAAGCGGTGCAAAAGAAGGGCCCGCTCCGTGGTTCGGCCAAGGGGCTCTGGCGAATCCTGCGCTGCCATCCCTGGGGCGGCAAGGGCTACGATCCGGTCGAGTGAGCCAACGTAGGGATTTCTCTGCCTCTCGGGCTTTTTGCATGATTAGGCATTTGTGATGACTCGCTGGACCGTTGGGCTATGCAGCCCGAAGGGCTGAGAGACTACAGCCTGGGGCAACGCCCCAGGTAAACATGCGTCACAAAAGCAAGCCCTGAAAGGGCGTCAGAGACAGAGCTATCCCGCCCTTACAGGGCTAACATGTATCCCTGCCAACCCAGGGCGGCGCTTCGCTCTGCCCTGGGCTAGACTCCAAGCCCTTCGGGCTTAAGGCAACGCGACTTCGCTCGCTTTATGCAAAGTCCTGCCTCTGTGCCTCTCAGTGTCTCTGCGTCGCAATCCGTTAGCATTGGGCGGAGACAATGTCCGCCGACGTCACTCCGCCTTGATCTCAAAAACCATGACGGCCTGTGGGCGCGTGCCGGGCGACTGGCCCGAGAAGAGGGGGATCAACCGGCCGGCGAGGGCATCGAGCGGGCCGCGAGTGCTGGCGTCAGTAATGACATTCTGGGCGATGGCCAGGAACTCGTAGCGCCGGCCGTGGCGTTCGGCCAGCGCGCTGCGTAGCGATTCGGCGCTCTTCAAATACTCCGGCCGGAGAAGAGAAGGCATGTCCGTGCCGTGTGTGAATTGCTGCAATGGGCTGGCCGCAAAGAACGCCACGCGGCTATCTGAACTCAGCACGTAATGTCCCGGCCCGTATTCCGCCAGCAGCTTGCTACCGGCCTGGCGAAAGATCGCCTTGCCCACCTGCAACGGCCTGACCACGCGCGGCATGTTGGCGCCAATCACGATCACCAGCAGCGTTACCAGGATGGCCCCGGTGGCGGGGGCGCGCCGCAGCCGCTGCATCAGGGCTGATAGAACCTCCACGAGCAGCACCAATCCCAGGGCGGCATAGACGAACAGTAATGCCGAGGGCAGCAGCATGTGCCGCGAGTCGATGTAGCCCGGCCCGCGGCGTTCCTCCAGGCTCATCAGCAGCGGCGTCATCAGCAGCAGGGGGGCTATCAGCAGCCACTGCAAACGACGATGCTGCAAGGCCACGAATTGTGTCTTGATAGCGGGCCAAAACCGGGAGGCGATTCTGCCCAGCACATACACGTGCAGCAGGACCAGCGGCGGGGCGCTGATGATCTGGGCCGAGCGTTTGAAGACCTGGTAGAAGTCATGGCCCACGCCGGCTGTCAGCGTCGCCGCAGCGGATTGGGCCAGCACGAAGTCGTGCACACCCTTCTTGTTCGTGAAGCCGCCGATGGCGATGGCATAAGGGCCGCACAGCGCCGCGCACACACCGACGTACAGCCCGAGGGCCAGGAAACTCCGCTTGGGCGCCAGCAGCAGCACCAGTACGCCCAGGGCAGGGCATAGCAGGTACTCTGGCCGGGTGAGATAGGCCAAGCCACCGGCCAGGCCGCCAAGAATCACGGGCAAGAGTTTCGGCCGGCGGTCGTCGCGCACCGCGTACAACGCCAACATCAGCGAGAGCAGCCCCCAGGCCAGCGCGGGAATGTCCGAGAGGGCATCGGCGCAAAGATACCCGACCTCCGGGCACAGGCCAAACATCAGCGCCGACAGCAGGGCGATCGAGTGGTCAAACAGCAATGCCGCGATGCCGTACAGGCACCCCACGGCCAGTAGGCTTAGCACAATGGTCACCACCTGGCCCGTTAGAGCCCACTCAACGGGCCCGCTGGCGCCGACCGCTTTGGCAGCAAACGCGACCAGGGCGGGGTAGCCCGGGTGGTGCGGAAATTCATGAATGGCCGCCGTTGGCGATTGCGCCAGCCGCATCGCCATCGACAGCAGCGTGGCCCCGTCCACGGCGATGTTATCCGTGTGGGCCAGCGTGTACAGCCGAGCCAGCAGGCAGATCGCCAGCACAAATACCAGAGCGGCAAGCTGCCGCCGCCCTGGCCGGGAATTCGATGCCTCCGGCGCGATTACCTCATTCGTCGGAATGGAAAAACCCTTTCAGCAGCGTCAATGCCAGGACCCACAGGTCCAGGCCGATGCTCCAGTGAATGATATAGTAAAGGTCGTATTGGACTCGCCGGCTCATGTCGCACGGCCCGCGCAGGCCGTGGATCTGCGCCCAGCCGGTCATGCCGCTCTTGACGTGCTGCCGCAGCAGGTAGTCCGAAATCTGCGGGGCCAGTTCCGCGATCCGCTCTGGCCGCTCCGGCCGCGGGCCCACCAGCGACATCTGCCCGATCAGCACGTTGAGAAGCTGCGGCAGCTCGTCCAAGCTCCACCGCCTGAGCGTCTTTCCCAACGCGGTCACGCGCCGATCATCGGCATCATTTTCCGCCCCGGCCGCCCCGGCCATGGTGCGAAACTTCAGCATCGGAAACTCGCGCCCGCCCAGCGAACTTCGCCGCTGCACGAACAGCACGCCCGGGCCGTCCTTGAGCCGGATCATCGCTGCAATCACGATCATCGCCGGCCCAAAGAGCAGCAGGCCGATGAGCGAACCGATCACATCCATGCCGCGCTTGAGCAACTCGTGGAAGCCCTCTTGCGGGCTGTGGGTCAGCGAGATCGTCGGTACCGAGCCGATCTGATTGACCTGGCGGCGGAGAAAGGAGTACTGCACCAAGTCAGGCACGATGTGGATGTCGGTGGTGACCTTCTGTAACTCCGCCAGCACCGCTTGCAGACGCTGCTGCTGAGCCGATGACAGGGCCACGAAAACCATCTCCACCGGCTCGCGGGCCAGGCACGAACCGAGTTGATCGATCGAGCCGATGGCCGGGTGCTCGTCCGCCAGGCGGTAAATCACGTTGATGCCGGTCCACGTGCTGGATTGGAGTTCCTGCATGAGTTGGTCGGCGCTGGCGGCGTCGCCGACGATGGCGGCGGAACGGGCGTTCCAGCCGCGGCGGCGGGCCCGGCGCAGGATCATCCGCGCAGCCGTGCGAAAGAGCACCGCCAGCGGCACCCAGATCACCAGGAACAGGGCGATCACTACCGGCACGTCCGGCAGCAGCAGCGACAGCACCAGCCCGGCCAGCACCGCCACGATGACGCAGGCCCGCGTGACATCGACCCATTCCCAGATGATGGCGGCCGTGCGCCGCGGGCTGTACAGGTCGCACCGGCTGAAGATCAGCAGCGTGAGAATCGCCCCCAGCGTCAGCATCGGCCGGCGAAACGCGTCGTCGCGCTCGGCCAGCCAGCACGCCGCCGCCGCCGCCGCCGCCATCACGGCCAGGTCGCACAGGCCCAGCAAGGCCCGCATCAATTGACTATGTTGCTTCACCATGGACAGGTCCAATTTCGTTCTTGCATCAGGGGCCCGACGATCCGCTGGAAACCGGCGCGGAATTGCTCAGGCGAGAAGCGCCGCGCCCACTCGTGCATCTGCGAGGGCACGAAGCGGTCGGTCAGGCCTTCCAATTCGAGCATCGCCTCGGCCAGCGACTCCACGTCCTGCCGCTTATACAACAGGCCGGTGGGATTGGCCACGTTCTGCCGCACGTCGCGGACGGTTTCCAGGGCCCCGCCGGCAGCATAGGCGATGACGGGACAGCCGGAGCCCATGGCCTCGACGGCGGCGATGCCGAAATCCTCCTCGCCAGGCATCAGCACCGCCCGGGCGGAACGGTACAGCTCCCGCAGCGGCCCGCGCGCCACGGCGCCAAGAATCTCCGGTTCATGCCGGTGTGGCATTTCATGTTCTGACCGGGATTTGATTCCGCGTTCTGATCGGGATTCAGTTCCACGCTCAGATTGGGATTCAACGCCATGTTCAGATTGGGATTCACCTACGCGTTCCGTTCGGCGTTCGATTGGAGGCGACGCGGAGTGCAGATCGTCACGCGTTCGAGGCCCCGCTGAGGCCCGAAGGGCCGGAACGATTGTAGCCGGGGGCGTGAGCCCCCGGTAAGGCTCGCTGGAGTTATGAGCCCCGAAGGGGCGGCACGGCGAAACGCATCCTAGTGCCCCGGTCTTGTACCCCGGCCCGGCAATGACCAGCCGCCGGCCAAGTTGTCGCGCGGCGGCGATGGCTTGATCGATGCGTTTGTACGGGGCATTGGCGGCCACGACAAGGTAGAAATCCTCGCGTGCCACGTCGGCGGGGCAGAAGTACTCTGCCTCCACCGGCGCGTACAGCACATCCGCCGGCCGGCCATAGAATCGCCCAATCCTGTCGGCGACGTTCTGACTATTGGCGATGAACAAATCCACCGACAGAGCAGCGCGACGATCCCATTTTCGCAGCGAGCCCGCCACTGTCCGCAGCGCCAAGCCGCTGAGAAACCCGCTGCGCGCGTACTCGTCGGTAGCCGACCACGCGTACCGCATGGGCGTGTGGCAATAGCTGATGCGCAGCTGCCCCGGCCGCTCATCGGTGAGCTTGCGGTCGAACCGGCCGGTGCCGCCGATGCCATGGGCGACGCAGTGGCTCGACGCAATAACAATGTCAAAGTCGCTGACGTCCATCTTCTCGATGGCCCAGGGCATCAGCGGCAGCAGGTGGCGGTAGTGGCGGCGCAACAGCGTCCTATTGAGGCAACTGGCGTGAATCCGGTGCCGCTCGATCGTCTCACTCACCGAGCCGGGGCCATGAAAGAGCGTGAAAACTTCAGCCTGGGGGAACAACCGGCAAAGCTCCTCCAAAACGGCCTCGCCACCGCGCATGCCGACCAGCCAGTCATGCACCAGGGCAACGCGCGGAGTCCGGGTAGTCGGCATGGGTGGATTACAACATCAAACCGCAGAGAACGCAAAGGACGCAAAGAGAGAACTTCGCAGAACGTTCAAGTGCCCGCCCGGCCATCAATGCATCCCATCGAGAGCAAAATCCAGAAACGGCTTCATCGCGATCCAGGCATCGGCCATCACGTCCAACGCCCGCGTGCTTCGCGTCATCATCCCTTGTATCCACTGCATCCCTGCCAATCCTGCCTTTGCCGTTCCGGCCTTGTCGCCGAAGGGGCGGGACTCTATAATCCGCCGTTTATCAACCGGCGTCCCGCCACGCTGACATTGCGGCGGGGGAGTAAGAACATGGCGTTTCAGGCAGTCAAAGGCACGCGGGACTTTTATCCCGAAGATATGGCTATTCGTAACTGGATTACGGAGGCTTGGCGGCGGGTCTCTATTCGCAACGGTTTTGTCGAGTTCGACGGGCCGGTACTGGAGTATCTCGACCTGTACCGCGTCAAGAGCGGCGAGGAGATCGTCTCGCAGCTTTTCAATCTCACCGACCGCGCCGGGCGGCAACTGGCCATGCGGCCAGAGATCACGCCCACGCTCGCCCGCATGGTCAACGCCAAGATCAACTCACTGCCCCGGCCAATAAAGTGGTTCTCCGTGCCGCGGCTGTTCCGGGCCGAAAACCCCCAGAAAGGGCGGCTGCGGGAATTCTTTCAGTGGAATATCGACATCATCGGCGGCGAGGAAGGCATCTCCGACGCCGAGTGCGTCTTCACGGCCATCGACGCCTTGCAGGAACTTGGCCTGACCGCCGGCGAAGCCCAGGTGCGATACTCCAGCCGCAAGCTGCTGTCGGAAGTATTGAAGGCGGCGGGCCTGTCAGCCGAGAGCGTGCCAGGCATGCTGGCGGTGCTGGATAAGCGGTCAAAGGTGCCCGCCGAAGCTTTTGCCGAGATGCTGGCGGGGGCCGTGACGGATGAGGCGATTCGCCCCAAGGTGCTGGCCTTCCTGGAAGGCAGTTCGGGAACCGGCGACCTGCCGCAGGAGTTGCAGAGCCTGAAGAATGAGCCGATCGAGCAGGCCCTGGCCGAGTTGAAGACGTTTCAGAAGGCGCTCGACGCGTTCGGCATCGCCGACTGGTGCAAGTATGACGTGAACGTCGTGCGTGGGCTGGCCTATTACACGGGCATCGTCTACGAGGTGTTCGACGCGGCGCAGTCGCTGCGGGCGGTGGCCGGCGGGGGGCGGTACGATAATCTGCTGGAGGTCTTAGGCGGGCCCAAAGTCGGCGCCACCGGCCTGGGCATGGGCGATGCCGTGCTGGGCATTCTGCTGGAGGAAAAGGGCAAGCGGCCCGTTCTCACAAATCGCCTCGACGCCTTTGTCATCAGCGGCCTGGAAGGCCAGGACGCATCGGCCGTCTTATCTCTGGCAGCGAAGTTGCGGCGGGGCGGCATCATCTGCGATTACTCTGCCCGCAGTGCCAACGTCGGCAAGTTGCTCAAGGAAGCCAACCGCCGCCAGGCGCGGTATGCCGTAATCCTCTCGGGCCCATCCGCCGGCCTGAAGGACCTCGGCACCGGCCAGCAGGTGGATGTAAATGTGGCGGAACTGGTTTCGGACCCGCGGCGATTTCTGGTCTAGAAGAACTCAGAACTCACCGCAGAGGCCGCAAAGAACGCAGAGAAATGCTTTGAAACATTTTCAACTTTGCGGGCTTCGCGGTCTCTGCGGTGAATCAGCTTGTGAGATAGTTACTACAGTTACCAAGGATATGGGACTTTGGCCCGACGAAGCGTTCATTATGAGGCCGCCTTCGAGAGCTACCTGCAAGCCAAGGGCTGGCCTTACGTCGCCGTCGACGAAGCCAAGAAGGCCATCTTCTCCAACGTCTCGATCAAGAGTTTTGACTTCCTGGTCTACTCGACCAGCCAGCGCAACCTGCTGGTGGACGTGAAAGGCCGGAAGTTCCCCGACACCTCCAAGAGCCAATCCGGCGTGCGGGCCTGGGAGAACTGGGTCACGCGCGAGGATGTTGATTCCTTGCAGGAATGGGAGAACATCTTCGGTGCCGACTTCCAGGCAGTGCTGGTGTTTGCGTACTGGCTGCAAGGGACGCCGGAAAAGTCGCCGTTCGAGGATGTGCATTTCTTCAAGGAGCGGTACTATGCCTTCGCGGCCGTTCCCATGGCCCGGTACAGCCAGTCCGTTCGCCCGCGCAGTGAAAGTTGGCAGACGGTGGCCATGCCGTCGGCGGAATTTCAAAAGGCCATCCGCGACATCGGGAGTCTGCTGTAGCTTGCAGCGGCCCTGCCGGAACGTATAATGACGAGCATGAGAATCAGCATTTTGGGCATCGTGGTCGCGGCGATGAGTTCGACTTGCCAGTTTGCCCTGGCGGTCGGCGATGGCTTCGAGGCCCCCAAGGTCGAACTGGGAATCCCCTGGACATGCATCGGCATCGGCTTAGCCGCCGTGGCCGGCGTGGCGGTGATTGCCTTCAAGAAGACCAAACGCACGCACATGGACTGAGCCAACCTCGTTACGACAGCCCAATGGCTGTGACAGGAGACGCATATGAAACACGTGATCATCGTGGCGCTGCTGTGCCTCAACGCAGTGCTGCTGGTGGCGCTGGTGGTCGGCACGAACAGCCCGGCCATTGGCCAAGCCGTTGCCGGCCGGGGCGACTTTGCCGTCACCACCGGCAAGGACATCAAGACCCACGACGCAGTCTACATTCTCGACACAGCCACCCGGCGCGTGGCGGTCATTCGCTATGACCGTGCCGCCAATCGGATGGTGGCACTGTCCCGCGTCGACCTCAGCCGCGACTTTGGGCGGCAGGAACACAATAACTAGGAGCCAGCCATGCGAGATCCCAAGAACCTAACCATAGCGATCCTGTGTGTCCTGGCCGTCGTCTTCGGCGCCGCCGTGTACTTCGCTCAGACGGCTTCGGCCAACAGTGCCGTCACCCGGGCCGGCGATTACATCATCTTCACTGGGCAGGTCGACAACGGAACGGACATGCTGTACGTCATCGACGTGGCCGAGGGCAAGATGAACGCCTACGAACTGGCGCCGTCGAACAATACCGGCTCGATGGTCCTGCGCGACCAGATCAACCTGCAGCAAGTGTTCGCCAACAAGTAGGCCGGATTTGAACGGCGGCCGCGTCCGAGCCGGACGAATCAGTCCCAAGACGGGCAAGCCAGCCTGAATGCCTCCCGTTTACCTGAATCAGCGGCAAGCGTCACATAACATATATTATCGGACGTAGGCAAAGGTATGCGGAAGGGGCTCTTGGGCCAGCCTTCACTTCCGGCGGCTGTATCGTGTGTGACTAAAAAGACTGGCGCTGTCCCTATTAGTTGGCTACCTTGGAGTTATGGAAGAAGGAGCCAAGCATGGACGGCAAGATCAGTGGCACGGATTTGAAGGCGGCATTGGGCGCCGATCTGGATGCACTATTCGAG
>CAITIS010000066.1 GCA_903892515.1 uncultured Planctomycetota bacterium | reverse complement strand
GTGTCCGTTCGACGAACCGCATCTTCAATCTGCTGCCGGGGCATGTCAGGATTGGGCCATCGCGATGAAGGAGACAGCGAGTGGCCAAAGGGCAGCAGCGTAATCTGAAGAAGGAAGCGTTCTGGCGCGGCGTTCTGGCGAGGTTCGCCAAGAGCGGCCTGAGCGTGCGGGCGTTCTGCCGCCGGGAGAAGGTCACGGAGCCGGCGTTCTACGCTTGGCGGCGCGTCGTTGGAGAGCGTGACGCCCAGCGGCGGGAGGCTGCTCCGGCGTTTGTGCCACTCGTGGTTCGGGACGAACCGGTTCCGGCGGCCGACGCGGGCATCACCGTCGAACTGCGGGGCGGACGCATCTTGCGACTCCCTATGACGATCGTGGCCGAACGCCTGGCTGAACTGGTCCGTGCCGTCGAATCGGTGGCAACGGAGGGCCGGCCTTGATCCGGACCGGCAATGTCCAGGTGTGGCTGGCTGGGACGCCCATCGACATGCGGCGGAGCTTTGACGGTCTGGCCGAGCACGTGCGGGCCTTCCTGGGGCACGATCCTCTGTCGGGCAGCATGTTCGTTTTCCGCAACCGCTCCAGCCAGCGGGTGAAGATCTTGTGGTGGGACCAGGACGGGTTGGCCATCTACTACAAGCGCCTCGAACGCGGCACGTTTCAGTTCCCTGCCGCCGGCGATCAGAAGTCGCTGGCCATCGACTCGGCGGCGCTGATGCGGCTGCTCTCGGGCCTGGACGTTGCGTCCGCACGCTCGCCTCGGCACTGATCCTGATCGGGCGAAGATTTTCTGCAAAATAGCGGATTTTACGCTGGCGCGATCGGGACGTATTGGCTATACGCAATACATGCCTGATGCGGACCAACTCCCCGACGATCCCAAGCTCCTGAAGGAGATGATCGCGCAACGGGATGCGGCCATTGAGCAGGTCAAGCAGGAGGCCGCCCAGCGCATCGAGGCCATGGAGCTCAAGCACAAGGCCGAGATGGACGCGGTTCTTCGCCGGTTCTACGGGCCGCGGTCGGAGCGATTCGACCCGCGGCAGCTGTTGCTGTTCGGCCTGCGAGTGGACACGATGCCGCTGGACACTTCCGCCATTGAGGAAGCCGCCGGAGAGAAGCTCGCCACGCGGCGCGTGCGGCACAAGCATGGCCGGGGGCACCTGCCCGACCACCTGCCGCGGATTACAATCGAGCACGATCTGACGGATGAAGAGAAGAAGTGTCCTTGTTGCGGCAACGCCCGGCATCGCATCGGCCAGGAAGTCAGCGAGCAGTTGGAGTACATCCCGGCCAGCCTGAAGGTCCTCAAGCACGTCCGCTTCAAGTACGCCTGCCGGCAGTGCGAGGCCAACGCTCTCAATCCGCAGATCGAGGTCGCCACCAAGACGCCCCAGCCTATCGAGAAGGGCCTGCCCGGGCCGGGCCTGATAGCCTACGTCATCACCAGCAAGCTCGGCGACCACCTGCCGCTGTACCGCTTGGAACGCATCTTCGCCCGCCAGAAGGTGGACGTGGCCCGCAGCACGATGTGCAGTTGGGAGTTCGCCGCCGCCGAACTGGTCGGCCTGCTGGTAAAGCTCATGGGCGAGCGTGTGCGGAAGTCGAAGGTGATCCACACCGACGATACCCGCGTGCCAGTGCAAGCGCCCGGCACGGGCACGTGCCGCAGCGGCCGCATCTGGGCGTACATCGGCGACCGAGACAACCCGTACATCGTCTACGACTATACGCCCGACCGGACCCGCGCCGGGCCGGCCAACTGGCTCGCGCAATTCAAGGGCTATCTCCAGGCCGACGCGTACGGCGGCTACGACGGCATCTACAACAAGGGCGACTGTGTCGAGGTCGCCTGCTGGGCGCACGCGCGGAGGAAGTTCTTTGACGCCCAGGATACTGACGGACGCCGCGCTGCCGAGATGCTGACGATGGTCCGCGAGCTGTACCTCGTCGAGCACCAAGCCGCTGAGAAGATCGCGGCACTGGCCACCGCTGCGCCCGCCCGGACCGTCACGTCCGAACAAGCCGACGCTATCCGCCACGAGCTGCGCCAGGAGCACAGCGCGCCGATGCTGGCCATGATCAAGGCCTGGCTGGATGCCGAAGGGCAACTCGTCCTGCCGCGCAGTCCCATGGCCGCCGCCATCACCTACACGCTCAACCAGTGGGACGCCTTGTGCACGTACACCACGCAAGGGTTCCTGGCCATCGACAACAACGCCGCCGAACGCGCCATGAAGCGCGTGGCCCTTGGCCGCAAGAACTGGCTCTTCGCCGGCAACGACCGCGCCGCCGCCCACGCGGCCACGCTCTACAGCCTCATCGCCAGTGCCGAACGCCATGGCCTCGATCCTCAAGCCTACCTCACCAGCGTGCTGGCCAAGATCGCCACCACGCCCATCACCCAACTCGACCAGTTCCTGCCGGACGTGTGGAAGCGAGACCAAGCCAACGACGCTCGTTAACGTCATGGGGATCATGGCCTCGGCCTATCCCAGGAGTTTGGTAAGTTTGATCTCGACGGCACCGTATCCAGAGAGTGAATCAGTTGCCAAACCCTTGTCATCGTCGACGGGGTATTCCGCCTCGATGCGCATCGGATCCGTATCGGAATACCGGACAAGCACTGGCTTTCTCTTGCCGAGCGGGTCGCGTCGCACGAAGTCGGGCATGGGCCAGTTGGCACGGTTCCAGTTAGGGATCAGACCGCACACCGGCCACTGACCGTTGATCAACCCGAGATCCCCAAACATGACCCGAAGCACGGCATTGGCCGGATGAAGGTCGTCGAATGTGATGTCTTCAGGAACGGCAAGGCGCGGGCCAAAGAAATAGCCAAACAGCCCCTTGCCCTCGTGAGTGGCACGGGCGACGACCCCTCTCGCATATCCGCCATTTCGCAACGGAACGAGGAACACTGAGCCTTCTGAATAGGGAAGCGTCATGGGTTCAAGTACCTCCATGCAGCATCAAGGTAGTTCTCCAGATTGGGGTTTGTGGGACTGATCGGCCTGATCTTGTTCAGCGGCGGATTGTAGGTATCGTGGAGCAATTGTTCCAGTCCGCGTTGCTCCTCATAAACGTCGGTGCGGTACACCGCTTCAAAATCATAGTTCTTCAGCAACGGATCGCGAGCATG
>CAITIS010000065.1 GCA_903892515.1 uncultured Planctomycetota bacterium | reverse complement strand
GCCTCACCGTTCCGTTGGCCTCAGGCTACCCGCGCGCAAGACCTGGCGCAAGCATGTTATTCGGTATATATGACAGATTCGACGGCAGGGAAACGCTCAGCAGAAAAATTAAGATGCAATTGCCCTGTCGTTGGCTGCTGGAAGAACGCGGCGGTCGGGCTCCGGGCAAGGTGGGCCGCCCACGGATGACGAAGTCGCTGCGCGAGCTGATCATCCGGCTGGCGAAGGAGAACGCCGGCTGGGGCCTCCGCCGCATCCTGGGTGAGCTGAAGAAGCTGGCCCTCAAGACCAGCCGTAGTTCCGTCCGCCGCGTCCTGGTGGACGAAAAGATACTGCCCGACCCGGAGCGACATGCTCCCAAGGGTGTCGTGACGCCTTGGCGGAAGTTCCTCATCATGCACATGAACGTGATGGTGGCCTGCGACTTCTTCTGCAAGACCATGTGGACGCCGGTAGGCAAGCAGTAGAGCGGTCCACTGCCCCTTGAAACCAAGTCTCGACATGGAACATAGACATGGCGACAGCCGAAAAAGCGTCTCTACCTCATAACCCGACCTGCGGAAGCATCCGGGACACTTTGCGGGTTATGAAGGCGCGACATGGCAAGGGGGTAACGCCGGGGGCAGGGGCTTGCATTCTTCTGGCGGTGGTCCAAAATGTCGGGCTGTTGCATATCAAGGACTTACGTTTGGCACGGAGGATAGAGCGATGTGGCCAAAATGGCTGACAGGGGTGCTGCTGGTGCTGATGGAGGCGTGGTCCGCACGCCGTGACGGCCACATCCGTTTCCTCAAACTCCAGATCGAGATGCTTCAGTCCCGGCTGCCGGGCAACCGGGTGATCCTCGCTCCAGAGGAGCGGCAGCGTCTCATGAAGATCGGTGCGGAGGTGTCCCACGGCGTGGAGCATACCCTGAGCATCGTCAGTTTCAAGACCTATCGGCGCTGGCTACTGGAAGAGCGCGGCGGTCGGACTCCGGGCAAGGCGGGCCGCCCACGGATGACGAAGTCGCTGCGCGAGCTGATCATCCGGCTGGCGAAGGAGAACGCCGGCTGGGGCCTGCGTCGCATCCTGGGCGAATTGAAGAAGCTGGCTTTGAAGACGAGCCGCAGTTCCGTTCGCCGTGTCCTGGTCGATGAGAAGATCATCCCCGACCCGGAGCGCCACGCCCCCAAGGGCGTCCTGACGCCCTGGCGGAAGTTCCTGACCATGCACATGAACGTGATGGTGGCCTGCGACTTCTTCTGCAAGACGATGTGGACGCCGCTGGGCAAGCAGGTCGCCTACGTCCTGGCCTTCGTGCATTTGGGTAGCCGGAAGGTATTCCTGTCCCCAAGCACGTTGAACCCTACCGACGAGTGGATGCGGCAGCAGGCGCGGAACGTAGGCATCTGGGCTGACGAGGAAGGGATCAACCTGCGGTTCCTGATCCACGACCGCGACGGCAAGTACAGCGAGGCGTTCGACGAGCATTTCCACCACGACAAAGGCGGCGTGATTCTGACGCCGTACGGGGCGCCCACGGCGAACGCTTATGCTTCATGTTGCACCTCGTTGGCGGCGTGAGATGCGAGTGGAGGGAACTGGGCTCGTTTTGTGAGTTTTCCCCAGAGGCCTTGCTGCTTTTTGGGTCGGAGTTCTTGTGGCGGCAGTTCATAGAGTCTATC
>CAITIS010000064.1 GCA_903892515.1 uncultured Planctomycetota bacterium | reverse complement strand
TCGTCGACTGCTGTGCGGCAGTCAAGCCGTCGCCCGAGAGATAGACGTTTCCGCAGCCCGCCAACGTCACCAACATCGCCACCAACAACATCGCAACCATGCATCGCTTCATGTCACGTTCCTCCTGCCTAGAAGTAGTTTCCCGATCTCACTTGCCTTCATCTTCACGAGCGGCGGTTCCGATTCCGCCGCCGTGAACGGGTTAAAGTCACGCGGCCTGGCCGGCTCGGCTTTCGGCGAGCGATTCACATTGAACAGCAACGCCAGCAAGCTGGCGGTATGGTTCCACCGCTCGCGCTGGACGGCCTCTGCCATCTGAGCGAGTTCTCTTAGGGTGTACCCGTCGGGGTGGACGCCGACGATTCCGGCACAGTCCCAGATGGCGCGCCAGATTCGGCCGCCGGCTGGCTCTGGACGATCTCTTCGATCAACGCGCTCAGCGCCGGCTTCCACCGCCGGAAAAAATCCGCCAGTTCTCCCCAGAACGCATCGGCTGCCGACTGTACGCCCGCGCCATCGAATGCAGCCTCGAATTGCTCGCGTGTCAGGCCGGAGGCTTCCCATTGGCCGCGGGTCAGTTCGGCGATCACGTCAAAGAGCAGGGGCAGGTCGTTGGCCAGGCGAAGCACGAGCGGCTTTTCGCCTGAGTGCAGGTCGCACAGGTCGATGCCCAAAGTCGCCTTGATCTTGCGGACCGCGCCCACGTTGAGCGTCAGTGTCCAAGAACGATTCATGCCGTCAGTGAATTGCTTCATGTTCTCTCCTAAGCCGCCAGGCCGATCAGCCGTGGGGCATTGGCCGAGTACGTCGGCTTGACCGTGACTTTGAGCATCATGATGCCTTCGAGGCTCTCCTCGCGGCTGACCGAGGAGACCATGCAATCGGCCTCAAAGCCGTTGGGATCGGCACCTTGGCCGGTGATCGCGCCGTCCACGCAGGCGATGCCCAGAATGGTGTTGGTCATGTATGAGCCGTAGACGGCTGAAAGTCCTGGGTCGCTCGGATCCCAGACCATCTCGAACTCGATGCTGGCCTCTTTCAGTGTGGCCACGACGGCCTTCCAGCCGTTGTTGGTGCGGGTGGTCGCGTCGGCTTCGGCCTTCGTGTTGTTGAGTGTGACATTACGAACGTTGGTCAACTCGGTGTACGTCGCGCTGCCCGCCGCGCCTGAACCGATGCCCGTCGCGGAAAAGTACAGCTTGCCTTCGATGCCGGTCTTTGCGGCCATTAGTCGTCTCCTTATGCTCTGACGCTGCCGGCCCAGAGGGCGGACAGCTTGGGCAGTTCTTGGTCCATCGCGGGTTTCATAAATGGCCGAGCACGATAGTTGACCGTGCGCACCTTGCCGCGGCGCATCCGCCGGGCGGTGCCGCCGAATTCCAGCAGCGGCGGCGCTTCGGCCACGCCATGTAGCGGCACCGGGCCAATGACCACCGCACGAGCGGCCGGGTCATACGAAAAGAAGATCAGCCGTTTGAGCGAGCCTTCGTGCGACGACGGCGGCGAGCCGGGCTTGCTGATCGCCTTGCGGCTGCGGATGCTGCTCCTGGCCGCTTGCCGGATGTACGCGCCGATCTTGCTCAGTACCGACAGAGTGGCCCGATCCACGGCGTTCTTCACGGCCGCGCGGTCGAAAAAGCATTCCTTGACGCCGAATTCGATCATGCCAATTCGCTCCGAAGCTGCTGGCGCTGAGCGAGCTTGTTCTGCGC
>CAITIS010000063.1 GCA_903892515.1 uncultured Planctomycetota bacterium | reverse complement strand
TCGTCGACTGCTGTGCGGCAGTCAAGCCGTCGCCCGAGAGATAGACGTTTCCGCAGCCCGCCAACGTCACCAACATCGCCACCAACAACATCGCAACCATGCATCGCTTCATGTCACGTTCCTCCTGCCTAGAAGTAGTTTGCCGATCTCACTTGCCTTCATTTTCACCAGCGGCGGTTCGGCTTGGGCCGCCGCGAACGGGTTAAAGTCTCTGGGCCTTGCCGGCTCGCTGCGCGGCGAGCGGTTCACGTTGAACAGCAGCGCCAGGATGCTGCTGGTGTGGTTCCACCGCTCGCGCTGCACCGCCTCGGCCATCCACAACAATTGCCTTAGGGTGTACTCGTCGGGGTGGACGCCGACGATTCCGGCACAGTCCCAGATGGCGCGCCAGATTCGACTGCCGCCGGCTGGCTCAGCACGATCTCTTCGATCAGCGCGCTCAGCGCCGGCTTCCACCGCCGGAAAAAATCCGCCAGTTCTCCCCAGAAGGCATCCGCCGCCGACTGCACGCCGGCACCATCGAAAGCCGCCTCGAACTGCTCGCGTGTCAGGCCGGCCGCTTCCCACTGGCCGCGCGTCAGTTCGGCAATCAGGTCAAAGAGCAGGGCCAGGTCATTGGCCAGCCGCAGCACCAGGGGCTTGTCGCCCGAATGCAGATCGCACAGATCGATGCCCAAAGTCGCCTTGATCCGGCGAACGGCCGCGACGTTGAGCGTCAGCGTCCAGTTGCGATTCATCCCGTCCGTGAGAGTCTTCATGGTTGCTCCTTTATGATGCACCCAGGCCGATCAACGCCGGGGCATGGGCCGAATATGTCGGCTTGACCGTGACCTTCAGGGTCATCACGCCGTCCAACTGCTCTTCCCGGTCGATAGATGACACCATGCAGTCGGCCTTGAAGCCGTTGGCGGTGGGGCCGGCGATGTCGCCGTCAACGCAGGCGATGCCCAGGATCGTGTTGGCCATGTACGAGCCATAGATGGCCGCCAGACCCGTGTCCGCAGGATCCCACACCATCTCAAAGTCGATGGAGGCTTCCTTGAGCGTGGCGACGACGGCCTTCCAGCCGTTGTTGGTGCGGGTGGTCGCGTCGGCCTCGGCCTTGGTGTTTTTGAGGGTGACGTTGCGGACGTTGGAGAGCAACGTCCACGTCGGCGTCCCGCCGATGCCGGCGGCGCAGAAGTAGAGTTTTCCGTCGATGCCCATCTTTGCGGACATACTTGTGTCTCCTGATTGTTTGCTTACGCGCGAACGCTGTTGGCCCACATGCTCGGAAGCTTGGGCAGTTCTTGCTGCATGGCCGGGGCCATAAATGGCCTCGGGCGATAGTTCACGGTTCGGGCCTTGCCTCTACGGACCCGCCGGGCGGTGCCGCCGAACTCCAGCAGCGGCGGCGCTTCGGCCACGCCATGCAGCGGCACGGGGCCGATGACGACCGAACGAGCGGCCGGGTCATACGAAAAGAAGATCAACCGCTTGAGCGAACCTTCGTGCGACGACGGCGGCGAACCCGGCTTGCTGATGGCCTTGCGGCTGCGGATGCTGCTTCTGGCCGCCTGGCGGATGTACGCCCCGATCTTGGACAGCACCGACAGAGTGGCCCGATCCGTGGCGTTCTTCACGGCCGCACGGTCGAAGAAGCATTCCTTGACGCTGAATTCGATCATGCCAACTGGCTCCCTTCGACTTTGCTCAGTGCAAGCCGAAGCTGCTGCCGCTGGGCGAGTTTGTCGCGGGCCGACTGCGGAAGATCGGCCAGTCGGATCGTGCCCTTGGCCACGAGCGTGGTGATCAAATCTTCCAGCACACGCACCAGCGGGATATCCGTCTGAGCCAGGGCGTCCGACGCCAGCGCACGTGCGTCCGGCTGGGGATGGGCGGGCAGGTCGATTACTTCCCACGTCAGCGGCTGATCGCACTCGACCACGCCGGCACTGGTGAGGATGGCGACCGTCTGGCCAAACCCATCTACCAGTCGCACAGCTGCCTCCGGATCATGAAAAACCGCTGCGGGAATCTCATATCGCATTACGAAGCCCTCCAGATGCGGACCACGCCGGTGTCGCCATTGCCGCCGGCGCCGGCCGCGGTGTCGCCACGAAGACCACCCGTGCCGCCCGCGACGGTAATGTTGGTGCCAACGATGCCGTTGAGAAGGCCGTCGCAGGTAATGCCGATGAATCCGCCTCCACCGCCGCCTCCGCCACCAGTGCCGGCAAAGGCTGCATTTTGACCGCTCAGTCCGTTGGCACTGATTGAGCCATTACCGACCAGGACGATCCGCCTGGCGTAGATGAGGATCACACCGCCGCCCGCGCCGCCTACCGCGCCTGACGAATACTCAGCAGATTTGCCGCCTTGCCCGCCGCCACAACCGGCGCACACAAGGAACTGCCCGTCCACCATCTGGCCAATGGTGTAGCCTGACGCCACGTTGGCGTTGCCGTTCAGCCCGTCATTTGCCCCTTGGGAACCTCCATTCACGCC
>CAITIS010000062.1 GCA_903892515.1 uncultured Planctomycetota bacterium | reverse complement strand
TGCGACCGCAGTCCTTATCTATCCAACTGGCCGGCCATCCGTCAGTGGCTCGACGCCCTGGCCGCCGGCGGCCACGGCTACGGCACGGTCGTGATCGACTCGGTGGACTGGCTGCTCCGCCGGCTGGAAGAGCACGTCTCGGGCGTCAAGGACAACGAGCATGGCATGGCCCAGACCATGAACCGCTCGCACGGCGGCTACGGCAACGGCAAGCAGGTCTTAAAGAACTTCGTCTACCAGTACCTGCTGCCGACGCTGGACATGATCGTCAATTCCGGCGTAGCCGTGGTGCTGCTGGCGCATGCCACCCGGCATGATGTCACGTCCATCGACGGTGTCACGGCCGAGAAGAGCGCCCCGGACATCCACGCCGACCTGGTCAACACCATGATCGAGTGGTCGGACTTCGTGGCCGCGGCCCGCAAGGACGTCAACAACGTCCGCGAGATGGTCTTGAGCGAATCATCGCAGCAGCTGGCCAAGAACCGTTACGGCATCACCGGCCCGCTGCCTCTGTCGTGGCAGGCGCTGATGGACGCCGTGGCGGCGGCGCAGCCCGCTGCCCAAACCAACAACCCCAACACCCAAACCCAAGGAGAAACAGCCAATGCCTAACTTGAACGGATTTGATGCCAACGGCGTGGAGCCGATGCCCAGTTTTGAACCCATCCCGGCCGGCCAGTACGTGGCCATGGTCGTGGCCTCGGAAGAGAAGACCAGCAGCAAGGGCCACAAGTTCCTGAGCCTGGAACTGGAAGTTCTGGATGGCCAGTACAAGGGCCGCAAGCTCTGGGTGAATCTCAACCTGGATCACCCCAATCCCGAAACGGTGAAGTTCGCCCGGGCCGAGCTGGCGGCGATCTGCAAGGCCGTCGGCGTCCTGAAGCCCCAGGACACGGTGCAGTTGCACAACCTGCCCATGCTGATCAGCGTCAAGTGCGTCAACCGCAAGGATACCGGCGAGTTGCAGAATCGCATCAAGGGTTACGCACAAAAGACGGCGGCGCAGAGCCAGACCCAGCAGGCCCCGGCCAACAGCACCACGCCGCCGTGGAGGCGCTGATGCTGACCGTCGAACTGCCATACCCGCCCAGCGTGAACCGCTACTACCGCCACGTGGGCTTCAAGACGCTGATCAGCTACGAGGGGCGCGCATACCGCAGCCTGGTGTGCGCGCTCCTCCGGCGGGCGGGTGTCCGTCCGCTGGATGGCACGCTGGCGGTAGGCATTGACCTGTATCCGCCGGACTGTCGCACCCGCGACGCCGACAACGCGCAAAAGGCCTTGTTGGACTCGATGCAGCACGGCGGCGTGTACCGCAACGACAGCCAGGTCAAGAAGCTCTTGACCATCATGCGGGACACGGTTGTCCCCGGCGGCAAGGTGATCGTCTGTGTGATGCCACTGGACCCCTCAACCCTGAAGGACATTCAACATGAAATTGCCGCTTAAGAAGATACGCCTGGACGGCGAGACGCAGCCGCGCCGGCTCATTCTGGACGACATGGTTGGTGA
>CAITIS010000061.1 GCA_903892515.1 uncultured Planctomycetota bacterium | reverse complement strand
CTTGCCGAACGAGCAGGTCTCCCGTGCGCCCCGTCCGCATCACCTGCCCTGTCTCAGCGTCACGGAGCAAGTACGCCCCACCCCGAGCCTCGACCGCCGCTTCACCCTCCAAGGCCGCAATGGGGTTGACGGAACGGACACCTCCTTCGCGAACTCGTTCTTGCTTTGGCCTCGCTCTCGGCGAAAGTCCTTCGGCAAGAAAGTAAGCGTCACATGGACTCGCGACTTCTTGGCTGGGTCACTGGGGACCGGGAAGTCAAAGTGCTCGTTCACCTTGACTTCTCCCACTGGATCACTCTGACCGTCTTGGTGAAAACGCGTGGAAGTCATCAAGAACAGCGGGTCGTGGGGGAGAACCTTCTGACCGTCAAATTCGATCAGGATACCGCTGTCCAGAAACTTGCGGAAGGTCCGCGACATGTAATGAACTAGATCGGTCCGAACAGAATCGGCTCTCCGGCCGCCGCCTGCCTCCGTCTCTTCCAACCGATCCGTCTTGGACCAGACGACCAAAGTCCCCTTGGGGCCGACAAGGTCGACGCAGTTGGTAGGAAGCTCGGTGGTTTCGGGGTCAGGAATGTACTTCATGCCGCCGTCACGGATTTCATCCAGGTCGATGTACGTGTGCAGCCATGCAGCATCGGGGGTCTGGCGGCTGTAGATATCGATTCGCCGCGCCTGCGAAATGCCGCCCATCTTGGCGCCGACGCCGAACCGCGCTCTGGGTGACCAACTCGGTGCCCTCTTTCCCGAAAGGTGACCAACTTGGTGCCGGACAGCAGTCCACCACTGACGCAAAACGGCGCGATTGTCAGCCATTGTCAAAACCGGCGGCGAAAATGGGCAGCCGCGTAACGCTTTGCCGGGTTGCGGCTTGGGGAAAGCTGTCGCCGATTGTCAACGCCTGTCGCGTCCTGGCGATTGCTGACATGAAAAGCGGGCGAAGGGATTCGAACCCTCGACGTCCAGCTTGGGAAGCGGAACGCCAACCAACGTAACAATTTACGCCCAAGCTAGTTACAACGCACGGCATCTTCGGGTGACCAACTTGGTGCTCCCTGGCAGGTCATGTAACGGCATCACGGCTTTGACGATGCTAAGCTTCTCTTTCGCAAAGGCTTGCGGCGATGAACTGTCGCAGGTTTCGGCACGCCCTTGCCTCGCTCCGGCGGCTGAACGATGATGGCACCCTGAGCCTTAGACCTCTCTTCCCATCGCCGCAAGTCTTCAAACATGGCATCTATGTTGTGCTTGAATTGCTTGGCCCGCTTCTCGCGAAACGCATGGATTTCCGCGACAATCGGGTCTTCTGTTGTCATAGCTTTTCTCGATGCTCTCATGGCACTTCTCCCATCGACCCCAGCAAATCCTCAGGCGTCGTGATCGTGGGGGCAACGTAGCCTGCTGCTTCAATAATAGCCCGAATCCTGGGTCCGGCAATCACGTTGGCGATATGCCGCAGGTTCCAGGTAAGCAAGATGTCCATCTTGTGCACCGCCGCCAAGGCGATGTGCGCCGCGTCGTACTCGGCTCTCGATGGCAAGGCGTGCCCCTTCATGAACATCTGAGTAAGCTTTGCGACCTCGGGCGTGGCCGCAAGGATCGAAACGCCGGAAATCGCATCCAGGCGGCGCTGCCGCGCATCATCATCGCCTTGACCGGCTTCCAGGATGACAACTTCCGAGACAAACACGTCACACTTCGCCCTGTGATGCCGCCACCATTGTTCAGTCGCCACCTGCCTGGCCAGTTGCATGACGTCACGCGATGGCCGGGCGGTCAGGTAGCTGATCACGCTCGTCTCGATGTACACCCGCTGTTTCATCGCAATCTTGTCATCCCGGCCTTGGTCAATTATTCTGTCTCGTCCTTATGCTGCAATAGCTTACGGAAAAGGAGTTCCCTTGGCCAGGTTTTTCCATCCCCTGCTGGCAATGCTGGCCGGCACGACCCGAAACGATCTGGCCAGGCAGGTGCGCTACCTCAAGGAGGAGAACATAATCCTTCGCGCCAAGCTGCCCAGGATCGTTCCCGTCACGCCGTCGGAACGTCGTCGGTTGGTAAAACTCGGCGGCGCGATAGGTTCGGCGATCAGGCAGATCGTCACCATCGTCTCCTATCGCACGTTCTGCCGCTGGGCAAGTGGCGAGAAGCGCAGCCGCAGGCCAGGAAAACGCGGCCGGCCAAGGACCGCCGATGAAATACGCGACATCATTCTGCGCCTGGCCAGCGAGACCGGCTGGGGCACGACCCGCATCTTGGGCGAACTTCGCAAACTCGGCGTTCACCACGTCAGCCGGACTACGGTTCTCAATATCCTCCGGGCCAACGGCTTCGATCCCGGCCCAAAGCGAGGCGAGGGAACCTGGGACGAATTCATCCGAATCCACGCCAAGACACTCTGGGCCTGCGACTTCCTTCAGCGAAAGATATGGACGAAGCTCGGCCTGGTGGATTACTTCATCCTGTTCTTTCTCCACGTCGGCAGCCGTAAAGTCTTCGTCTCGGGGACGACCGACCATCCGCACGCCCAGTGGATGGCACAGCAGGCACGCAACTTCACCATCCACGTCCAGGAGGCAGGCATGCAGGCGACCCAGCTCATCCGCGACGGAGACAAGAAGTTCATCGAGCAATTCAACGCGATCCTGGAGGCCGGCGACGTGAAGATCATTAAGCTGCCGCCGGCCGCTCCCAACATGAACGCCTTCGCTGAACGCTGGGCACAAACCCTTCAGGTCGAGTGTCTGGATCACTTCATAATCCTGGGTGAACGGCACCTGCGCTACCTTGTGGCCGAGTTCCTTAACCACTACCACCAAGAGCGCCCCCATCAAGGGCTCGGCAACGTGCCCTTGACGAAAACCGGCCTCGACCCTCCGCCGGCCACAGGCCGCATCCTCTGCCAGGAACGGCTCGGCGGCTTGCTCAAGCATTACTACCGCAAGGCTGCCTGAGATCAGAGTCATGCCACTGAGTCACATCGGGCTGGGTTGCGCTGCGCACTCAGAACCGCGGACACGTCCCGCCACCGCTATTCAGTTATCAATCCGCCCTCGTGACGCCTCAACACGCCACGCTCCCAGCACGTCACGCGCTTCCGGCCAGCCTCCCGTTGCGGCATTTCTTCGAGGACAAGATTATTGACCAGGGCGGTTGAGGAACTCGCAATACTGGCCGGCGGTAATTTCACACTTGCCGATGTTGTAGTTGTAGTCAACGGACCCACAGACGTAGCTGGGATATCGCGTGTCGGCAGCGTTGCCAGGATTGCCTATGGGGACAAACTGCAAGCTAGCCTGGCCGGTCGGCATCGTGAACACGTTTGCCGGCGCCGGGATACCCAACCAGAGGACGCAACAAGCCGTGAGCAATACAATGGTACTGAGCCTCATATCCATATCCACACACCCCTAACCTTAACTGTGCCCAGAGAGGAGTCCGATTCCGCAAGAATCCACCAGAACGCCGCTACTGCCTCCTCCGCCGCATCGCCAGAACAGCCATGGCCAAAAGGGACAGCGTAGCCGGCTCGGGAACTTCGACAATGCGGAACCCAACGCCAACGCCTCCATCTGACGGTGTGCCTCCGTAGTAGGAAGATGCTCGAATGTCCCCGCCCGTCGCGTTGAAAGCTCCGCCGGCTTGGAATCGCCGGTCTGAACCCCATGCCGTGTCAGTCCATTCATAAACGTTTCCGCCTTGATCGAACGTGCCGTAAGGGCTCAGAGATAGCGAAAACTGCCCCACAGATGTGGTGTAGTAGGTTCCGGCCTCTAGGGGGTATGGGGTCCCGATATAGTTCGCATTGTTGCCGGCACTCGTTGCTTCCGTAAGGTCACGTCCGGGCTGCGTGTCACTTCGTGTTGGATAGTTCCAGTAGCCTGGCACACCGTTCTTGTTGGGATCATAGTAGGCGGCCTTGTACCACTCATCCTCGGTAGGTATGACGTACCGCGCGTTCGGCTTCCGCGTGACTGTCATGAGATACCCGTCATCGACTCGCGCCTGTAGCACATAGGAACCGTCTTCGGTCGTGTTGGGCTGTCCCTCGGTGCCTTTCGGTTGGCCGTTGGCCAACCAGTTGCAGAACCGTGCGGCATTCGCCCAGGTCACACAATTTACAGGACGATTGGCGTATTCAGGAGCCACGCTGTAGCTGTAGGTGTTAGAGCCAACCTGAATTTCCCGAATCTTGCAGCCTTTCGGGTCCGACCACATGGCATCAGCGTACAATCCCAGCGAGTCATGGTACGGTCCAAACGGATCGGGGCCGGAGTCAACGGCGTTGAGGAATTCGCAGTACTGGCCGGCGGTGATTTCACACTTGCCGATGTTGTACGCGTACCCGACAGCGCCCCGGACGTACGCCGAATATCGCGTGTCAGCAACGTTGCCAGGATTGCCGACAGGAACAAACTGCAAGCTAGCCTGGCCGGCGGGCATCGTGAACACGTTTGCTGGTGCCGGACGACCCCACGACAAAACGCAACAAGCCGTGAGTAATACGGTCGTACAGAGCCTCATGCGTCACCTCTAACTTTCATTCAATATAAAGCGGATTGACGATTCCGTCAACGTCAAAACTGCAAGCCGAAATTCGTTTCCAGTTGTATGTAGTCTTGCATGTTGACTATACCATCGCCGTTGAAGTCACCCTCCGTCCACGATGACCCGGTGCCAAAGTGGGTTTCGAGAAGAATGTAGTCTTGGAAATCAACTTTGCCATCCATGTTGGCGTCGCCTTTTAACGTAACTCGGCCAACGACCGTATGCTCTTGGTCATTCGCCCCAGGGATCTGGTACCAGCCCACGTAAGGAGTTGAACTCGCCGGCGCCCCCCACGTCGTACAGAACGTTGTCGTGTCGGTCTGCGCTTCGGCGTAACCGATGCCGATCGCATGCTCGGAAGAGTAATCCGAGAACCAGGCTCCGGCAAACGCAGGGCCTTGGTTGAAAAGCCTCGCTTGCGCCTCAACATAGGCTAGTTCACTGGGCACACCCGGACCATAGTTCCAAGCGAACCAACTGTCAGCAAGATTAAAGTGCTCACCAGAATGTACTGAGAGGTTGTCAAAAACGACGGTCGGATGTACGCCAGTGCTCGAATCGACGATTCCGACCGTGCCGCCCGGCTGAATCGTCAGGCAGGCGGAGCAGCCTTGATTGGTCTGCACGTTCGTCATCGTGATCGTAGCCGTCCGCTCATAGTTATCCACGAAGGAATACTGTTTGAAGGATTGGAGAGCGGTGTCCAGAGCAACCTTGATCTCGCCGACGCTGCCGTAGTTGATTCTGGTCACCGGTCGCTCGCCGTCAACCCACATCTCCTGATGGCTATCGGGGATCAACATGACCACGTCGCCAGGAGTTGTATCTGTGACGAACTCGCACCCGGGGTTAGTGTTGTCCATGTACCAGAGGTTAGGAGCACTCATGTTCGCGAGAAGAATGCTGTCGTCCGCCCCCGCATCGGCGAATGAAATGCCGCCCCTTGGCACCGTATCTTCAGGAGAGGTGATATTGAGTGCATCGGAGCCGCCTTCGCCGTACACCACCAACTTGGCCAACGAGCCTGGTACGAGGTACTGCACGTTGCCATTAACGTTGACCCTTAGACACCGGGTATTTCCCACGTCGACTGTATCTACAAAGACGCAATCACTGCCACTTGTGCCGACCACGGCGTCCATTTCCCACGAAGCCACGACATCGCCCGATAGCGGCTGAACGGGATCGCTTGTGTCAGTCAGGCCCGTTGTCGAAGCATTTACGGTGAGAGCGTAAGTTCCGAGTTCCCATGTAGCATCGGCCAGGCCACGCAGCGAGCGACCGGCCAGGATCGGCTGGCCGGTGCTGGTCATAACCAAGTCCACGTTCGGTTCGGGCACAAGGTCCAGAGAGTTCTTCAACAACGGGTCCAAGATGGAGGCCGTCACGTCCAAGGGCGTGCAGTCGGTGATGGCGATGGGTAATCCGGGGACACCATACTGGTTTGGATAACTAGTATGGTGTCCCCGGATTTCGTCCCCGGATTTCGTAGTATGGTGTCCCCGGATTTCGGCCCGGATTTCGGGATTTCGGCCGGATTTCGATGCCTTTACGTGTTTCGCATTTCGCAGCACAGCCGCCTTGGCTGTGTGACGTTCGTGGCCGCTGGACGCCGCGACCACGGCACCCATCACATAGAGTTCTCTGGCCTCAGGCCTCGGACCCCTGGCCTTGCCGCTTCAGCCCTGCGCCTGGTCGATTGCCGGGGCCCTAGTGCCCCAGCAGGTCTTCCAGCAAGCGCCTGGCTGCAATTTCGAGTTTTTCGGGTGTTTCGTAGGTGCCGGCCTCGATCTCGGCCTTGACGCGGGCCACCAGTTCCTGGCGGACATCCGGCAGCACCTTGGCTTTTTCGATCCACTTGGTCAGGTCGGCGATGGGCTTGCCGGCCAGCGAAAGCTTTACGGGCTTGCGGGCCTTGGCGGTAAGGGACGGGCTCTTCTTACGACTTTGAATCTTGGTCATGGCGGTATCCAATCGGCTCGCCCGGCGCGCGGCCTAACCCCAGTTGCCGTCCCTGGCGCGGGGGTACGTAAAGGCGTGCCCTGCTGATCCCTAGTGCGACCTTCGCTCATCACGGCTCACTCAAGCCGTGAATCGCATCCTTGCTGGTAGAGATATCGGCCGACTTAAGCCGCAATTTGCAGCTATTGCGTCGGCCGCGAAAATTCTACAAACCGCTGCGAAAGAACATGTTATCTCGCTTATTCGAAGCTGCCACCCATAATCGTAGCAAAATTCTTTCACCCAAAGAAGCGCCAAATTCAGGCCCATCCAATCCAGCTTCACCATGTTAACGCGCCGAGCCAGAAATGCGAATGCGGGATGAAAGACAGGGCGTAGGGCATAGGGCGTAGGTCGTAGGTCGTAGGGGGATACATAGGTCATAGGTCGTAGGTCGTAGGGGGATACGGTATGGTCAGCAGGCATTCAGGCCCGAAGGGCCGGAACGATTGTAGCCGTGGGCGTGAGCCCACGGAGCCAAGCCCCCAACGCAGAGCCCCGAAGATGGCGGCACAGCCAGATCGAAGTGTCGCCCCGTTGGGGCTCAGTCATCTCGTCGCTCTCTCCGGGGGCTCACGCCCCCGGCTACCATCGTTCCGCCCCGTTGGGGCTCAGTCCGCCCCGTTGGAACTCGGTCTTGCCGGCACCTTTGACGCTCGTGCTTTGCGTGCATAGTCTGCTGCGATCGGGCGTTGGGGCCCGGTCTTGTCCGTTCGGCGTTTTCCTGGCATGGCCTGACGGTCTCCTGCCGCCCGCAGACCCGCAGCCAGCCTTTGTCGTTTCCCTACGCCCTACGCCCTACGCCCTACGACCTACGACCTATGACCTACCCCCACGCTATATCTTCACCGAATCCAGCTTCAGGTACCGTCGCGAGGCCTTCCAGTGCAGGCTCAGGCCGGTGGCGGCCAGCGTCACGTCGCCGCGGAGGATCTTGAGCTTGGCCTTGGTCAGCGGCTTGCGCGAAAAGACGCTCACGATCAACTGGTTGGCATTGGCGGCCGAGGTCACGTGCAGGCAGCGGTCGGTGCGCTGGCCGATGCTCTTTTCCTTCACCCCGGCCATGAGGGCCAGCGGGCTGAGGAAGGCAAAGTGCAGCATGGCCTGTTGGCCCTGGATGGTGCCGGTAAGTCCGTCGGCGTTGAAGGTGACTTCGCCGGCGGTGTGCCAGGCCAGGATCGCCTTCTCCGGCACGACATCGTGGACTTCGTCCAGCACCACGATCATCTCGCCCAGATCCTTCTCGCCGATGGGCATGACCACGTGTCGGACGAACGCTACGTCGTCGCCTAAGCACTGGCCGCCCTCGCCGGCGATCCAGCGGAAGCCCGGTTCGTCCTGGGCCTCGATGATGCTGCCCGAGGCGTCGATGCGGTGGCCACGGTCGCCCAGCACCAGCGTGTTGTGGGCGGTGGGCTGGACCTCGTAGAAGCCGTACCGGCTTTCGGGATCGAAGTATTCGCGCGTGAATTCCGGGCTGCCCGGGTCGTTCAGCAGCACCTCGCCGTCGATCATGACCTGCAGGCTGTTCATGTCGAGCTGGGCATGGTTGGCGGCCAGGTCGCCGGTCTTGAGTGCGGCGTACATGTGCGGCGAGGGCCACTGGTCGGCAATGGCGGCCCAGCCAATCTCGTTAAAGGCCTTGACCGGGTGCAGGTCGGGCGTCGGCTCGTCCTCCCAGTCGAGGGGGCGAAACAGCAGCGCCAGCCCGGCGTCGGAGTAGCCGGTGGTGCTGATGTCATGCCGGAAGGCGTAGCGGTCGAGCCACCAGGCCACTTCCTTGAGCCCGAAGTGCTTGACGAGCAGGTACAGCGAACCGTGGGCGGGCATGACTGGCAGGTCGCCGAAGCTGATGGCCTTGCCGTGCGGCGAGAAGTACACGGGAAAGAGCCCGGTGTTGTCCATGCCGCGGTGGTGGAAGATGCCGCCGTTCTTGCTGACGTGCTCCAAGGCCTCGCCAAACAGCAGCACGTATCGCATGGCGTAGCCCCAGTAGCCCAGGCCTTCGTCCCAGCCGCCTTCGCGGCCAAGGGCGCCGAAGAAGTTCTGCAGGCCGGTCTTGGCCCGCTCCACGGCCGTCTGGGCGGTGGGCTCCTCGTCGGCCAGCAGCAGTGCGGCCATGCCCACGCCGGCGTTTACTACCGCGTTCCAGTTGTGATAGCAGTTGTACCAGAACGCCCCGGCCTGCACGGCTGCCAGGTACGGCTTGATCGCCCGCTCGCGCAGGGCCTTGACGCAGCGCAGGCGGTCCGGCTCGGTCATCTCCTGGCCCAGCCAGTCCAGCCCGACGGCCACGCCCACGGCCGCCTCGGCGGTGCACAGGTCGGCGGCCATGTCCTTGTGGGCCGGATCGACCCAGGTGGACCAGCCCGCCAAGCTTCTCAGCTCTTCGATGGCGCGATCCTTGAACGCGGGGTTCGAGTCGATGTGGTGGGCCACGGCCAGGTCGAGAATGCGTCCCTGGGCGCTGGCGGCGGCATTGGTGGCGGCGTGCCACTGGCCGCGCTCGTAGCCCATGCGCCAATCGGTCTCGGCGATGGGCTTGGTCTCCAGCAGCATGGCACAACGTTTCCTGAGCGTTTCGTAGATTCGGTTAAACGGCGCCCGCCCCAGCCGATCGCGCAGCTGGGCGAGTTCCGTGTCACTAGCCAATAGTCCGTGATTCATGTCCTTGCCTTCCTTGAACGGGCGAGCCTCATTCTTGTTTCATGTTAGGATAGCGAGAACCGCCAAACCTGCAAGCCGACGCCCAGAACTTTGCGCCAAGAAGCCTGCCGCAGGAAGATTTGGGGGTGCCGTGGCGAGGTCCAGCTATGGGTGCCATAGGTTGAGCCGCGCTGTCTGGCGGCTCTACCTATGCCAGAGTCAGCGTGGTAAGGCGGGCAGGCCTGCTCGCGCGGGCGAGACGCCCGCGACACAAAGACCACAGCCGAGGGCGGCTGTGCCACGAAGAGCACTGCCACTTTCTACAGCCGATGCGGGCCGCCGCCCCATTGGAGCTTTTCGGTCAGCCGGCTGAAGAATTGTCGCTGAGGGTGTGAAATGACCTTGGCCGAATACAGCGAGCGGTGGATCTCGACGGTGTGTCCTTCGCCCACTGGCAGCGAGAGCTGGCCGTCGATAACCATGGTCGTGCCGGCGTTGACACGCTTGGCCGTGATGCGGATGGCGGCCGTGCTGGGCACCACCCGCGGCCGCATCGACAGCGTGTGCGGCGCGATGGGCGTGATAATCATGGCTTGGACGCTGGGCTCTAAAATCGGCCCGCCCAGCGAGAGGTTGTAGCCGGTCGAGCCCGTGGGCGTTGAGACCACCATGCCGTCGCCCAGGTAGCTGGCGATGGCCTCGGAGCCGTGGCTGACGTGCAGTTCGATCATGCGATACGGCGGCCCGGACATGATGGCCAGGTCGTTGGCCGCTAAGCTGGTAAAGACGCCCTCGCCGTCGGCGGCGCACACTTGCAGCATCATGCGCTCGGAGAAGGGCAGCTTGTTCAGCAGCATGTCGGGCAGGTGCCGGCACATCTGCTCATAGCTGAAGTCGGCCAGGAAGCCGAGCTTGCCCATGTTCACCCCGACCATCGGAATGCTCAGCGGGGCCACCAGCCTGGCCGCCGCCAGCAGCGTGCCGTCGCCGCCCATGACGATGCACAGGTCGGCCTTGAAGCCCTCAGGCAAGCTGGCCGAGTTTACATCGACGACCTCGAGCTGGTTGGCGTGCGTGCGCAGGAATGGCTGAAGCGTGCCCAGCTGCTCGATGACGAGCGGCTTGTGCATGTTGGCGACAACCAGGACTTTCTTGTTCTGAGTCATGCGCTGCCCATCATTGTTGCCCGGTGCGGCTGTTGCAGGTGCCACTCTCGCCCGGGGTGCCACTCTTGTCGGGGGTGCCACGGCTGCGGAGTTTGCAGCCGTGCGCCACTCTAGCACACCTGCAAACGCCGCAGGTGTGGCACCCTAGCGCACACCTTGGCGCACCCTGGCGATCTTCGCCCGCGAAATTCGCAAATCGAACGTCGAAATCTACCGCCACTCATTCTATCATCGGCGAATCAGTCCACCAGAGCCAGCACTTCGCTCCGGCGGCCAACTCAGCATGAAAGGACCGATGCATGTTGGTGACGAAATGTCAATGCGGGATGGAGCTGGTCTTTGACGCTCCCTTGGCCGGGGCGATTCACGAATGTCCATCCTGTCTGCGCCCGATCCAGATCACCGGCGGCAAGGACGAAACTCCGGCTGACGCCACGCCGCCGTCGCTGCTGACCTGCGTGTGCGGCTGCGGCAAGATGCTCGTCGTGGAAGAAGCGACCGCCGGCCAGATGGTCCGCTGCCCCGCCTGCGACCGGCTGCTGGGCACCTTGCACGAGTTCGGCACGGAGCACTGGCACGGCGTCAGTGCCGCCAAGCCCGCCGCAGACCAGCCGCCGCCGTTGCCCACTGCCACGCCGGAGGCAAAACAGCCGCCTGCGCCGCAGCCTACCTGGCCGCTGGTCTTCCGCTACTCCCGCGGCGGCCTGCCCGCGATCCTCTGTGGCCTGCTCATGCTGGTGACGCTGACGTTGCCCTGGCAAGTGCCCACCGGCCAGAGCACGAGCCAGGCTGTTTCTCCCGTGCAGATGATCCAGGCCAGCCTGGCCAAAGGTGGCGAATTGGCCGCGCCCATGTTCGCCCCGGGCGAACTGAAGTCAATCGTGCTGGCCTGGGCGGCCGGGACGCTGGCGGTGCTGGCCGGAGTGATTCTGAAAGGGCAGGTCCGCGCCCTGCTGATAACGGCCGGGGCGTTGTGTGCGGCCTGCTTCATCCTGCAAGACATGCTGCCCGCCATCAGGGAATCCGGGCCGCTGGACGTGAGCTACCTCGGGGCCCTGTCGCTGTTTCTGCTGGTGCCGCTGTTCGTGCTGACGAACCTCCGGCTGAGGGTGGGGCCGCGCTCGCTGGTGACGTTCCTGCTGGGGATCTTCGCCGCCATCGTGGCCGCTTCGGCGGTGACGTCGATCGTCCTGCTGGGGCAGAAATTCTTCGTCGGCGATCATTGGCCAGTCGGCGCAGGGGCCAAGGTCGGCCAGATGTGGGACTTCGTCCAGCAGCCGATGGTGCTGGTGTGCGAAGGCCTGACGCTGGCGGGGCTGCTGTCGCTGCTGCAGGCGTTGCTGCGCAAGCTCAACACGCTGATGGTTTCGCTGATTACGATGGTGGTGCTGGTGATCGCCGGGTGCGGGGCGGCCGCACTGGCCATGTCCTCCGGCACGTGGTTTGTCGCCAACGTGACGGTGCTGATCGCCGGCACCGCGGTGCTGCTGATCATGGGCCTGACCGACGCCATTGCCGCCATCCTGGCCACGCCCGACGATTGGCGGACGCTGTAATCGATGGGTGCCATGGCCGAATAGGGTGCCATGCTTCCGCGTCGTTGTCGTATGCGGAAGCATGCGGAACCCGCCGCTGAATCCGCATGCTTCTGCAACATCGCAGAAGCATGGCACCTGGCCACAGGCCCGGCATAGGTAGAGCCGCAACGGCGCGGCTCAACCTATGGCACCCAGAAGTGACATGGGCGTCTCGCCCATGTGTGACATGGCCGTCTCGGCCATGCGTGTCATGGGCGTCTCGCCCATGAGGAATGGGAACGGGACCGGGACAACCATTACGCACACAGCCGAGGGCGGCCGTGCTACGAAGAAACACACAGCCGAGGGCGGCTGTGCTACGAAGAAGACACACAACAGCCAACGCGGCTGTGCTGCGAATAGGACGAGGTGTTCATGCGTACGGTAGCGATCATTCCAGCCCGATACGGTTCGACGCGGCTGCCCGCCAAACCGCTGCTCAAGCAGACCGGGCGGTATCTCATTCAGCACGTGTACGAGAACGTCGCCAAGGCCCGCCGGCTGCAAGGCGTGTGCGTCGCGACCGACGATCAGCGGATCTTCGAGGCGGTTCACAGCTTCGGCGGCCAAGCCGTCATGACGCGGGAAGATCACCCCAGCGGCACCGACCGCCTGGCTGAGGCCGCTGCCAAGCTGGGCCTGGCCGACGACGACGTGGTCGTGAACGTGCAGGGCGATGAGCCGGAGATGAACCCCGCCTATATCGACACGCTGGTGGACCTGCTGCTGGCCAAGCGCACGCCGATGGCCACGCTGGCGGCGCCGCTGGAGGCCGGGCAGGCCCAGCGTCCCAGCAGCGTGAAGGTCGTCCTGGCCAGCACGGGCCTGGCGCTGTACTTTTCGCGGGCGAGAATCCCTTTCGACCGCGACGGCATCGGTGCGTCCTACCTGCTGCACCTGGGCATCTACGCCTATCGCAAGGACTTCCTGCTGACGTATGCCAAGCTGCCCAGCACGCCCTGTGAGCAGGCCGAGAAGCTCGAACAGCTCCGCGCCTTAGAGCACGGCTACCCGATCGCGGTGGCGGTCGTGCCGGCGGCGAATTTCGGCATCGACACCATGGAAGACTACGAGGCCTTTGTGAAGCGGGAGGCGCGGAAGTAAGGCTCGCGTGCAACCAGTTGCACGCCCTACAGGGCGCACAACCGCCTCGCTGGGTGCCATAGGCTGGCCCGGCTTCGCGTCGTCTTGCGAAGACGGGACTGCCTATGCCACAAGTCTCGCATAGGTAGAGCCGCAACAGCGCGGCTCAACCTATGGCACCCAGGCTCATGGCACCCTGATATGCCACTGGCAGCACGTTTTCCCCTTGTCGGACTCCCTCAAGCATTCTTATACTAGCTTATGGCTTGGATTAGAAAGGGTGATAGGTTCTCCGATGAATCTGGACGTGCTTAAGACGTTTTGTGACCTGGTCGACGCCGGCAGCTTTTCCAAGGCGGCCGATATCAACCTGGTCAGTCAGTCGGCCGTCAGCCAGCAGTTGGCCAAGCTCGAACGCCAGCTGGGCACGCAATTGATCCAGCGCGGCGGCGGCACGGTGGCGGCGACCGAGGCCGGCCAGGCCTTCTACCGCGGCGCCATGGACATCCTGCGGCGGTTCGAGTCGCTGGTGGGCGAAGTCCGCAGCGCCGCCGACGCCATCCGCGGCGTGCTGCGCGTGGGCACCATCTACTCCGTCGGCATGTACAACCTCGACAAGTACGTCAAGCTCTTCATCCAGCACCATCCCGAAGTCGCCCTGCACATCGAATACATGCGTGCCCATAAGATCTACGCCGCGGTGGCCACCGGCGAACTGGCCCTGGGCATCGTGGCCTATCCTGAGCGGCAGCGGTCGATTGAGATCATCCCCTTCGAGACCGAGCCGCTGGTGGCCGTGTTCGCCCCCAGCCACCCGCTGGCGAAGAAGGACACGGTCAGCCCGCAGGACCTGCATGGCCAGAACTTTGTCGCCTTCGAGCCGGACATCCCGACGCGCCGCCAGATCGACAAGCGCCTCAAGGCCGCCGGCGTGAAGGTGAACGTGGTGATGGAGTTCGACAACAACGAGACGCTCAAGCGGGCCGTGGAGATCGGCGCGGGCGTGACCATCCTGCCGGTGGGCGTGGTGCAGCACGAGGTGTCGGCCGGCACGCTGAAATTCGCGAGCTTCCGCTCGGGCGGCAAGTGGGTCAGGCCGCTGGGCATCCTGCGCCCGCGCGGCAAGGCGCCAACCCCGGCTGAAAGCATGTTCTTAGGCCTGCTGCAACGCGAACGCCTGAAGCTGGAAAAACAACGGGCGTGAGTTGCCCCGTGCGTTTTTGTACCATGTCCCTCAGCGTAGGGCGTGATGATTGCTGTCCCGCAAGGACAGCCACTCGCACGCCCAAATGAGACCTATCGGCGAAGGAGCGAGCATGCGTACCGTAACGACCACCGTCATCGTTCTTGGTCTATCTCTGTCGATGTGCCTGGCCCAGGCTTCGATGCCGGCATCGGCGCCCGCGGCCCTGCGCCCGGCCACTTGCCCAGCCGACCTGAACGCCATCGCCGGCCAGAAGGGGCTGCACCCAGCATCCGAGGATGCGTTCCACTTCGTGGTCATTTCCGATAACACCGGTGGCGAGGCCCCCGGCAGGTGGCAGGAAGCTATCTCCGAGATCAACCTGCTCCATCCCGACTTTGTCATTTCCGTCGGCGACTTCATCGCAGGCTATCAGAAGGACCCGCAGAGGATCGTCAAGATGTGGGACCACTTCGACGAGATCAACAGCCAGCTGGACGCGCCATTCTTCTTCTGCGCTGGCAACCACGACGTGACCAACGAGGTCGCCCGGCCAATCTATGCCCAGCGGCACGGCGTCAATGGCAAGAGCTACTACAGCTTTGATTACAAGGGCTGCCATTTCATCGTGCTGGACGCGGACCAGGCGTCCTCGGTGCGGGAATTCGCGTCAGAGCAGAAGGCCTGGGCGGAGAAGGACCTGGCCGCGGCCAAGGATGCCCGCCATATTTTCATGTTCTCCCACTTCCCAGTTTGGATGAAGACGCGCGATGACCTGAGGTGGGTGACCAAGGCGGTCGAACCCGGCAAGATGACTGTCTTCAGCGGCCACACGCACGAATGGACCTATACCAAGGTCGACGGCGTGGACGACTACGTCATCGCCCCCACAGGCGCCATGGTCGAGAGCGGCAAGTACGGGCGCAATATGTTTGCACAGGTTTGGGTCGAGCAGGGCCAGCCGTCGGTGTCGATCATCTCGGTGGGCGCCGTCAAGCCGGGCGAATATGCCGACAAGGATGCCGTGGCGGTGGTGAAGGCTCTGGATATTTCGCCGATAGACATTTCAGGCGGCGAGCTGCATTTGAAGCTACCCAATCCGCTCTCCCGGCCGGCGCAGGTCGAACTGCGCGTCTCGGGCAAAGGTTGGAAGGTTGAGCCCGTCAAGCGGGATTTGGCCATTGCGCCAAATGGCTGTGCGACCGGCAGTTTCAAGGTCACGCCGACATCGGATCAACCGGGTAGGCTCACTGCCTTCTTGTCCGGCGAGACAACGAATGCCGATGGCAATGTCATCAAGTTCTCGGATGCCGGGCCGGTGACTGTGCGACGCCTGGTGGATATACCGGCCGTGTGCGGCATTGTGGTGGACGGTAAGTGTGATGACTGGAAGATTCCGCCGGCGCTGAATATGACCGGCGACGACTTTGTCTATTACGAGCCGCGTGAGGGCGGCCCGATGTCGTCAGGGCAGTGGTGGATAGGCCATGACGACAAGACGCTCTACGGGTGCGTGAAGGTTACCGGCGATGCGCCGCTTGATCCCGGCAATGGCGTGTGCAAGTTCTTCTGGGACGCCCGTCCGGCCGATAAGCAGAACGGCCAGCACGGCGCGGGCACCGGCAGCTTCGAGATCCTCACGCCCTCCGACGGCGCGCCGGCCGAGGCGAAGTGGACGCTTGCGAAACAGCCCAAGCCAGAGGGGCTGAAGGTGGCATGGGCCAAGAGCGACGACGGCTACGTGTACGAGTGGTCCGTGCCGCTGAGCGAGATGGGCCTGCCCCCAGGCGCCACGGCCGTGAACGTCGAGGTGCAATATGAGGCTGTCTTCGGCAGCTACGGGACCGGCGTCACGGAATACATGTCCAGTTCGGGCCACGGTAAGGGCTCGTACGAGACGAGCCACTACTGCCGCGGGACGCTGAAATGAGTTCAGATCTCAAATCTCAGATTTGAGCCGACAAACATGCCTGCCCGGCGGTGCTTTATTGATGCCGGAGGCGGTGGATGATTAGTTGCGTTTGCGTGTTTGGACGGTAATCAGCCGTGATGACATCGTATATCCCTGTAGCCATCTGAATTGCCAATGCTTCTTCGACAAGCTCTTGACCAGCGGGGGATGCGCTATCGAAGAGCAGCAGAGGGCTGGTCGGAACTGGGAGTGACAATTCGGCTTTGCCGAAGTCCGCATCACACAGCTCATGCAGAGACCGCAAAACACCATCCTCATCTTCAGCATAAACCCACCGGACCAGTAGCCCACCGCCATCAGCGGAAACCCATGTCGTCGAATTGGGCTCATCCCCGAGGACAAGCCCTTCCGCATCTCCGACATCGATCAGCCCGAGGTATCCCTCGACCGAGCAAGCCCTGTCGTAGTCCGTCACCGGCCCGTCCGGATCCCCCTTCCAACGGGGGGAAATGCAGTCGGCTGCTGGATGGTTAGTCGGCTGATAGCCGGTCCAGTACTTGAGGACAGATGCGGGTAGGAGCAAGAGCGGGCCACCCAGGGAGGTTACCCAGCGAAGCTGTGATGGCAGATGAATATTCATGGTTGGTATACGTTCTCCGCGTGCCACACCAGTTGGTCACCATGTCTAGAATGTTGCTCTTCCACTGCTGCTTCTGCGGTGATCTTCTTGTGCCTCAGGTGAGAATCCAGCCGCCGTCGAGGATGAGTTCTTGGCCGGTGATGTAGTCGTGCTGGGCCAGGAAGACGACGGCTTGGCCCACTTCATCGGGGCTGCCGGTGCGGTGGAGCGGAATCTGCGCCAGCACGCTCTGCCGCTTGTCGGGCGGGTCCTTCTCGCCGAACTCGGCGATGCCCGGCGAGATGCAATTCACGCGAATTCCTCGTCCGGCCAGCGCGACCGCGCACGCCCGCGTCAAGGCCAGCAGCGCCCCCTTGGAGGCCGTGTACGCGATGTAGTCGGCCCGCGGCCGCCGGACTTGAATGTCGGTCATATTGACGATCACGCCGCCCGCTGGCCGCATCAGGCCGATGGCGTGGCGGATGCACAGGGCCGGGCCGCGGGCGTTGGCCGCCAGTTGGCTGTCCCACTGCTCGGCCGTGAGTTCCTCGATGGGCGTCGGCTCATACACCGCGGCGCTGTTCACCAGCACGTGCAGCTTGCCGAAGTGGTCGGTGATGGTCTCGAACATCTCGGCGATCTCGTGCGGCTTGGTCAGGTCGGCTTGAACGACCAGGGCCTCGACGCCCAGTTGCCGAATGTGCCCGGCCGTCTTTTCCGCCGCCGCGCCGGAACGATTGTGATGGATGACGAGGTTGCACCCGGCCTGGGCCAAGGCCATGGCAATGCCACGCCCGACCCGCTTGGCCGATCCTGTCACCAGCGCGATGGATCCTTTTAGTTCCATGTCCTCATTCTAGATCGGCCAACCCCGCCGCAGGCAATAGACAATGGGCGGAAGATCGGCGGCGGCGTTCATTGCAGAAAACGGGCAAAGCCGCAAGCGGCTCGCTTGCGGCTTTGCGATGATGACTTACACCACGCTGATGACTTACACCACGCTGATGACTTACACGGCGATGATGACTTATGCGCCTTGGGTGGTCGCGCGGTGATTCTCTGCGACCTCTGCGGTGATCCGCTTTTCGCTACACCTTCACCGCGAAGGTATCGCCCTTGCGCAGCGACAGCACGAACGCCGCGATCAACTTCGCTGCCGCCGTCAGGTCGTCCAGGTCGACTGTCTCGACCGTCGTGTGCACGTAGCGGCTGGGGATGCTGATCAGGCACGTCGGGATTCCGCCGTGCTTGGTGTAGATGGCCAGGGCGTCGGTGCCGCCGGTGGTGCTGAAGGTCTCGTATTGCACGTCGATCTTCTCTTCCCGGGAGACCTTCTTGAGCCGTTCCTGCAGCACGGGGTGATTTTCCCTGCCAATGGTGAGCGTCGGGCCCTTGCCGATCTTGACGTCGCCGTGCTGCTTGATGTCGATGCCCGGCGTGTCCGTGGCGATGGTCGTATCCACGGCGATGGCGGCGTCGGGCTGGATGTTGAAGACGTTCATCTGCGCGCCCATCAGGCCGACTTCTTCCTGCACGCTGGTGCAGACGTACAAGGCCGCATGGCACTTGCCCTGGCTCACCAGCCGCAGGGCCTCGGCCACCGCGAAGGCGCCGGCCCGGTCGTCAAAGCCCCGCGCCGTGGCCACATGATCGCTCAGCATCTCGAACTCGTCCACGAACGTGATCGGGTCGCCCACGGCCACTTTCTTCTTGGCGGCCTCGCCGTCCTTGGACCCGATGTCGATGTAGCTCTCGTGCAGCTTGGGGGCCTTCTGCTCGGCCGCCTTGTCCTGCAGGTGGATGGGCGTGGCGCCGATAACGCCGCGAACGACGCCCTTGGCCGTGTGGATGTTGACCCGCTTGCCGCGAATCACGGCCGGGTCGATGCCGCCGATCTTCTGGCAGTAGATGAAGCCCTTGTCGTCGATGTACCGGACCATCAGGCCGATCTCGTCGGCGTGGGCCTCGATCATGATCTTGGGGCTGCCCTTGGGGTTGAGGATGGCCACGGCGTTGCCGTAGGCGTCGGTGCGGACTTCGTCGGCGAACTGCCGGACGTACTCGCACCATATCCGCTGGCCGGGGGCCTCGTAGCCGCTGGGCGTGGGGGCGTTAAGCAGACCGCGCAGAAGCTCCAATGACTCTTTACGCATGTAATTTCTCCTAACTTTCACAGAATCCTAGCGTTGAAGCGCGGCGTTGTCGAGCGTTGCCTCTGGCAGTGTCGCGGGCGTCCCGCCCGCGCAAGAGACTCATGGTTCGTCAATTGCATGGCCACGCGGGCGAGACGCCCGCGACACTCCATGGCTCGGCGCTTATAATGTCGCGCATGAATGAAAAGGTACTGCGTTCGTTGCTGGAGTCGGTCAAGAGCGGTTCGGTCGATATCGACAAGGCGCTGGGGCAACTGCGCCACCTGCCTTTTGAGGACCTGGGCTTTGCCCGCATCGATCACCATCGCGCCATCCGCTGCGGCTTTCCCGAGGTGATTTTCTGCCCGGGCAAGACCATCGAGCAGATCGCCGCCATCTTTGCCCACATGGCCGAGATGGGCGGCAACGTGCTGGCCAGCCGGGCCACGCCCGAGGCGTATGAGGCGGTGGCCGCCAATTGCCCCAAGGCCGAGTATCACAAGCTGGCCCGCGCCATCACGCTGCGGCAGGGCGAGGTGGTTGCGCCCATCGGGCACATTGCCCTGGTGGCAGCGGGCACCAGCGACCTGCCGGTGGCCGAGGAAGCCCGCATCACCTCGGAAATCATGGGCCACCGCGTGGTGGTGCACTACGACGTGGGCGTGTCGGGGCTGCACCGGCTGCTGGGCTCGACGCGGGAATTGCAGAAGGCCAACGTCGTGATCGTGACGGCCGGCATGGAAGGGGCGCTGGCCAGCGTGGTCGGCGGCCTGGTGGCGGTGCCCGTGATCGCCGTGCCGACCTCGGTAGGGTACGGGGCGTCCTTCGGCGGGCTGGCGGCGCTGCTGACCATGCTGAACAGTTGCGTGGCCGGCGTGTCGGTGGTGAATATCGATAACGGCTTTGCGGCCGGTTATATCGCGGCCATGGTCAACCGGCTGGCGGCGGGAAAGCCGCCCAGCCAAGAGGAGTAGGCATGCAGTGCGTGGCACGTCCGCCCTCGGGCATGGCGGGGCAGCAAGACGTCGATTGGCGGCGCAACGACCACAGCCGAGGGCGGCTGTGCCACCGGCCGGAGTGAAACCGGCATGAGGAACCTATGAACCAGATTCAGCCGCAGCGCATCACGACGATCCCCAAGCTCGCCCCCCGGCCGACGCATTCCAACAAGGGCATGTATGGCCACGTGCTGGTGGTGGCAGGCTCGCGCCCGTACACCGGCGCGCCAACGCTGACGGCCAATGCCGCGCTCCGCAGCGGGGCGGGCTTGGTGACGCTGGCCGTGCCTGACGTGATCCAGCAGACGGTCATGGGCTTGTGCCCCTGTGCGACCTCGCTGGTGCTGGACAGCGACGCAACCGGCGGGCTGGCCGAGTCGGCATGCTCGCAGGTTATGCAGGCGCTGGAGCGGATTTCCGTGCTGGCGGTGGGGCCGGGCATGGGCACGCAGGCCGGGGCCACGCAGATGGTGCGGGCGCTGCTGGCGCAGGAATTGCCGGTGGTGCTCGATGCCGACGGCCTAAATAATCTGCTGAAGATCGACGACTGGCCGGCGCTGCGGCAGTGCCCGCTGGTGCTCACGCCGCATCCCGGGGAGTTCTCCCGGATGACGGGCCAGGGCGTTGCGGACATCCAGGCCTCGCGCGAATCCAGCGCGCTGTCGGCGGTGGGGCAGTGGCTCTCACGCAGCCAGTGCCCCCAGCCATTGGTGCTCGTGCTCAAGGGCGAGGGCAGCGTGGTCACCGACGGCCGGCGGGTGTTCATCAATTCCAGCGGCAACCCCGGCATGGCCACCGGCGGCACGGGCGACGTGCTGACGGGCGTCATTGCCGCCTTGATCGCCCAGCATCTGGAGCCATTTGACGCTGCGTGCCTGGGCGTGCACGTGCATGGCCGCTCGGGCGACCTGGCGGCCGAGCCGATCGGCCAGGTCTCCATGATCGCCACCGACCTGATCGACTTCCTGCCCGAAGCGTTCAAGCAGGCTTAGCAGCAGGTCATAGGTCATAGGGCGTAGGCAAGGCCCAAAACGCCTCTTGTTGCCGCCAGGTTTTAGCTTGATGGCCGCACAAATGGTATATATCATGATGTAGACCAAGTGAGGTGTCCCATGACGACGGCAAAAGTGTTCAAGAGCGGTCGGAGTCAAGCGGTGCGGCTGCCGAAGGAATACCGGTTTCGCTCACGCGAAGTCGTTATCAACCGCATCGGCGACATGGTGGTTCTCTACCCCAAGGGCAAGGGCTGGGATTTGATGAAGGAAAGTCTTGGTGAATTCACCGAAGACTTCATGGCCCAGCGCGATCAGCCACCCGGAGCCCAGGAGCGGCAGAAGATCGGATGAAGTATCTGCTCGATACCAACATTTGCATCGAACTGATCCGAAAGAAGTCGCCGGAGCTGTGGACGGCAGTGGTTTCACACCGGGCGCGAGGCCTCGGCATTTCGGCCATTACTCTGGCGGAACTCGAGCACGGGGTCATGAAGAGCAACGATCCGAAGCGCAACATGCGGGCGCTGGCCAAGTTCTGCGGACCCCTGCAAATCCTTCCGTTTGAGGGGCGGGCCGCCGGCGTTTACGGACGGATACGCAGCCAACTGGAGCGGAATGGCTTGCCAATTGGCCCAATGGATATGCTGATCGCCGCTCACGCGATTTCCGTGGGGGCGATTCTTGTGACCAACAACACCAGGGAGTTTAACCGCGTGCAGGGCTTGGCCGTGGAAGACTGGAGCCGGCCTGGCTAGAGCCGTTGAAGTTTGCTTGCCAGGCTGGACCTTGTGGTATCTGAGCTTTCTCTGAGCTCTCTGCGCCTCTGCGGCCCAGTCTTTGTCTTCCCCTACGCCCTATGACCGACGACCTTCCTCAGGGTACACTTAGTCGGACATGCCATACGTCCTTATCCACATTCTGAAGATCGCCGCTGTTTTCGTCGGGGCGATGTGCGCGCTGAACCTGCTGGTGTTTTTCATTCCGCACTTTTGGTGGCGGCGCGACCAAAACGGCGATCCGGCCTGCGGGCTGGTGATCTGGGTCGAGCCGCTGCGTTTCATGGGCATTCGCTGGGGCGAAAAGTCGGCCGCCCTGGGCTTGCGGCGGGCGGGATATGCCGGCGAATTTCTCTTCTGGCCCTGGCATGCCAGTTGGCAGGGCACGCTGCTGTTGCCGGCATTGCGCAACAAGCCGCTCATCGAGGAGCGGGCCAAGGAACTGGCGTTGTTCCTGGCGTATCGCCGCGCCGAGCGGCCTGACACGCCGATCTATCTCATGGGCTACTCTGCCGGCGGGCAGGTGGCGCGGCGGGCGCTGGAATTGCTCGACGCGAGCGTGCAGGTCGATGCCGCCGCACTGCTGTCTTCCTCCTTCTGCCCCTGGGCCGACCTGCGCCCGGCGGCCAAGCGCGTGAAAGGCCCGCTGCTGGTGAGCAGTTCGTTGCTGGATTGCTGGATCGGCGGTGTGGGCACGACGATCTTGGGCAACGCCGACGGCTGGCACGGCCCGGCTATCGGCACGCTCGGTTACTGCGGCCCCAAAGATGCGCAGATCATCCAGCGCCGCTGGTGGCCGGGATTACTGGTTTTGGGACTGCTGGGCATGCACGACTGGTCGCTGCAACCGGGCTTCCTGCAACACTTCGCGGCCCGTGACCTGAAGATCACCAAAGATTAGCAGGGATGCAGGAGATGCAGGGGATCGAACCATTTGCGATTTGCGATGTTCGATGTTCGATTTGAAAAACAACAACGAGCCAACTGCCAGGGCGGTACGAGGTATCAGGAGTTGTTTTCTTCAGGGGTTGCTTTCTTTGTGCTCTCGGGCTTTTGCATACAGGTGATTCCATTTGCATTGGCTTAAGCTCGAAGGGCTTGAAGAGTCCAGCCCAGGGCAGAGCGACGCGCCGCCCTGGGTTAGCGTGGCGCGACGATTAAGCCCTGCAAGGGCGGGAGAGCTTTGCCTCTCGCGCCCTTGCAGGGCTTGGCTGTGTGGGGCTCTCACCTGGGGCGTTGCCCCAGGCTGTAGTCTCTCAGCCCTTCGGGCTGCAATATTCACGCGGTCCAGTTACCAGGGCGGTTTAAGTTTGCGTATGCACACGCTTCGGGTGGCACAGGCTTTCCAGCCTGTGCGGCACAGCCTGAAAGGCTATGCCACCTGTAGGCATGGAAGCTTAATCGGCCCTAATGCCTAATTATGCAAAAGCCTGTGCTCTCTGTGGCTAAGGCTGTCGCAGTTCTCGCCGGCGGATTTCCTTGGCCCCATCGATCATGGCCAGGTAGCTCTCCACGGGCACGTAGTCGGGGATGGAGTTGCCGCTGCCCAGTGCGAAGCCCTTGGCCTGGCGGCGGAATTGGCTGCCCCGCTCAATGACCCGGCGGCTGATTTCGTCGGGTGACTCGCGGACCAGCAGGTCCACGTCGATGCCGCCGAACAGGCCGATCTTCGGGCCCTACAACGCGATCCATCGCTCGAAGGGGGCGATGGCGTCTTCGTTGGAGTGCTTGGCGTCGATGCCCAGGGCGATCTCGGCGTCCATGATGTCGAAGATGTTCCCGCAGCAATGCAGCAGGAACGTGCCGCCGGCGGCGTGAACGCAATCGACGATGCGCCGGTGCTGCGGCAGCACGTGCTGCACGATCGTCGCGGGCGCCAGCAGCGTCGAAGTCTTAAAGCCCAGGTCGTCGCCGAATCGGCACAGCGCGAACCACCGGCCGTAGCGGCGCAGAAGTTCCTGCCAGATCGTCACCATCACATCGCCGATGCGGACGAACAACTCGCCCACCAGTTGCGGGTCGTCGGCCAGCATGAGGCAGAGGTACTCGTAGCCGACGAGGTCCTCGGCGATTTCAAACACGCCGTTGCCCGCGCCGCCCACGGCCAGCATGCCCGGCGGCATCTGCCGCGCAAGCCCGTCGAATTGCGGCGTGGCAATTTCCCAATACCTCCGCGGAATGTCGTCCCACGGGAACGCGGCGAAGTCGCGCCGGCTCTGGATCGGTCCCGGCCGGCCGCCCATGATCGCGCCCGTCTCGGGCAAGGCCCTGGTGATGCAGACCTCGAACGAGACGGTGTCGTAGGTCATTTCCTTGAAGAACCGGGCATACTGGCGGAAGAACTCGTCCACGTCGGCGGGGCGTTTGGCCTGGAGCAACGGAGCGAAGGAAAGGCCAAGCACCTTCTCCGCCACGGCCGCTTCGATGTAGTGCTCGTAGATCGGCAAGCGAGCAGGGCGGCGATTGTGGGCCGCGTCGAGCACGTGACGGTAGTCCGGTTGAAACTCGCGATCAGTCATAGATTCCTCGTCTGGCATTGCGCCGGATCGTCAGCAGGTCGCCGGCCATACGCATGGAGTCGCGTACGAAGCGGACGCGGGTGTCGGCGTCGTACTGCCAGGTGATGGGCACTTCGATGATCCGGTAGCCGGCCCGGCGGGCGATGTACAGAACCTCCACGTCGAAGCTCATGCCGACAAGTTGCTGACGCGGGAAGATGAAGCGGGCCGCCTCGGCCGAAAAGCATTTGAAGCCGCACTGCGTGTCGCGAATGCCCGGCAAAACCAGCCATCGCACCAGGCGGTTGAACATCCTGCCCATGCGGCGGCGGCGGGCCGGCTCGGTCACGTCGGAGTCGGCGGCTTCGCGGCTGCCGATGGCGACGTCGGGGTCGCCCAGCGCCGGCGGCAGAAATCGCAGCACATTTTCGATGGGCATGGACAGGTCGGCGTCGCACAGGAAGCGGAACCGCCCGGCGGCTTCGAGCATGCCGCGCCGCACGGCCAGGCCCTTGCCGCGCTGGCTCTCGCGCAGCACGCGCAGGGCGGGGAAGCCTTTCGCGAACTCAGACGCCACTTCAAAGGTGCGGTCGGCGCTGCCGTTTTCGACCACCAGCACTTCGCTCTTCCAACTCTGGCTGTGCACGAAGGCCAAGACCTTCTCCAGCGTCGGGATCAGCCGGTGTTCTTCGTTGTGGGCGGGGATAATGATGGAGAGGAAGATGTCCGCAGGCTGCAATTCGGCGTGGCCGAGCGTCGCCGTGGCGGAGGCTGGCTGCAGCGAAGTCTGACTCGAACCGTTGGCCGTCATGGGCGGCATTGTCCCAGCTTGCCGGCGCGGAGGCAACATGAGCGGCGTGAATTCGTCACTCGGCGGCCCGCGTGAAAGGTCTAAGAAACTATCTCAGAACTCACCGCAGAGGCCGCGAAGAACGCAGAGAGAAGCTCCTTCAGAAACATTTCAGCTTCGCGGGCTTTGCGGTCTCGGCGGTGAATCAGCTTTTGAGACAGTTACTTACTTGCCGCCGCAAAGCCGGAGCACCAGCGTCTGCATGGTCAAATCCGTGTCGGCCCCGCTCTTGAGGGCCAGGTCGGTCTGCAGCAGCAGGCGCAGCACCTGCTTGGGCGCCAGCCGCGGCAATCGCTTGGTCGCGGTGGAAGTGGTGGAGGCAGGCCCAGATGGACGCGAGAACTTGCCACCAAATGGCGGTCCGGCCTTGCCCGCAAGCTGCCGCCGATATTCCCAGATCAGGCCGCCCATGAGGCGGAATTCCTCGCCGCGGCGTGTGAGCGTCTTGGCCAGCAGGTCCAGCGCCTCGGCCGCCCGGCCATCGCGGATGGCGTTCATCAGATCCCACTCGCCCGGCCCGGCGGTAGCAACCGAGGCCGCCTGCACGTCCTGGGGCGTGATCTCACCGGCCACCCCGATGTACAGGCAGAGCTTTTCCACTTCATTTTCGAGCTTGCCCAGGTCGGCTCCGACGTAGTCCACCAGCAGCTTGGCCGAGGCGGGCAGGAGTTTCTTGCCGCGTTCGTGGGCGAAGCGGACCGCACAGGTCAGCAACTCGCCGCCCTTGGGGGCCGAACAGGGGATGATCTCGCCCACTTCGGAGGCCTTCTTGCCCAGCCGGCTGGCCGGCAGGAACGTCTCCACCACCAGCACCAGTGTGGCTGAGGAGGAGGGGGCTTCCAGGTATCGCTCCAGGGCATCGCGGTGGGAGGTGACGAACTTGTCGGCGTTCTCGACGATGACGAGGCGATGGGGCGCCAGGAACGAGGCCGTGCGAAGTTCATCCATCACGGTGGACAGGTCCACGTCGCCTTCAAGGCTGACGATGGCAGAGGAGTCGCCTTCAAAGGTGCCCAGCACCTTTTGGCGGGCCTGGCGGCGCATGTACGCGTCGGCGCCGTTGAGGACATATATGACTGGGTGCGTCGCGCCGGCCATGGCGGGGTTCCTTTGCCGGCATTGTCGCACGGTGTGAGTGGGCTGTAAAGGCCGGTCGGCTGCGGCCAAGTACAGGTGTCTGACTGCGCTTTCTGGCAATCCAGATGCGACGCCGGCGTCAAGGGCTGGTGAATTGCGACACAGAGCCGCAGAGAAACAGAGACAGCCAGATGACAAGGCCCCGGCAAGGTCCGCCGACACGACGCCCTGCCTGGGTCTGCAAGGGCCCCGTCGTTCTCTGGAACTCTGGCCCTCTGCGTCGAATGCTGTTTGCCTTTGGATCGATCATGTGCCAGGAAGAGTGGCCACACTGAAATGAAGAGGGTGCGGCCTAAGAACGCCATCTGGCTCGTGGTGTCACAGGCGTTTCAGAGCGTATCGAACGATTTGAAAGGCACTTACACCGCAGGCCGCGTTCTTTGGCCGCACTCAGTAAAAAGCAAAACCGACCTCTCCCGGGCAGGGTCGAGGTCGGTCTCATTTCCAGACAGCCTGCTTACGCGGCCTCTAGGGCCTTGAATACCTTGCCGAAGTCGCCGTTCTCGAGGGCGTAGAACACCAGCTTGCCCTTGCGGCGGTTCTTTACCAGCCCGTGGACTCGCAACAGCCCCAGGTGATGTGACACCGTGGGCTGCGGCAGTCGGAGCTTCTTGCACAATTCGGTAACGTGCTGCTCGCCGTCCTGAAGCGTCATCAACAACCGAACGCGCGTTTCATCCGAAAGAACTCGGAACAGTCGGCACAGATTCTCGATGTTTCGTGCTTTAGCCACAGACATATATCTCCGATGCGGGGGCCGCTCTTTCGCCTGCAACCATCACTCCCGTCAACCTGACGGGAGCTCGCGATACCATCGCGGCGGCCAAAAAACAAACACATGCAAAAAGCCAGCCATCCGGCTAGCTGATTATACTAGGAATGATGTAGATTGGGTCGAGCTCCAATCAAAGAATTGAAACTCTTTTTTTCCGGCCTGTCCAGCCGGTACCCGCATTCCGGCAGATAACTATACTTGGCGACGCCGGTACATGACCCAGAAAATAATCAGCGCAACCAGTGCCAGTAACAGCAGGCCTTGCCACCACTGAAACAGGCCGTCCTTGCCGAAGACATCAGCTAACATCAGTTCTGCCATGCCATTCTCCTTTGGCTGAGAAATCCTAGCGGCGGGTTATAGTGATCCATTCACGTAGATACCGTCAAGTAAAAAAATGAGCTGCTCTCGCAGCTCCACTGGCGGCGACTGGAGTCGAACCAGTGACCTAGGGCTTATGAGTCCCTCGCTCTAACCAACTGAGCTACACCGCCTCGGACTAAGTTCTGAATTCTGCGGGTCCAGCGCCGGGATTTCAAGAGGCATTTTAATTTTCGGCTGATTCAGGCGAAAAGTTCACTCAACATTTTGCACATTTTTCGTTCGCTGTGCCTTCGGCTGGGCCCGGGGCCGGGCCAGCAAGCCCAGCCCAGCTACCACAAGCATAGCCATCGTCAACGGCTCCGGGACGGTGTCGGGCACCAGCAGGTGGCCATTCAGGCTGCCGTTGGCGGGAGGATTCGTGGGATCGGCCGCCGTAAAACCGCTGTTGTACAGGTACACGTACTGGCCGTCGTTCTTGCCGTCGCGGGCGTAGAAGTCGCCCCAGACCGGGCTCCGGCCGCTGCTGAACTGCCAGTACAGGCTGTAGCTGTCCGTGAGCGTGTCAAACTTCAGGCCGTACATGGCCGAGGGCATGCCATTGTTGCCCTGGGAGATCTGCTGCAACTTCACGTCATCGCTGGTGACGGTGTAGTCGGTCCAATGGCAGCCGTCGTTGGACCAGCGGAAACCGCTGGCGTCGGCGGGCGTGAAGGTGGGCGAGGTTTCGAGAATGATGTGGCTGATGTCCTTGGCGGGCACCTGGAGGCGGTACTCGTACAGCCATGTGTTGCCAGTCTGCTCGGACACGGTCCAACTCAGCGAGGCGTTGGAGGCCCACTGTTCCGTACCGATCAGGCCGCCGCCGCTGGTGAGGCTGCCGGAATAGATGTAGCAGGCATGAGCACTGGCTGAGAGCAGAGCGATAAGACACAGCGTAACGTAGATGTTCTTACGAGGCATCGGTGTTTCCTCCGTCAAGGGGTCGTCGTCTAGTGACTACTCAGAAGGAGCGTACGATTCGGTTTGGCGGCGGGCGAATTCAGGGGAGATGAACGTAGAATCCCTTCGCGGAAGCCTGCCATGGGGCCTGGCATGGGAGCCATAGGTTGAACCGGGTGCCATAGGTTGATCTGGGTGCCATAGGTTGGTCTGGGTGCCATAGGTTGAGCCGCGCCGTTGCGGCTCTACCTATGCGACGCCAGGCATAGGTAGAGCCGACTTCGCTGAACAACGCGAAGTCGGCTCAACCTATGGCACCCAGGCTGAACCTGTGGCGTCCCAGAACATCGTCCCAGACATCCAGCCATCGCATCCAGGCTTGCCGGCACCGTGAAAATCCTTTGACAAATCCGGGCTGGGAACCAAGACTTCTTTCGCTTGACGGGCCGGAAGCACCGGCCTGCAAAGGAGTGTGACATGGCACGCAAGAAGATCAGCATCATTGGCTCGGGCAACGTCGGCGCCACGGCCGCTCATTGGGCGGCCAGCAAGAACCTCGGCGACGTGGTCCTGCTGGACATCGTCGAAGGCCTGCCGCAGGGCAAGGCCCTGGACTTCTTCCAGGCCAGCGCCATCGAAGGCTTTGACAGCGACATCATCGGCACGAACAACTACGCCGACACGGCCAACTCCGACGTGGTCATCATCACCTCGGGCTTGGCGCGCAAGCCCGGCATGAGCCGTGACGACCTGCTGTCGGCCAATACCAAAATCGTTCGCGACGTGACCGAAAAGGTCTGCGCCCAGTCGCCCAAGGCCGTGCTGATCGTGGTCTCAAACCCGCTGGATGCCATGGTGTACGTGGCCTGGAAGGTCAGCGGCTTTGAGACGCATCGCGTGCTGGGCCAGGCGGGCGTGCTGGACACGGCCCGCTTCAAGGCGTTTCTGGCCCGGGCCATCGGCTGCTCGGTGGCGGACATTCAGGCCATGCTGCTGGGCGGCCACGGCGACGACATGGTGCCGCTGGTTCGCTACAGCAGCGTTTCGGGCATTCCCGTCAACCAGTTGCTGGGCAAGGACGAACTGGACCGCATCGTCGAGCGGACGCGCAAGGGCGGCGGCGAGATCGTCAACCTGCTCAAGACCGGCAGTGCGTACTACGCCCCGTCGGCCGCCAGCGTGCAGATGGCCGAGGCGATCATTCGCGACCGCCGGCGCATCCTGCCCTGCGCGGGCTACTGCCAGAAGGAGTACGGCATCGGCGGCCACTTCGTGGGCGTGCCCTGCCTGCTGGGTTCTCGCGGGCTGGAGAAGGTCATCGAGTTGGAACTGACGGCCGACGAGGCGCAGGCCTTCGCCACGTCGGTGCAACACGTAAAGGAACTCGTCGCGGCTGTGGACAAGATGATGTAGGCCCGCCGAATGATGCAGAGCATGAAACCGCCGCGGGCGTAGGGCGTGCAACTCGTTGCACGCGGAAAGTGGTACTGGCGTGGGTGCCGTGGTCGCGGAGTCCAGCGACCACGCCGGGTGCCTTGCTCGTGG
>CAITIS010000060.1 GCA_903892515.1 uncultured Planctomycetota bacterium | reverse complement strand
TCCTCCGCTCGGCCAAGGCGCGGACCGAGGAAGCCCTACTCGACGCCATCGCCGCGGCCTTGAAGTCGGTCTGTGCCTCGGATGCTCAGGGCTGGTTCAGTTCCTGTGGATGCCGCTACGAATAATGGTGAACCGCTCTAGAGCCTGAAAGGCTCAGAGAATACAGCCCAGGGCAAGCGCAGCGACGCCCTAGGGGTCCGAAGCATCAGCACGCAGCCCTGAAAGGGCGCGAGAGTATCGCGGCCTTTTGGACTGAGAATGCTGACTCGCGGACATTGACTCTGCGGCACACCCCACATTTACATGAGCATGCCCAGCCTCAAATGAACTCTACCAGCCGCTCCAATGTGTCAATGCAATAGATGATCGCACGCGAGCGGTGGAACGACTCGTCTTCGCAGATTGGCGTGTTGGTTTCGCCGTTGGCATTATTTATTTCACTCCTGGACGCATTGGATATTGCGAAATGTTCGAGGCAATACTGTCGCACGGTCTCGTGCCACTCCATCGTCGCTTTTTCGCCGGTGTACTCGTATGTCAGCAGCGTGGCGTACAGGGCATTGACGTGGTCGCGCAGACACTTGCTCTTGGCTGCCGGCCAGTCAGGCTCGGCCGCTCTGTCGGCATCAATGGCCAGGAATAGCCCGCTCTGCTGGGCATCCCAGCCAAGTTCGAGGTGGCGCAGGATCATGTCGCAGGCCTTAGGAGTCAGCCGCCGGTCGTGCCGGTCGCGGCCGATGTGAATCTGAAAGGCCATGTCCTCGATCACGCGACCCGGCAACACGACCGTGCCCAGCGGCGACAGACACTCGGTGTTGTCCAGAGACATTCGCTCCAGCACCAGGTCGCGGCCTTTGCGATAGAAGCAGGTGAATACCTCCTGCTGCATCTGCAACGCCACGCGCCGATAGCGTTCATTGTCAATGTGCTGGCCAAGTTCCCACATTGACAGGGCCAGTCGCATTGGCAGACTATGGACCTTGCAGTCAGTCGGCACAGGTTCGGGCCAACCGGCCAGGGCGTCCGTCGGCGATTCAAGTCGGCTTATCGCCCGCTCAGCCAAGTTGACCGCCAAGTCTATGGCCGGAGTGTTGTTCGTGGCGCGGGCGAATTCTGTCAGAGCATATATGGCGAGGGCATCGACATACACATTGCCCGGCCGCTGTTCTTCCGTCGTCATGCCTTTGGCCACGTCTGGTGAGCATGCCTGGGCGATCTGTCGCGCCTTGTCGAGCCATTCAGGCCGGCGCTCGATGCGATTGTACAGCTTGCTGAATGTCCACAAAGCCCCCCACTGCGAGCACGGGTCCTTGGCAACACTGGCCGTAGCCGTCAATGACGGCACAACCTGCTCCGTCAGCAGGCCGCGATAGAACTCCAGCAATTCAGGGATCTTCAGCATAGATCTCTGGCCTCTGACCTCTCGCCTCTCTGGCCTCTGGCCTCCGGCCCCCGGCCTGCCTCACTTAACCTCTACGATCTTGCCTTCCTTGCGCGAACGCTCGGCGGCGAAGACCATCAAGTGCGACTCCAGCGTTTCCTGCGGCCCGGAAAGCACCAGCGACGGATCATTCGTCGCCACGGCCTTTACGAAGCGGTGCTCGAACCAGTAGTCGCCGCCGCCGTGGCCATCCACCACCGCTCCGGCAGTGTCGATCACCTGCTCCTTGTCGGTGAGGAAGTCAAAGCGCCAGATCTTCTCGCCATCTCCGGTGATCTCGCCCTTGGTGCCGAAGATGCGCGTCTTGCGATTGCTGCCCTGGTTGAAGGCCGTCATGGTGAACACCGCCGTCTGGCCGCCGGCGAAGTTCATGCTCACGACCTGGTGATCGACCACGTCGTTGTCGCACTCGTACACGCACCGGCCATACGGCCCTTCGCGCAGGGCCTTGAGCACGTTTTCCTCGGTGGCCACGGGGGCGACGACATCGACGGGCCACTTGGCGTTGCCGCGGGCCAGGTTGCCCAGGTACAGCTTCTTGGCCGAGTAGGCGCACTTGCTTTCCATGGGGCAGTCGGTGCAGCGCATAGCGGCGCCGGCCTCGGCGGGCTTGCGATCTTTGCGGAAGTGGAACAGCGAGCCAAAGGACGCGACGCGCGTGCACTTCTGGCCCACGATGTACCGCAGCCAGTCCAAGTCGTGGCAGCTCTTGGCCAGCAGCATGAACGAGCTCTCGGCCTCGTTCCGCCAATTGCCGCGGACGAAGGAGTGCGCCTGGTGCCAGTAGCCCACAGGCTCGAGGTGCTGGACGCTGACGATCTCGCCGATGGCGCCGCTATCGAGCAGTTCCTTGAGCTTCTGCGTGTACTCGGTGTAACGCATCGAATGGCAGACAGCGAATATGATCTTAGCATCCAGCGCGGCCTGGACGATCCGCCGGCAGTCGGCCTCGTTCGGGGCCATGGGCTTTTCCAGCAGCATGTGATAGCCCTTGGCGGCGAAAGCAATGGCAGGATCGGCGTGCATGGGGTCCTGCGTGCAGATGGCCACGCAGTCGGCGAACTTGGCGAGCTTGGCCATGTCCTTCCAGTCGGTAAAGACGTGTTCGGCCGGAATGCCGTGCTCGTTGACCACCCGCTCGCGATAGAACTGCCGCGGCTCGGCCACACCCACGATCTTGAGTTCGTCGGGATGCTTCCGCGCATAGTCGACAAACCCATATCCCCGCCCGCCCGCTCCGGCCACAATCATGGTGACTTGTTTCACGAATGGTTCCTTTGTCTGGTAAGGCCAGTGTAGCGTTTGGACGGCCGAACCGATAGCCGGTTCCCTGAAGCGCGTATCTGACCTTGGGAAGGTGGGCATCGCAACGGCGCTCGACCCAGCCTACGCTCAACCGACTCCCGATTCCCGCTTCCCGCTTCCCGATTGACCTCCTGGCCAAAGGCGGCTAATTTCCCCTCTTCCAAGGAGAACGCATGCTGAGCTTTGAACAGGCCTTTTTCCGTCCCGCCGAGGGCAGGGTGCGCGCCCCGGGGCGGGTGAATCTCATCGGCGAGCACACCGACTACAACGACGGCTTCGTGCTGCCCATCGCCATCGAGCGGCAGGTGGCGGCCAGCTACGCCGGGAGGGATGACGGCGTCATTCAATTCCGTTCGGCCCAGCGGCCCGAGACAATCACCGTGCGGGTCGGCGACGAGCACAAGCCCCTGGCCGGTTCGTGGGGGAATTACCCCGTCGGCGTGGTGGTGGAGTTGAAGAAGGCCGGGCTCAAGCTTCGCGGCGGAGACGTGCTGTTCGACTCGGACGTGCCGCTGGGCGGCGGCCTGAGCAGTTCAGCCGCACTGGAAGTCGCCACTGCCCTGGCGCTGATGGCGATGGCGGGCCAAAGCCATGCCATCGCGGGGCGCGAGCTGGCCCTGCTGTGTCAGCGGGCGGAAAACCTCTTTGCCGGCGCGCCCTGCGGCATCATGGACCAGTCCATTGCCGTGCTGGGCAAGAAGGGCTCGGCCCTGCTGCTGGACTGCCGCAGCGGCGTCACGCGTCACGTGCCCTTCGCCGACCCGGGCATTGTGCTGCTGGTGGCCGATACGCAGGTCAAGCACGACATCGGCGAGGGCGGCTATCCGCTGCGTCGCCGCCAGTGCCACGAAGCCGCCGCCAAGCTGGGCGTCAAGGCCTTGCGCGACGTCGCGCCGCAACAGGCCCGCCAAGCTATCGACTCGGGCGTGATTTCCGGCGACCTGGCCAAGCGCGTCCGGCACGTGGTGGGCGAGATCGCCCGGACGCTAGAGGCCGTCGAGGCCATGGAGCGGCGAGACTTTGCCACCTTCGGCCAGTTGATGTTCCAAAGTCACCAGGCCTTGCGCGACGATTTCGAGGTGAGCTGCGAAGAATTGGACGCGATCGTGGATGCAGCCAGGCCCTGCAAGGGAGTCTTGGGAGCCCGCATGACCGGCGGCGGATTTGGCGGCTCAGCCATCGTGCTGGTCCGAGCCGATGCGGCCGAGGCGGCATCGCGAACGATTCAGGACGCGTTTGAAAAGCGCTTTGCCCGGCGCTGCCCGATCTTCGCGACCTCAGCCGGCGATGGAGCCGGGCACTTCTAGAGCTTGACGACGCGAGCACAGAAAAGAAGCACGATCACAGAAGACAACCAACTGCTTCGACACAGAGATTCGGAGACTCAGAGAACAACTGAATGCCTTGTTCTTCTCTGTGCCTCTGCGTCTCTGCGTCGGCTGATCTTTTCTCTTTATCCTGCTTACCTACTCTCCTGGCCTACACCGCCTGCTCTTCCAGGGCTTCGCGGAGCTTGGACAGGGCCTCATTCTGCACCTGCCGGACGCGTTCCTTGGAGAGCCCGACCAGCCGGCCAACTTCCTCCAGTGTGCGTACCTGGCGATTGCCCGCCACGGCAAAGCGCGCTCCGACCACCGTCCGCTCCACCTCGCTCAGTTCGGCCATGTTGGCCAGCAGCACCCGCTGCAAGTCCTCGATGGCCAGTTCCCGCTGATCGGTGTGGCGGCGGTCCATCTCGTCGCTCCGCTCCATCTCGGGGTCGAACTCGGTCGGGAAGTGCTGGCGGTACGTGCCGGTCTTGGTCGCCAGCCGGTTGAAGGACTTGAGAATCGCCCGGCAGGCGTACGTCGAGAACTTAAAGCCGCGGGCAATGTCGAACTTATCCACCGCTCGCAACAAGGCCATGTTGCCTTCGCTGACCAACTCGCCGAACTCCACCGAGTTGATGCGTGTCCGCTTGGCCATCGCCACCACCAGCGCCATGTTCGCGTTGGTCAAGGCCGCCCGATAGATCAGCGACTGGCGATACCAGTGCAGGATCTCTTCGACCCGCCTGGCCGCAAAACGCTTTCGCTGCGCGGTCACCAGCGTGGTCAGGCGGAAGCGGGCATAGTTGTACCGCAGGAACAGCACTGTCTCCTGCTTGCGCGTGAGTTGGGTGCGGGCCTTGGGCTCGTCCTCGGCATCCTCGTCCAGTTCGGGATATTGCCGCCAGCGCGGCACGGGCACATCCTCGGCGTGCTCGCCGAAGAGTTCTTCCTCAGTCTGTTCAAGCTCGAAGGAAGGATTGGGCACGAAGTCCATCTTCTCTGGCAAGGATGCGTACAGCCGGCGCTCCTCAACTGTCAGGTCATCCAGAGCATCTTTTCCGCTAAGCTTCGACACCATCCTCGACTTGATCCCCGTTGCAGCCTTCGCTCTCATCGTCTCCGTAGCCGCCATGATGTGTCCTCGCTTCCTTTGGTATCGTGCAACGTCGGGTTCAGTTTTTCGTTCTTCCGACCAACCTCACACTTGCATTACGCTGCTCGCACGGGAGTCATTATCCAACCAAGCGAGAAATCAAGAAGCCTTTTTCGAAAATGCGTAAGCCTTACACCAATTCTGTAACATGTTACTCTGCAATATGTTGTGAAAGTTTCGCGCCATGAGTACAAGCCGCAGCCCTGAATCATCCTATCCCCTATAGGGGCCAGTGGTACGAACCTGAGCGGGCAACTGACGTGAGTTATGCGTGGTTTCGTCAGGCCAAGCCCTGAAACCGTAAGCGCAAGGGCAGCAAGGCCATCGCGCTGAGTTCCGCTGGCCATTTCGCGCCATGGAGCAGGCGTGCTGACGGGGTGGAAGTGCTGCGATGTGGTAAAGACGGCCCACGAGATGGGCCCTCTTCGTGTCGCGGGCGTCTCGCCCGCGCGTCAGGAATACCGAGGATCAAATGGTTCGGGGACGCGAACTACGCTGTCGCCACTTAGAATACATATGTATATTTTCACATCTACAGACGCGTTACTTCTTCCTGAAGATCCGGCGGACGAGCTGCTCTTCACCGGACTGGTTGTGTTCGATGATGTGCCCCAGGAACTGCAGGGCATAGCCGCCTGCAAACACCAGGACTCCCGCCCAGTACAGCTTGAAGATCACCAGCCCCACGCCCACCACGGTGGCGGGAATGCCCACCATGTGCAGTGCGAAGTTCGTCTTATTGCGATGCCGCGACAACCAGCCTTCCAGCACAGGATACTCCTAGAACGCGTGGGGCGCGCCCCACAGGACCACGTAGATGGTATTCAGAATCACGCCCATGAAGAAGTCCAGGGCCAGGATCATCATGACGCTCTCGACGAAGCTCTGCGTACAGGCCTTGCCCACCCCGGCCGCTCCGGGCCGGCAGGTAAAGCCGCGGTAGCAGCAGATCAGGCTGATGAGCCCGCCGAAGATCAACGCCTTGAGCAAACCTGAGAAGATGTCGAAGAACTCCACCGACATGCGGGCGTTGTGCCAGAACTCGCCGGAGTTGATGTGGTAGATCTTCACGCCGATGAAGTAGCCCCCCAGGATGCCGGTCAAGTCAGTGTACAGCACCAGCAGCGGCATCAGCAGCAGGCAGGCCAGAAAGCGCGGCACGACCAGCACGCGGATGGGGTCGGCGCCCATGGCCCGCAGGGCGTCGATCTGCTCGGTCACGCGCATGGTGCCGAGCATGGCCGTCAAGCTGCCGCCGACCCTTCCTGCCACCACCACTGCCGCCAGCACCGGGCCCAGTTCGCGCACCACCGACACGTTCACGATCGAGCCGAGCTTGGCCTCCAGCCCGACGGCCTTGAACTGCAATACCGATTGCGACGCCAGCACGGCCCCGACGAACGCGCCGGTGATCATTACCACCGGCACGGATTTCGTGCCCACGTCGTACATCTGCTCCATCAGCAGCCGCAGGTAGCGCAGCCGCATGGCCGCCCACACCCACGCCAGCGATCTCCCGCAGAAGCGGCAGAACTCGCCGAAGGTCGCGATCACGCCCACCGTCCAGGCGCCCATCACCAAGATGAAGTTCATGCATTGCTCCACTGAGCGTTTCGCGCGGCAACTCCGGCCTCTGACCTCTGGCCTCTGACCTCAGTCCACTTCCACTTTACCGATATTCCCGGGCATGTACATCATGCGACCCTGTATGGCCAGGGCGTCGCGCGCCGACTGTTCCACGACACGGTAGCCCAGCGCGTTCTCCAATCGAACGCACGCCAGCGGCGACAGCCAGCTCTTCAACGCCACCACCACCGTGCCGCCGGGCCCATATTGCCGCGTGTACTCCGCCAGCAACACGTCGCGCACCCGCCAGAGCAGGCTCGGCACGTACACGCTCTGCTGCTCGATGCTGATCACGAAATGCTTCTCGTTCAGGACCAGCCGGTTGAGCATCTCCTGCTGCCGCGTAAACAAGTCGGCGGCCACGAAGGGCCGATTCGGCAGCGGTGCGTCATCCAGCCAGGCGCCGGGGGCGCAGGCGGCAATGCGAAAGTCCCCCTCTTGCCGACTCAGCCCCACCAGCAACTCGTCGATGCAATCGACGCTCATCCGCCGGCCATCCACGGGAAAGCTTGTTCGGCGCAGCAGCGTGGGATCTGCTTTTTCACACTCCGCCCGGCGGGCCAGCTCCAGCGACCAGGCCATGCGGACGTTGTACCAATACGCCACGACCTGCTCGGACACGCCAAATTGCCCCGGCGTGGCCGATGGGCCCGTCACCGCAAAGAGCCGCAGTTGCCGCTGCAAGTCATCCTGGGTCTTGACCAGTTCAGGCAGCCGGACGCTCCCATCGGGCGTGACAGCGGCGTTGAGCACACTGGCCAATGCCGACACATCCGGCGAGGGCGCCACGCCGGCTGTCGCCAGGTAGATCGCCGGTTCAGCTGGCCGGGTGCACCCAGCCAGCAGCGGGAATAGAATGCTGCACAGGCAGAGTATGTCGCGCCGCCGTCGCATGCATTGATTGTAGGACATCGAAAGGATAGCACAAGACATGGCCAAGAAAGCGTCTCGCTGGCTCCGGCGTGCAGCCAGAGTGGCCACGGCGCTCTTGGTGGTCCTTGTCCTGCTGATTTCGGGCGGCCTGCTGGCGCTGCCCCACTTGGCCAGCGCCCAGATCAATGGCCTTCTGGCTGGCCACTGGCCGGGGCGAGCCCAACTGCGGTGGGCGTGGGTGGACCTTTCCGGCGCGCTGCATGTGTCTGAACTGAGCATTACGGACACCCAGTCGCGGACGTGGCTGCATGTGCCGTCGGCCCAAGTCCATCTGCGTTGGACAGGCTTTAATCCCAGCATATCTGAGGTGGCGCTGTCGCACGCGGAGTGCCAACTGCACTTCCGCCATGGCCAGTTGGACGTAAAGTTGCCCAAGCCCCAGGTGACATCGCCCGCACTGCCGAGTGAACTGCCCCTCATCCGCCTTGACGACTTCCAGGTCGAGTTGACTTCAGAGCAGGGCCCGGAATTTCACATGCCAGGCCTGTTCATGCTGGCAAGCCCCGCGCAGCAAGGGTACGCGCTCACACTGCGGCAGGAAGTTGCATCTACGACTTCTCCCCCACTGTCGGCCACGTGTCAACTGGATCTGGCCCACAACACCGTGCAGGGCCAATTGCAGTGGCAGCACAACTTCACCGCCCAGGAGTGCCAGGCTCTGCTGGCAGCTTTGGGCGGCCAGGACTTCTCCAGCGATGGCGGCAGCGTGGCATTATCGGCCCAGTGGAATGGGTCGATGGAGTCGCTGGACAAGCTCGAACACTCGGCAACGCTGGATGTCTCGTGGGCGAGAGTTTCGTACCAACAGGGCGAGATCGTTTCTGATGTGCGGTTCTACGCCCATGCCCAGGATGGCCAAGGGCAGATACAGCACGCCGCCTTCGCCACCGGGCCGGGAACTGCCCAATGGCGGTGCGCCGACTTTGACTATGACCTCAGTGCCGGAAGAGTGCGCGTGTGCGTCCCGCTTGGCCGCGTAGACTTGGCGCGCACGGCATCATCCGGGCAGTTCTGGGACAAGCACGTCTTTGGCGGGTATGACATCGATGGCTGGGGCACTTTCTCCGGCGCGGTGGACTTCGATACCCGGCGCAAACACTCGCTCACTGGATATGCCCGCTCCAATGCCGGCGCCCTCGACGTGACGGCGCCGGCCCGCGGGAGTCAGAAGGTTCATCTGGGCGTCATCACTTGGAAGCAGCTGGATCTGGCCAACCAGCGCATTGAGCTGGTCGGTCTGAAAGGGCAATTGCTTGGCGGCGCGTTCAACGCCAATGCCAGTCTCATGCACTGGTCGAAGCGGGATGCTCACTTCGAACTGGATTTCGACGCCCGTAAGATGAGTCTGTTCGAGCTGGAGCAACTGGCTGGGATGACCGCTTCCGACCGAAGAGGCACAATGGACGCGCGCCTGCAACTGGCCGGTCCACTGGACAGCATAGACACAGCCAAGGGCCGGCTGATGGCGACGGTCCGAGACGCAGACTTCTGGTCGGTGCCGATCCTGGGCGGCGTATTTCGCAGCCTTGGCTGGCCGGCGGAGTTGACGGGGCTATCCAGTGCCCGCTTCGTCTTTCATCTGGGCGAACCGGTCGTAAAGATCGTTCACGGCCTGATCGGCAGCCACCTCGGCGGCATCGAGGTATTGCGTGGCACGTATGACCCGCATACTGACGTCGTCGATGCCGACATTGTGGGCACGACGTTCGTTTCGGTAATTCCGGTGGCACGTGCGTTCGTGTACGCCATTGGCAGGAACCTGCTTGTTCAACACGTGCATGGCAAGGTCTCCGACTCGCGGAGTCTGAAGTTCACCTCCCTGCCCATTTCGGAGATCCCGCGGGGTTCGCTGGCGATGCTGAGCGATCTGGCCTTGCATGGCGGACGAGTCGGAACCGGTTTGCTCCAGCCATTGGAAGCGATGTACAATGCGCTGCACAATTCATTTCAGCCGCTTGCACCGTGACTCCCACAATTGCGATGTATAGAGCGATAACATTTGTATCGCAAATCCCTTGACGCAATGGCGCCAAGCGAATACATATGATCGTTAACTTGGGGCGGAATGGAGACTACGATGCCGAAATGTGCAGCGTGTGGGAAAGAGTTTGCGGGCGAGCATGCGTTGAAGATTCACACCGGAAGGATGCACGGCGCGGGCAAGCCTGCCAAGGCTGCCAAGGGCAAGAAGGCCCGCAAGGCTGCCGGCCGGAGCGCCGCCGAGGCCTTCAAGTGCCCCGACTGCGGCAGGACGTTCCGGCTGTCCATGCACTTGGCGCGGCACCGGGCCGCCTCGCACGGGCTGGCCTCGCGCAAGGCTCGACCGGCCGGTCGTCCGGCGGCCCCAAGCCGCGGCGCCAACATCAGCGTCGAGTTGGGCGACTTAACCATCGACCAGCTCCTGAGCCTGCGCGACGCCGTCAGCCAGCGGCTCGAAGACGTCGTGCGCAAGATCCGCGGCGCCAGCGCTCGCTAAGCCGGGTTTCATAACCGTGGTACGCCCGCCCTCGGGCGTGAAAGCGCGCGAGCAGACATTGATATAGCCGCAAAAGCCACAGCCGAGGGCGGCTGTGCCACGGGTCAAACCGGTTCGAAGCGGCCCGCGAATTCAGGCGTAAAGCACAATCAAGCAGGGATGCAAGGATGCATGGGATGTATAGGAAGCTTTATCCCATGCATCCTCTGCATCCCTGCTCAGTTTTTCGAGCATCTCCCAAACTTCGCCAATTCTTTGCCGCCCCGCAATTACCCGCTACAATGGTCCGGCTGGTTTTGACTCTGGAAAGGCCCTGACGTGGCAGAAGAATTCTATAGCCATCGCTTTGATAACGGCATGACGCTGGTGGCGCAGCGGATGAGCCAAGTGGCATCGGCCGCCTTCACCATCGCCCTGCCCATGGGCACGAGCATGGACTCGCCGCCCGGCAGCGCCGCCATCGCCTCGCACTGGCTGCTGCGCGGGGCCGGCGACCGCGACACGCGCCAGCTCAACGACGCCCTGGACAGCCTAGGCTGCCAGCACGACGAGCACCCGCAGATCGCCCACATGGCGGTGGCATCGGCGCAGTTGGGCAAGGTGCTGCCCGAGTCGCTGGCGATCTTTGCCGACATGATCCGCCGCCCCCGGCTGGAGGACGGCACGTTCGAACCTTGCCGCGACCTCGTCACCCAGGCCCTCGAAGGCCTGGAAGATGAGCCGATGCGCAAGTGCAATATCATGATCCGCGAGAGGTTCTACCCGCACCCGCTGGGGCGAAATCCGCTGGGCGACAAGGAATCTCTGGCGGCCATGACGCCTGAGGGGCTGCGTCAACACATCGCGCGACATTTCAGCCCGCGTGGCTGCATCATGGCCGTGGCGGGGCAATTCGACTGGGAGAAGCTGCGCGGCGACGTCGAGCGGCTTTTCGGTTCATGGCAAGGCCAGGAGCCGCCGGCCATACAGACTCGTCCGGCCGTTCGCGGCCTGCATCACCTGACCAAGGCGACGGCCCAGGCGCAGATCACGCTGGCATTCGACTCCGCCACCATCCAGGACGAACGCTACTACGCGGCGCGGATTTCCGAGATGATTCTGTCGGGCGGCATGAGCGCCCGCCTGTTCACCGAGGTCCGCGAGAAGCGGGCGCTGGTGTACTCGGTCATGGCCCGCTACCACTACATCAAGGGGCACGCGGGCATCTTCGTGTATGCCGGCACCACGCCCGAAAAGGCGCAGGAGACGCTGGAAGTGACCGTCGGGGAGTTGCGGAACCTGGGCAAGAACATCCTGCCGCAGGAGATCTCCCGCAGCAAGACGCAGGTCAAGAGTTCCCTGATCATGCAGGGCGAATCGACCTCGGCCCGGTCAGATGCAATGGCGGCCGACTGGTACCACCTGGGCCGGCTGCGCAGCCTGGCGGAGATGTCATCGGCCATCGACGCCGTAACGATGGAGCAGGTCGAGCAGTATATCGCCGCCTTCCCGGCCAATAAGCTGACGGCCCTGACCATCGGCCCGGCCCCACTGAATACGGACGTACTAAAACGGGGCTCATAACCGTGGTACGCCCGCCCTCGGGCGTGAAACCGCGTGCGAATACATCGATAGGACCGCAAAAGCCACAGCCGAGGGCGGCTGTGCCACGGGTCAAACCGGTTCTAAAGCAAGTGTGAAGTGTGCAGGTTCTGGGCCAGCAGGCGCGGGTTCTGCACACAGATTGCGAAACGGGCGCCGCGTTGCGGAACTCCAGCCCACGTGGCCGCTGGACGCCGCGGTCCACGGCACCCTACGAGACTGACGCCACCGGAGAATGGAATGCAGTTTAAGCAAGCCAGACTGGACAACGGGTTGCAGATCGTCGGCGAGGTCAATCCCGCCGCGGCCTCCATCGCCGTGGGATTTTTCGCCCGCACGGGCAGCCGCGACGAGACGGCCGAGATCTCCGGCGTCAGCCACTTCCTCGAACACATGATGTTCAAGGGCACCGACCGCCGCAGCCCCTTCGACATCAATCGCGAATTCGACGAGATGGGCGCGATGTACAACGCCTTCACCAGCGAGGAGAACACCGTCTACTGGGGGGCAGTGCTGCCGGAATTCCAGGTGCGTCTGCTGGACCTGCTGGGCGACATGCTGCGCCCGGCCTTGCGCACCGAGGACTTCGACACGGAAAAGAACGTCATCCTCGAAGAAATCGCCCTGTACGAGGATCGCCCGCAGTTCCGGCTGTATGAGAAGCTCATGACCCGGCACTTCGGCGAGCACCCGCTGGGCCAACTGGTGCTGGGCACGCGCGAGAGCATCCTGGCCCTCAAACGCGACGACATGCTGGCGTACTTCAACCGCCGCTACAGCCCGACGAACGTCACGCTGGTGGGCGTGGGCAATTTGAACTGGGACGAATTCGTCCGCAAGGCCAATCAGATGTGCGGCCACTGGAAGCCTTACGAAGTTGGCCGGCAGATGCGCGTGCAGGGGCCCAACGTCAAGGCCGAAGCCATCCAGGACGCCAAGTTGGTCCGCCAGCACGTGGGCCTGATGTCTCCGGCCCCCAGCGGCCAGGCCGAAGACCGCCACGCCGCGCACCTGCTTTCGGCCATCCTGGGCGACGACTCCGGCAGCCGGCTGTATTACGCCCTGATCGATCCGGCCATTGCCGAAGAGGCCTCGTGCAGCTTCGACGAGATGGACGGCACGGGCGCGTTCCTGACCTTCATTTCGGCCGATCCCGAGCGGGCGGCTGAGGCGGTCGAGATCGCCCGCCGCGAGTACGCCAAGTTTCTCGAAGAAGGCCCCACCGATCGCGAGTTGGAAGCCGCCAAGAACAAGACGGCCTCAGCCATTACGCTCAAAGGCGAACTGCCCATGGGCCGGCTGACCTCGGTGGGCTTCGATTGGGTGTATCGCAAGACCTACCAGCCGCTGGCTGAGCACATCGACCGCGTCATGGCGATTACGGCCAAGCAAGTGCTGGACGTGGCCCGGCGGTATGATATCCTCGCCTGTACGCAGTTGACGCTGGGGCCCAAGGACGGCCTGTAAGCGTAAGCAACGGTAGACGCCATGAATGAGCCGCGTCGTCTAGCGACTCCATCCAGGGTGCCATAGGTTGAGCCGCGCTGTCTGGCGGCTCTACCTATGAAGGTGGCGGCATAAGCAGCCGCTCTTCGCCAAATGTGGCTTCGGGAGTCAGCCCTTGGCACCCGCGGCCTGATGAATTCACGGAGGATCGGATGTATCTGTCGGACGATGAGTGGCGTGGCAAGAAGGTCACGGTCATGGGGCTTGGCCGTCAAGGCGGCGGGCTGGGCGTGACGACGTGGCTGTGTCGCCAGGGCGCCAGCGTGACCGTTTCGGACCAGGCCACGCGCGATGAACTGAGTCAGTCGGTGGCCAAGTTGGCCGGTTACGATGTGCAGTTGCACCTGGGCGGGCACGACGAGCGGGACTTCACCACCTGCGACGTGCTGGTGGCCAATCCCGCCATCCCCTTCGACTCGCCCCACCTGGCTGAGGCCACCAAGGCCGGCGCCACCATCACCACCGAGATCAACCTCTTCCTGGCTCGCTGCCCCTGCCCCGTTATCGGCATCACCGGCTCAGCCGGCAAGAGCACGACCACGGCTATGACCGGCGCCATCCTGGCCAAACACTTAACCGCCCACGTCGGCGGCAATATCGGCAAGAGCCTGCTGGAAGAACTCGAGCAGATCCAGCCCGACCACGTCGTGGTGCTGGAGTTGTCGAGTTTTCAGTGTTCGTACCTGCCGCTGCTGGGCAAGAGCCCGCACGTGGCCGTGGTGACGAACCTTCAGCCCAACCACCTCGACCGCCACACCGACATGGAAGACTATGGCTGGGCCAAGCGGCAGGTCTTCGCCTTCCAGACCGAGCAGGATGTGCTCATCCTCAACACCGCCGACGTGGCCGTCAGCCAATGGGCCACGCAGGCACGCGGCAAGGTCGTGTACTTCTCGGGCGATGACAAGCCGCCCTTTGAACTCGTGCTGCCAGGAAGGCACAACCAGGCCAACGCCCAGGCCGCCTTTGCCGCCGCCAGCCAGTTCGGCGTGACGCGCAAGCAGGCGCAGGAGGCCTTGCTGGGATGCACCGGCCTGCCGCACCGGCTGGAATTCGTGGTCGAGCGCAACGGCGTGAGCTTTTACAACGATTCCAAGTGCACCACGCCCGACGAAGCCGTCGTGGCCCTGGATGCCTTCGCGGCCCGTGCCACCGTCGTGATCGTCGGCGGCTATGATAAGAAGATCGACATGGGCAACATGTGCCGCAAGCTCGCCGAGCGGGCCGGCGCGATCATCGCCGTCGGCCAGACCGGCCCGGCCATTGCCGACGCGGTGGAAGCCTTGCGCGGCGGCGGACAATCCCCGGCCGTGCTGCGCGTGAGCCGCTTCGATGAGGCCGTGGCCATGGCGGCACACGTCGCCAAGCCCGGGCAGATCGTGCTGCTGGCCCCTGGCTGCGCCAGCTTCGACCAGTTCAAGAATTACCAGGAACGCGGCGACCGCTTCCGCGAGCTGGTGAAGTAGAGCGTGCCAGACGGATGGGTGCCACGGCTGCGGCGTCTGCAGCCGTGCGGACAGGCACACCTGCAAACGCCGCAGGTGTGGCACCCGGCGTTCCTGATATCTATTATCTGATATCTACTATCTGACATCCGAGGCTTGCCATGAACAACAAGACCGTCCTCTGGTTCTTACTTGCCCCCTGCCTGTGTCTGCTGCCTGCTTGCGAGCCGAAGATGCCCTCTGCGTCCCAGCCCGTGGCTGTCGCTGACACGCCCAAGGCCCTGCTGGCGCGGCTGCATGCCGCCAATCGAAGCTGGGACTACGCCAGCCTGCTGAACTGCATGGCCCCGGCCGACCGGCATGAGTTTCAGTTCGTGCTGGACGAGTCGCGGCGGTACACCGACAGGGTGCAGGCGGTGCAGGATCTGATTCGCCAGAAGATCGGCTCGGGCCAGGCCCGCAAGTTCCGCGACGTGATCTTTCCGGGCATCTTCGCTTCGCCCTTTGGCCAGGCGGGCGAGAAGGAGCATCTGGACTTCGGCAAGGTCCACGTCAACGTCAGCGGCGACATGGCCACTGTGCGAACGGACGCCCCGTACTCGCTGGACTTTAATCTCCGCCGCGCCGACGGCCAGTGGTACCTGGCCAGCGACTACTACCTCCGCCGCGCCGGCAAAGACGGCCTGACGTGGTACACCAGGGAGTTCGCCCGGCACATCCAGACGCTCGACGCCATCGAGGCCGACGTGGACAGCGGCGTGCTCAACAAGGGCAACTTCGACAAACACTTCGCCAAGCCCAAGGAGCCGAAGAAACCCAAGCCGTAATGCGGGAACGGCCGGAAATGGGAGTCGGGAGTTGGGAGTCGGGAGTTGGGAGTTGGGAGTTGGGAGTTGTGAGTTGGGAGTTGGGAAGCGGGAATCCGGAATTGGGAAACAATGCCGCCCCACCTGCCATGATGCCATCAAGCCGTTCTTCAGTCCGTTGTTGAGCCGCTCTTTCAGTCCATTGCGCCGTTCGTCAGCCCGAAGGGCTGCCAGAGTACAGCCCAGGGCAGAGCGAAGCGCCGCCCTGGGTGAATGGCCTGAACATGAGCCCTGAAAGGGCGGCACAGCGCTACATCCTCGCGAGGCTGCGCGTTTGCGCTTCGGTCCTCCGGGATTCCGCCTCTCCTGCCGCCGGAGTCCCGCCTCAACTCAGTCCATCTCGCAGAACATCGTCACGCTGGCCCGATTGCCAATGTGGTACGTCATGCCCTTTGCTTGGCCTGGCTGGAGATAGTCGGACCTGATCGACCATCGATTGCATGACTGACCGACGATAGTGACTGGCGTTTTCGCACCGAAAGGCGCATTCGTATTCCACTGCTGCCAGCCATCCCAGGGGCTATCCACGTAGACCGCATCCATTGTCCCCGTGCTATCGAGGGAGTTGCCGCGAATCGTCCGTACCTGGCCTTTGGCCGATCCCGACAGAATCTCAATCCTCTCTCCAGCGAATGAGTCTGGAATCCAACGATTCTGCGCAGGCACGATATCGAGCCGCTGCATGCCACTGGCCACCACGTTGCCGCTGGCGTCTGCATAAACGAACAGCTCAAATGGGTTGGGGTCTGTCCCAGGTGCCGGTGGCGGGACGTTCAACTGGTTGACATTGTCCTTGGCCATGCGGACATTGCTGCGGTCGATCATGGATACGTACCGCCGGGCGCTGTCAGCTACCGGCCGGCCGTTGGGATAACCGCCTACCGGGTCCGGGGCGTCGTGAATCTCGATGTAGATGTACGCCATAAACGTGTCCGACCGCGTCGTGACCAGATTGGCCATCCACGAGTACGGCACGTCGGTGCGTTTGCCCGGCTCGTTGTTGACCACCACGTTCGCACCGCCGATCGGATTTACAGTCGGCAACCCATCATCGACATTGGGATCTGTGGTAAGCACCCTCCCGCCCGCGCAGTTAAAGCGATAATACCCGGCCACATAATTGGTCGTCGGAGGCGTGGTCGTGGGCAGCATCCCGTGGCTCGTCTCAGCAGTAGTCAGTGGCGTCGTGGGAAGTGAAGCGGAATTAAACAACGCGTCACAGATGACCTTGTTCACCTCGCCGGCTGTGCGGAAATAGTTCGGGGTAAACCCGCCCGCCAAGGGGGACAGCAGCGCCGTAGCCAAGCCGGGATCGCGTTTGGCCTTGATCGCCAGCAAAGCTCTGGTTTCAAGCTGGTCCGAACCGGCAGTGACGAGGTTCGGCTGGCTTTGCAGCAGGCTGTCAATCACGGCCATGGGGGCGGTGTTGATGTTGATCAGCCCGCTAACATGATCCTCGTGCGTGGCCGAACTGGGCCGGTCGAAGCGGCCCACAATGTACCTGACTTTCGTCTTGGTGTTGTTCGCGTAATTCAGCTTGCCGTCGATGGTGAGCGAGGTGGCGGTAGGATTGGCCTTGACCTGGGCGATGCGATGGCCGACGCGAAGCGTGCCTGCCAGTGAATCCCAGTCAGGCAGCACTTCCACCGTGGCCGGAGGCGTGGACGGAGCGATAAAGCTCCAGTGATTCAGCGTCCAGCTTGGGAGAACAAGGCTGACATCCTGCAAAGTGGTTGTGTTGGTCGCCGCATCGTACGTCAGGTTTGCATCCCCGATCCAATAGTCCACGATCACGAAGCGGTCGCCCGGCTGGACATTGAGGTTTGCATCAGGCGTGAGAGTGATTGTGTTAGCGGTCGCGCCAATGATCCCATACATGTCCAGATTCAGCTGGTTGGGTTTGCCCTTCGCCATTTGGCCCACAAACTGAAGCTTCTTGTTGCGCACCGCCATAAAGTTGAAGCTCTGCCCCGCGCAGTAGATCGTCGTGCCGGCGGCGTCCACCGCATCCACCCGCAGGGCATAGCCGCCATCGATTGCGCCCCGGTTATTGTTGTCGCACCGGTCAGCGGCAGGGCTGTTGACCATGACGAACTCGCCGGCCAAGCTCAGCAGCGGCACGTCAAAATGCATACTGCCGCCGCCATAGGTGTACCCGGCTCCTACGACCGTGCTGCTGAGGCGGAACTGGGCCAACTCGTGGCCGGAAAGGTAAATCTCGTCCCGCCGCTGCGTGTCGGCCAGTGTGCCGTTCTGAACGGCCACGTCATCAGCATGAGTCAGATGCTCGGCCACGGAAATTCCCGTGACCACAGGCGTATCTCGAATGGGCGCAAAGCACAGCACATGATCCAGGTCGGCCAGCGTCTCAAAGGGCGCGTTCCGGACGTACAGGGGAATCGGCAACGGCGCGGTCGGACGCATGAACTCCGCAGCCGAAGTGGTCTTGACCATGCCCCACGTGTACTGGGGTGGCGGATTGACGCCGTTGGGGTCATCCTCATACAGCTTAAACAGGTCCAGCCCGTACAGGCAGGTGCCCATGAGCTGCGTATCAGGCCGCACCAAGTCTCGGTCCGGTGGATTGGGAACCGGCTCACCTGAGTGCGGTCCTCCGGGAGGATCCATGAGCGCTTGCGTAGAGTTTCCGATACCGAGATTGGGGGCCAGGTCAGGCTGGCGAATGTGCGCGACGATAGCAGGATGCGCCGCGTCGCTCGACGGCCGCGAGATGATTAGTTCCATCGGCTTGGAGCGGTTGCCCCGGAGATTGAAAACGTCCACTGACTCTTGAATCAACGTCCCAGTTGGCGCCTTGGCCGTGAAAGTGCCCGCCCAGTTGTCGCCAGCGCCTCCACTCTTGCTGGTGATGAACCACCGCTGGCCGGCGCGAATGATCGTCTTGCCGGCACTGGCATTCGGGATAACCTGATCGCCGATCGTGTAGCTTATGTCGCCGCACTCGATCTTCCAGCCGGTCATGTCGATGTCGCTGGCGTAGGGATTGAACAACTCTAATCCATGGAGTTCGGTCACGTCTGGAACCGCGGCTTGCGAGGCGTCGATAAGCTTCCAGCCCACTTCCGTCACGAACGGCTGGCGCTCGTAGCCACAGACGAACGTGCCCGGCGGATCGGGAACCTGCATGCAGGTAGGCACGTCGTCGACGTCGCGAAAGTCGATGACGTTGACGGCCAGTTGGGCGGCCATGCGGGCATGCAAGTTGTGCCATGTGTCAGTGCCATCCCAGGGTGGCGCGCCGGGACGGCTCTCTAACGGATTAAGAACATTATAGAACGCATTGTACAGTTCGTAGAAGTCGGCCCGGTTCAGATCGGCCTTGACCATCTGCGCGTGGGATGAGTCCGTCATGTTCCGCGGCACGGCGATCGAACTGCTGGAATAGGCCGTGGCGTACGCCGGGGCCAACGGGCCGATGCCGGCGGCCGGCCGGTTCAGCACGGTAGCCGTCGCGGCCGCGTTGATCGGCCAAATCGGCGGCAGCGCGTTCATCAGCCGGCTGGCGGGCCAGGACTTGCCGCTGGCATCGGCCAAGGCCAGCATGTCCGACTGATCGAAGGGCGTAAACATGACATTGCCTGGCTGGGCATACAGATTCGTGCTGAGCGTGTAAGGATACAAGGCCCTATTCGCGTCGGGGTCGTGATTGTCCGGCGTGAGCCCGAAGCGGGCGTAGAAGGCGAATTCGTCGTCCATGCGGTCGCCCAGATTGTTCGCCGCCGCTTGTGCGGCAGCCGTCGGCACCACCTGGCCAGACCGGCCCAGACGCACGGCATGCAAGGCGCTATTGGCGGCCGTCTGAGCATTGGCATTGGGCGGGGTCGGAGGCGGCGCGTATGGGTTCACACTGTTCCGGAGACAGTTGAGCGTGTACAGCGTCTTCCGCAGCGAGATATTGCTGGGCGTCATGATCTGGCCGCTGTTGTCGTCGTCAGGATTGGTCGCGACGGGCTGCCGGCCTATCGTCATGCTGTCCAGCGGCTGGCCGGCCACGTTCAGGTTCACCAGCCCGCTGGTGTCCACCACCCGCACCGCCGCCCAGTACTGCCGCCCATACGCGTCCTGCACGCCGGTGGGGTGCAGCACGGAATCGTTCAGGCCATCGCCGTCGGCGTCAACATAGGTCACGATCGGCTTGCCATCGGGGGGAGACGTGATGTCCAGAGGTTGCCCATCCGCCAAACCCCGGCGCGTCTTTGGCACCGTGTTGGGCCGGTCTTGCCGGCCGGGCGTCCAAGTCGTCAACGCTGTGTAACTCACATTCGACACCGCCGGCGCGCCGATCCCCCACAAGTCGCTCATATGCCGCCACTCGGTAACGCTACTAGCCGCGTTCATCACCGGCTCGATATCCGCCAGCCAGGGGTCCACGGTTTCGTCGGGATAATCGATGACTTGCTGGGGCGTCGTGGCGCTGCTGTATCGGCCGAACTCGCCGGCGTAAGCGTCGTCCTGGATCTTCTGGCGGATCTGTTCGAGCACGTCCATGGCCACATTGCGGACCGGGGCGGCCGTCGCCAGGCTGACGGCCTCGCGGCGGTCGATCTGCGTGATGACCACAAAGGCCGTGCCCAGCATCGCCAGGATGACCAGCAGCCCAATGGCCATGACCACGGCCGAACCGGGTGCACAGTAATTCCTGCGAGTTCGCATACGTCACCTCTTAAACATCGTGCCCCGGCCAGCCCGGCCGGGCGTGTCGCGGGCGTCTGACCCGCGCGGAAAGCAGTCATTTACTCGGGCAGCGGGGCGATGATCTCGTAATCCTTGGTGGGCGTGTCGCCGGCCCGAAGCTGCAGCCGGATCGCCTTGGGCCAGTTGTCAGTCTTGGCAAAGGTCCACATGGCCAGGTAATCGTCGATCTTGATGAACGTTCCCAAAGCCGTGGGCAGATCGGCCCAGGCGTCGAATTCGGGCATGCTGACCTCGGGCCGGCGGTCCTGATCGCGCACAGCCTTGCGCTTGTTCAAGTTCGCCCAGTAATCCGGGTGATTCGGGGGATAGTACCCGCTGTTCAAGTCGTACCACCGCAGCGAACCGTCGGCCTGGCGCGAGCCGTCCGTCCATTGCAGCACCGGCCGGGCGACCAGGCTGCTGGTCATGAGCGTCCAGTTGCCCGTCGCCTGGTCAAGACTCGTAACCCCGGCCGAGGGTGCAGAGGGGAACTGGTCCAAGAACGGGGTGGGAACCCAATTCCCCGCTGGAGGGCCGGGGACCAGCACTTTGAAATACAGGTTGTTATTCGTCGGAGTCTTTCCGATAAGGATATCCCAGTCCCCCGCCAACGGCCACGGGATCTGCTGCCCGAACCATTCCCATATAAACTGCCGCGGCGTGCGCGGCGCACCGTCTGGAGCCGGCTGGAGGGAATTGTATTGGTACGGCAGGTAGCGAAGCATGCCCAGCGATACGGGCAGCCGGTCCTGCAGAATCATGGCGTTCACGTCGGCGTCGTTCACTGGGGACGAGAAAGCCGGCATGGCCGCCAGATTCACATCCAGCAGCAGTCGGCTCGCACGGCTGATCACCCAGGACCGGCTTGAAACTCTCGACAACTTGTAGCACACCACGGCCGCGTTGGCGTCCTTGGCCATGGTCATGCTGTGCGTGCGAGCAGCGGCCGTGAATGCCAGCTTGATCGAGTTGGATTCCTGGAGCAATTGGAGGTATTGAGCCTCAGCCGCCGTCAGCACGCGGGTGGCCTGGTCTTTCAGAAGCTGGTGAAAGTCGACAACCTGGGTGCAGCCCGGATAGTTAGCGGGCTTTGTGAGGTTGTTGTACTCGGTGGTGTCCGTCGCGTCCAAATAGCCGCTTTGGCTGTCCTTCTTATCCAGCAGCGCTTGCAGCCTGACCATGTCGGCGGAGCAACTGTACGGCAGCACGACGTACAGGAAGCCTTCCTTGGACATCCGCGCCACGTCGCGGCGGAAGAAGTCCGACACGGCCCGCACGTCGCCATTGACCGCAATGCTGCTCTCGGCCACCTGCATCGTCCGCCGGGCCCGAACCAGCAGCATGTTGCACAGCAAGAGCATGATCGACAGGATGGCCACCGAGACCATCAGCTCCACCAGCGTCATGCCGGAGAACGAGATTCTCGACTTGCGATTTGCGATTTTCGATTCTCCGGCCGCCCGCGCCCCCGCCGCCCGCGACTGTGAGGCCGCGCGTAGCACAGCTGCTCTAGGCTGTGAGGTCGTTCGTAGCACAGCCGCCCTCGGCTGTGAGGTCAGCGACGGGCCAAATTGTGCTGCCATCTTCCTCATGAATGCCTCAAGGTTGCAGACTCATGCGAAACCGCGCCAGCCCCAGCGCGTTGGGGGTCTTGATCTGGCTCGAAGGCAGATCGACGTCCACCACGGCATACGCCTGTGTATTCTTCGGCCAGACGACCTGTGTGCCCGACTGACTCCATATTTTACCGCTGTCGTCCAAGGCCCAACCGTATTGCCCTGCAATCATCTGCGGGGCCGTGTAGCCCGGCGGCGGGAGCCCCCAGTCATGAGCAGCAATGATTACCGTGCCCTTCGGCGCGAAAGGCTTGCCGGACCCGTCCAAAAGTTGCTGGCCATCGGGCGCCTTTGTGAACTGGAACGTGCCGGCGTCGTCAACGATCTGGCCCGGCCAGAAGGTAATCTCCAGCAGCGGGTCCTCGGCCATATGGCGTCGGACCGGCACGACGACAAACTCAATGTCGGAAGAAATATAGACCATCCACCCGCCGCCACCGGCGCCGGCTGCGAGCGGGGGCGAAACGCTGATCGTGTTGCCATTGATATTGGTTATTTGGTAGATACCGTTGCTGAGCGGCGAGGAGTTCACCACCCAAACGCTTCCGCCGACGCGGAGGCCGGCGTTGGAGTCCACACCGAACGTGCTGTTAGGGGCGGCGACGGCTGAATTGACACGTGTGAAGGCGACCTCAACCGGTCGTGCCAACACCATCCACGCGTACCGCGAAATGGGCTGCGTGAAACACTTCTGCTTCGTCGCTGACGGTGTGCCCCATATGGTATCGGCGGTCACGCCTCCTATGGTTGGCGACGTCAGCTTCACGAGCTGCGGGCTAGCCGCGGCGGGGTCAGCTTCATAGCCAAGGGTCCCCTCTGGCCACACAGGCAGCGGCGTCGTTGGCGCTGGCGCCGGCGCCAGCAGCGCGATGGGCCGAGGATAAAAACGGTCGGCGAAGTTCAAGCCTGTGTCCGACGGCTTATTATTTGGCCCTGTCATGAACCCGGCCTGGTCCGCCAGCAGGCTGTTGCGGCTGTCGCTCAGTTCGAGGAACTGCCCCATCCGCGAGCGATCCTGCACGTACTTCTGCACGAACCAGGAGCCCAGCACGGTATGGTGCAGTTCGGTTCGCAGGATGGCTGCGGCGTTGTCGCAGATGATGGTGGCGTTGGTCTTGAGGTTGGATTCGTCGCTGTTCATGATGCCGGCCGGCAGGGTCGTGCCAATCATCATCAGCCCCACGGACATGATGCCCAGCGCCAGCATCAGCTCGATCAGCGAGTAGCCGCTCCGATGTCTTTGCGCGGGCGTCATGGGGTTCACTCCTGCACCAGCCGACCCGTGTACGGGTTGATGGTAATAAACAAGGCCGTGCTGCTGCCGGACTCGGGGAACGTGAGATAATTGGCCTTGGTCTGAGGCTGGCCGGTGCCCTTGCCATCCTGCTTATAGCCCGTGTCGCTGACCGCAAAAGCATACATGTCCTGGGCGAGAGGCTTGACGGCGGTAACGTAGGCCTGCAGGACATTCCAGTCGGGAGGAGAACTCGGATCATCCTTGATTGGAGGCAGAACGCTCAGCGTGCTGTACGGGAACGTCACCATGGACAGCACGCCGTAGCTGTGGTCGCCGTCCAAATGCACCAGGTATCCGTTGGATGTGATGGTGCGATCTCCGTCGAATACCGCGGCGCTGTACAGGTACTCGCCCGGTGGGTGCAGATTGCCGGCGTCGGGAACAATCCGGTCCCGGTCGAAATTCGCCTTTTTCCTGCAATACTCCACGACGGGATACTGCAGAACGGTGCCATCGCTTTCGCGACCTAAGGCCGCGAAGTACCTGCCGCCGCCACCTGGAGTGATTACCTCTCGTCCATAGCCGGTCCAGAGAATTGCGCCCGCCGGCCTAGCGACATTGGCCGGCCAGTTGGCGAAGTCAGCGGGATCGTTCGCAGGGTCCGGCGGGCCGAACAAGCGAACGTACGTGCCGTTCGGCTGGTATGCGCCGTTCAGGTCGCACGTGTACACTCGGTTGCTCAGCAGCGGCGAGAAACCATTGACGCTCTTGGCGGCTGAGCCGTCGGGCGTGAAGATCACGTTGAAGTCGCTGAAGCAGCGAAGTTGCCGCCGGACCTTGGCCTCGATCTGTCCGGTCTCGGCGTCGCTGTCGGAGCGGATCGTGAGGAACCTGCTGACGGCCGGGTCGAGATTGGCCCCGTTGATTCGACCTTGCACCCAAAAATCGTCCACCTTGCCGATGCCCACGTCCTTGGTCAGTTGTCGCGGCATGATGCCACTGGCCGGGACAAAGGTGCGGACCAGCCCGTTGTTGTCATAGATCGTCGGGTCCAGTTGCATGATGACAGCCCAGTATCGGCCATCCTTGCCGCGCTGCACGTGGACTAGTGTGTGGGTGCGTTTCTCGATGGCCAGGCTGCGGGCGCCCGACAGCACGGCCGACATGACGTTGCGGGCCTGCCGCTCGGCCCCGGCGGAAAACAGCCCGATCATCGACGGCAACACCATGCCCATGATCAGGGCGATAATGGCCATGACCACCAGCAGCTCAATCAGCGTAAACCCGCGCGCGGCATGGCGCGTGACATGCGCGGTTTGGCCCGTGGCATGGGCGTCTCGCCCATGTGTGTCATGGGCGTCTCGCCCATGCGTGTCATGGGCGTCTCGCCCATGCGTGTCGCGGGCGTCTCGCCCATGCGTGTCGCGGGCGTCTCGCCCGCGCGTGTCACAGCCGCCCTCGGCTGTGAGGGATCGGCCAGGCGCCACGGCCACGGCATTTGCAGCCGTGCTGGGGCCGCACACCTGCACACACCGCAGGTGTGGCACCCGTAGCCGGCTCGAATTGTGCTTACGCTGCATCATACTTATCGCCTGTCGGAACGAATGTCGTCCTCGGTGCCGAATTGTCCGTCGGGCCCGGCCGAGATCAGCAGCGGCGTGCCGCCCACGCCACCGGCGGGCAGATAGTCCATGAACTTGCCGTAGCCATCGATGAAAGCTCTTGTGTCTGTGTATGGCCCATTAAGGACGACCGCCGGGTCGTCGTCGAAGTTGGCCCGGCCGTTGAGGTTCGAGGTCGCCGTCACGGCAAAGCTATTCGTGTCGGTCGGCACCTTGGCCTTGGACTGAGCGTTGGTTGCGAGTTGCCTCAGCAGGTAGCCGCCATGGTTGTAGGCCCGCCAGTTGGGATCGACCGTTGAGCCGGTAGGGTCATTAGGGTTATTGCTGTCAATCGCCGGGACCGGCGGGTTGAACCAATCCGCCGGCGGCCGGTGGTCGGGGTTGGCCAGTTGGAAGACCTCGATGGCGTCCATGATCTGCGTCATGGTGATCCTGGTCCGCTCGCCCTGGCGGGTGCCGGAGACCTTTCTGGCCACGCCGATGATGATCGTGACCAGGATGGCAATCACGGCGATCACCACCAGCAGTTCCACCAGCGTAAACGCTTTGTTCGTTCGTCGATTCATGCTCTACTCCGCCGGCCAATAGTTGGTCAGGTCGTCGCTCTTGTTGTAACTGCCGCCGAAAGAAGACTTCGGGCCCATGTAGTCCCACTTCTTGTTGGGGCCGGCACTGATGATGATGAAATTCTTGCGGAAGAAGCTGACGTTGCCGCTGCCGTCCACGTCGCGCGCGGCGTACCAGTTGACCAGATCGTCCGAAGATGAAGGCGTCCCAACCGGATTCGCGGGCGGATTGATGATGTCGTAACGGCCGGCCTGGTTGTCATCTGGCCGATAGCCCCAAGGCTTGTTGTTGTTTCCAGGGTTAAGGGTCGTATCGAAGCTGTAATACAGAAACGGGTTCCCGAACAGATCCACGAAGGCGAACTCGTCGTAGGCCTTGCCGGCACTATCCTTCATCTGCACGGCCTTGAGCCCGCCAGTCTCGTACAGTTTCGCCTTGCGAGGGTCAACGATCATGTTGCCCGTTGGCACGCCGTTGTTCAACTCCGGCTTTCGCAGCAGCGCGTCATACAGGACATTCGCGCCCAGCGAGGCGGTGCCGGCAACCCGCTCATAGGACGTCGGGGTACTGTCTTTGTACAGGTAGCTCTTGGGGTAAGCTCGACTGGCCGTAACGGCGCTGGAATCGTCTTTGTACAATTCGCAAGCGCGGTCCAGGAGGCGGATGTCATTAAGCGTGGCCGCAATCCTGGTCTGCTGCTTTACCTTGCCCAGCGCCGGCAAGAGCATGGCCATCAGGATCGCGATCATGGCGATCACGACCAGGATTTCCACCAGCGTGAATCCGAATGTCCTGCGTTGGCTCATGTCAGTTCCAGTTCGGATAAATGAGGTCGTCTTTGGTGAAGAACACGTTGTCCTGCCCGGCCCCAACCAGGATGAACTTGCCGGGATTGTGCGGAGTCATCTGCTGATACGTATAGTTGGCATTTGCCGTGTTGTTGCTCGGCGGGTCGGAATACCTGGGCGGGCTCAGCCTGGAGTCGGTGATAAAGCCGTCCGGATAACGCTGCCCTGTCTTGGGGAATATCGCGGTTATGTTACCCTTCTGCGGGCCCAGGAACCGGATGTCAGGAGCGGGCAGATTCGGGTCGGCCACAGCGGCGCTCCCGCCGTAGGGCGTCGCGCTGTAGGGATCGAGACCGTTGTCGTCCCACCTGTACTGCTCTTCGCCGATCACGCCCAGCCGGGCCGGGAAGTACAGGATCGGCATGTTGCTGAGCCGACTCGATATGGACTGCCACCCGGGCGTGGGAGTGAATGGCTGGTTGGCGGTGCCATCCACTGTCGTGGTGATCTTGATCGTCTTATTGGCCGGGTCCATCAGGTCGGCTTCTTTGGACGTCACGTAGCTCGTATTGGCCACGTCGTAGGTGAAGTTGATCTTCGCCGGGTTGGACTTGTCCAGCGTGGTAAAGAAACTGCGCACCAGGAATTGGCTGCCGGTGAACAAGGAGTTCGCCTGCCCGCTACCGATAAGCTGGTCGGAAAACTGCTGGCCGGGGTAGTAGCTGTTCTCGTGGTAATAGGCTTCGCAGGCGTCGCCCAGGGTGTGGATCCAGGCGCGGCTCTTGGCCACGTTGGCCAGCAGTTTGGCCCGGCCCAGCGTGGGCAGCAGCATGGCCATCAGGGTGGCCAGCAGCGCCACCACCACCAGCAGTTCCACCAGCGTAAAGCCCTTTCGGCGAGTTGTCCGTTCGTGTCTGTTCATTTCAAAGCCTTTCAGCCACACGCGGGCAAGCCTGCCCGCCTAACCTTTTCAGCCCGAAGGGCTGCCAGAGTACAGCCCAGGGCGAGCACCGCGACGCCCTGGGTGAAGCCCTCTCAGGAACACGAGCCCTGAAAGGGCGCCACAGTCTCACGCCCTTTCAGGGCTGGGCGTGTATGTTTCCGCACCCCAGGGCGTCGCTGCGCTTGCCCTAGGCTATATTCTTTGAGCCTTTCAGGCTCTCACGGTCATCGTCCGACGGCAGCGTGGCCTTGCCATCTATCCAAACTCACAGCCGGGGGCGGCTGTGCTACGTTCACTCACTTATCGGGTCTGAACATGGTCACGCCAACGGCAGCGTGGCCATGCCACCCATGCAAACTCACAGCCTCGAACGGCTGTGCTACTCCTACTGCTTCTGCATCTTTTCCAGCATGGTCGGCAGCGGCATGAAGATGGCGATGACGATAAAGCCCACCACCACGCCCAGGATGATGACCATCAAGGGCTCCATCATGCTGACCATGGCCGCCACCAGGTTATTCACTTCTTCGTCGTAGGTGTCGGCGACCTTGTTGAGCATCTTGTCCAGGTCGCCCGTTTCCTCGCCCACGTCGATCATATTGACCACCATGGGCTCGACGATGCGGGCCTGCCGCAGCGGGTTGGCGAAGTCCTCGCCCTCGCGGATGCCGTCGTGCACCTTGGAGAGCGCCCGGGCGAACACTTCGTTGCCGGTGGTCTCGCGGGTGATGTTGATGGCCTCCAGGATCGGCACGCCGGCCGTCAACAGCGTGCCCAGCGTGCGGGCGAAACGGGCAATGCAGGACTTGCTGATGATCTTGCCCATGACCGGAATCTTCAGCTTCAGCCCGTCAGTGAAGACGCGCCCGCCCTCGGATTTCCGGATGGCCTTCCAGATCAGCGTGAGGCCCACGGGGATCGCCAAGAGAATGGCCCAGCCAAATTGCTTGCCCATCCAGTCGGAGAAGTCGATCAGGAACTGCGTCACGGCCGGCAGGTCGGCGCCGAATTCCTTGGAGAAGATGTCCTTAAACTTCGGGATGATGAACATCATGATGCCCATCACGATCACGGTGGCGAACGAGAGCACGGCGATGGGGTAAATCATCGCCCCGATGATGCGCTTCTTGAGCTTTTCACTGGCTTCCATGAAGTCGGCCAGTCGGCGAAGGACGATATCCAGCACGCCGCCGGCCTCACCGGCGGCCACCATGTTGGTGTACAGCTTGTCGAAGCACTTGGGATGCTGCGCCATGGCCTCGCTGAGCGTGCGGCCACCTTCCACGTCGTCGGCCACCATGCGCAGAGCCATGCGCAGCGGGCCGGGCTTCTGCTGCTCTTCCAGGATGCGCAGGCTGCGCAAAATCGGCAGGCCGGCGTCCTGCAGCGTCGAGAGCTGGCGGGTAAACGTCGTCAGCAGCGAGAGCTTGACCTTACCGACGCGGCGGCGGCGTACCTGGGCGCCCATGGCCACGGCTGAGCCAATGCTCTGCTCCTTCTTGCCGGCGGTCTTGGCGCTCTTCTGTTCCTTGATCTTGGTGGGGAAATGTCCCTGCGCCCGGATCTTGGCGATCGCGTCTTCGGAACTGGTAGCATCGACCTGGTCCTTGATGACCTGGCCGACACTGTTCATCGCCTCATACTGGAAGGTAGGCATAGTTCATCTCCGCCAAAAGCGTTACTCAATCTCATCCTCGTGACACGGGCGTCTCGCCCGTGCGTGTCACGGCCGTCTCGGCCGTGGTTTCGTGCCGTCCGCATGTCTCCACACATCATGGGCGAGACGCCCATGACACGCATGGCCGAGACGGCCATGTCACGGGGCCGTGGCACACGGCCACGCTACCTTTACTCCGCGGCCTCTTCAAAAATCGTCTGGGCCACGACCTCTTCGATGGTGGTTACGCCGTCGAAGATCGCCAGCAGGCCGCCCTCACGCAACGTCCGCATCCCACGCCGCCGGGCCGCCGAACGCAACGCGTTCGTGCTGGAACGGTCCTGAATCAACTGCCGCATCTCGTCGTCCAGCACCATGATCTCAAAGAGCGCCGTCCGGCCGCTGTAGCCGGTGCCGCGGCAGAACTCGCAACCGGCGCCCTTGTAGAACACCCGCCCGGACACGTCTTCGGGCTTGAGCTGGAGTTCCATCAGCATCTCTTCGGTGGGCGTGAACTCCTCCTTGCAGCGGGTGCAGATGCGCCGCACCAGTCGCTGGGCCACGACGCCTTCCATCGTGGCGGTGATCAGGAAGGGCTCCAGGCCAAGGTCCAGCAGACGGGCCACGGAACTAGGCGCGTCGTTGGTGTGCAGCGTCGTGAATACGATGTGGCCCGTCAAGGCCGACTCCACCGCGATCTTGGCGGTTTCCAAGTCGCGAATTTCGCCCACCAGGATGATGTCGGGGTCCTGCCGCAGGAAGCTGCGCAGGGCACGGGCAAACGTCATGCCGATGTCGGTGTTGATCTGGCACTGAATCAGCCCGTCCAGGTCGTACTCGACTGGATCCTCGGCCGTGAGAATCTTGACGTCTGGCGTGTTCAGCCGCGACAAGGCCGCATACAGCGTACTGGTCTTGCCCGAGCCGGTCGGACCCGTGACGATGATGATGCCGTTAGGCCGGTTGATCAATTGCTCGAAAACCAGCAGGTCGTCGTCGCGGAAGCCGACGCGGGCCAGGTCCATCTTGGTATTGCTGCGGTCAAGAACTCGCATGACCACGCTTTCGCCGTGCATTGTGGGCAGCACGGCCACGCGCAGGTCCACGGGCTGGCCGTTAACCACCAGTTCGATTCGGCCGTCCTGGGGCATGCGCCGCTCGGCGATATCCAGATTGGCCATAACCTTGATGCGGCTGGCGATGGCCACGGCGATGGACTTGGGCGGCGGGATCATCTCGTACAGGACGCCGTCGATGCGGTAGCGCATCTTGAACTCGTCCTGGAAGGGCTCGAAGTGCACGTCGCTGGCCCGGTCGCGAATGGCCTGCAGCAGCACCATGTTCACCAGCCGGCGGATGGGGTTGGACTGGGCCATCTCCTGCAACGTGTCCAAGTCGATGGACGCGCCGCGGTTGTCCATGCCGGTGAACTGCTCGCTCTCGACCAGTTCGTTGATCAGCTCGCCGATGGACTCGGTGTCGTTGGCGTAATACTTGGCCAGCGCCCGCTCCAACTGGGCCGGCTCGGTGATCTTGGCCCGGACTTCAAAGCTCATCAGCGTCCGCAGGTCGTCGACCGCCCGGAAGTTGTCCGACGATGCCATGGCCACCGTCAGCTCGCGCGTGCCATCGTCATACGAAACCGGCACGATCTTGTAGGTGTTGGCCATCTGGGCCGGCACCATCTTGATGAGCTCGTCCGAGACCGTGGCCTTGTCCATGTCCACGTACTGCATGCCCGCCTGGAAGGCCAAGGCAAAGTTCAGCGTAACCTCGTCGATGTGGCCAAGACCGATGAGAATCTGCCCCAGCGGGCCGCCCTTTTGCCGCTGGATCTCCATGGCGCCTTGGACCTTGTCCTTGGTGATCTTGCCCATCTTCACGAGCACGCGACCAATGGGCCGGCCCTTGAGCTGTACTACGTCATAATCCCAGGCGGAAGGCATCGGCTAGCTCCTTAGGCGGCACTCTCTTCGTCGGTGGGTCCCTGGTCGTCCAGCGTGATCTGGCCCTTCTTATAGGCCTCGATCTTATCCTGCATCCCTCCGGGGGTGTGGGAGTAGTCGATGGCCGAGTCGGCGGAGATCTTCCCTTCGGCAAAGAGCTTGAACAGGTGCTCGTCCATCAACTGCATGCCGTACTTCTTGCCCGTCTGGATCGACGAAGGAATGCGGAAGACCTTGTTCTCGCGGATCAGGTTGGCAATGGCGCTGGTGACCACCATGAACTCAAAGGCGGCAGACCGCCCCTTGACGTCGCAGCGCGGAATCAGCGCCTGGCACAGCACCGCAATGAGCGAGCCGGCCAACTGGATGCGGATCTGGTTCTGCTGATCGGCTGGGAACTGGTCGACGATACGCGTGACGGTGCCCATGGCGCTGGTGGTGTGCAGCGTGCCAAAGACAAGGTGGCCCGTCTCAGCCGCTCGCAATGCCGCCTCGATCGTTTCCAAGTCGCGCAACTCGCCGACGAGAATCACGTCGGGGTCCTGACGCAGCACGCGCCGCAAGGCCTCGCCGAAACTCGGCACGTCCACGCCCACCTCGCGCTGGTTCACGATGCTCTTGTGGTGCGGGTGGTAGTACTCGATGGGGTCTTCGATGGTCACGATATGATCGTCGAAGTTCTCGTTCTCGTAGTTGATCATCGTCGCCAGCGTGGTGGTCTTGCCCGAACCGGTCGGGCCGGTCACCAGGAAGATGCCTCTAGGCCGGCGGCACAGGCTCTTGACGATGGTTGGCAGGCCGATCTCATCGAAGGTCAACAGCCGGGAGGGAATCAGACGCAGCACTAGCGCCACGTTGCCCTTCTGATGGAAAACGCTGACTCGGAACCGGCCGGCATCGCCAAAGGCAAAGCCAAAGTCCGTCGTGCCCTCTTCCTGAAGCTCCTGCTGGGCCCGCTCAGGGGTGATGGCCTTCATCAGGGACACCGTATCTTCAGGCTCTAACACCTTTGTGGCCAGCGAGATAAGATGCCCGTGCAAGCGTAATGTGGGGGCCCTTCCGACCGTAATGTGAAGGTCGCTGGCACCGCGCTTGATGCAGGTCTCCAACAGTCTGTCAATGTGAATCGTTGCCATGTCTTACCTCGCTACGTTCCTATTATTCGTTCCCCAAAGACCTTAGACCAGAGCCACCTCAGAAGAACCTCTACCCTGGCTCATATAGTTCAAACCGCTCAAACCGCCGCCGACGATACACTTACGCCAAAGATCAACTCTCTGAGACTAATCCATGACCAGTTCGGCAGCCTGCGTGATGGTGATTAACTCCTCAGCCGTCGTGATCGAGTTGATGATCTTGCGCCGGCCGTCTTCCAGCAGCGTCCGCATGCCGGCCGCCCGGGCGGCCCGGCGAATATCGCCCAGCGCGGCATGTCCCATGCAAAGCTCGGCAATGGCGTGGTTCATCTCCATCATCTCGAAGATGCCCTTACGTCCGCGATAGCCCGTGCCGCCGCATGTGTTGCAACCCTTTCCGTGCTGGAATGTTATGTTCTTGATCTCTTCCGTCTTAAAGCCCAGCACCTTAAGAGTCTTAGGGTCGGGCTGGTACGGTTCCTTGCAATCCTCGCACACCAGCCGCACCAGTCGCTGGGCCATGACGGCCTGAATCGAGCTGGCCACAAGGAAGGGCTTGACGCCCATATCGATAAGTCGCGTGATGGCGCTAGGCGCATCGTTGGTGTGGAGTGTGCTGAAAACCAAGTGTCCTGTCAAAGCGGCCTGAATTGCCACCTCGGCCACCACCAAATCGCGGATTTCGCCCACCAGAATGATGTTCGGCGCCTGGCGCAGCATGGCGCGAAGGATGCGGGCGAAAGTCAGCTCAATCTGGTCGTTGACCTGGCACTGGTTGATGCCGGTGAAGTTGTACTCCACCGGATCCTCGGCCGTGATGATCTTTTTGTCAGGCCGGTTGAGTTCGCTCAAGGCCGCGTACAGCGTCGTCGTCTTGCCCGAGCCCGTCGGGCCGGTCACCAGGAAAATGCCATTAGGCCGCTTGATGATGCGCTGGAACCGCGAGTTGTCGTCGGACTCAAAGCCCAGGCTCTGAACACCGCGCTTCGCACCTTCAGGACGCAAAATACGCAGCACCACGCTCTCGCCGTGGTAGCCGGGCAAGCAACTCACGCGGAAGTCCACCTGGCTGGCGGCGATGGCCATGCGGATTCGGCCGTCGGTGGGCACCCGCTTTTCCGCCAAGTCGATACCGGACATAATCTTGAGTCGGTTGATGATGGGGCCTTGCATCCGCTTTGGGATGTTGTCCCGCTCGCGGCAGACGCCGTCGATGCGATACCGCACGCGGACGCGGTTGGCCATGGGCTCGACGTGGATGTCGCTGGCTCGCATGTTGACCGCCTCGGTGATCAGGCCGGTGACCAACCGGATGATCGGCGCCGAGTCGGGGTCCATCGCGGACAGTTCCTGCTTTTCGATGTCCACCGACGTGTCGATGCTCTGCTCGAGCTGGTGCACGGCCTGGTCAACGCTGACGTCGGAACGGGCGAAGCGGTCGATAAAGGCCCGCAAACGCGTCTTGGAGGCCAGCACGGTTTCAATTTCCGTACTGAGGCGGAAGCGGAGGATGTCCAGGGTTTCCAGGTCGAGCGGGTCGGTAATGATGACTTTGAGCTTGCTGCCCTCGCGGCTCAGGGGCAGGACGAGGTGCCGCTTGACGATTTCGTCGGGGATCTCGTGCAGTACGCCGGGCACGACCGTCTGGCGTTCCAGGTCGACGTACTCCATGTCGAACTGCGTCGCTAAGGCCTTGGTCACGTCTTCTTCGTCGGCCAGACCCAGGCCCGTCAAGGCCTCGCCGATGCGGATGCCCTCTTTCTGGGCATGTTTGAGGGCCTCGTCAACGGCCTTGGCCGTCACAACGCCCCATTCCACAAGGATTTCGCCCAGTCGCTTCCTTCGCTTGGCCATAAGTATCTCGCTGAAGTCAAAGCTCTTGCTGAGGTCGGTCTAGCCCGAGTTTCGTGCAGTCGTGGTCCCTTGATCTGGCCTTCGTCCTGGCTTGGATCAAGCTTTTCCGGCAGTGGCGATCCTTCAGGCCGCAGGTTCCCGCGGCGATAACGGCTGAGGCAGGATGAGGGACGAAGCTTTCCCGGCGATCCATCGCCTTGGGCGGCAGCGCCTTGCAGGCCGGGGGCAGTAAAGGCACTGCCAGACTATTCGGCCGCCTCGCCCTTCGAGCCGCCCCAACGGCAGCGCGCATCGAAGGAGCGCCGGTCCTGCTCATGCAGCCTCAGTTCCAGCGCAAGCTCTATTATAGAGCCTGGCGGGTCAGGATCAAAGCATTCTTGTAGGGGAGAAAGGAGCAGCCGTAGCGGTGTGTCGAGCCGTGAGAGACGCGACGCGACCCCGAGCAACGCGGCCTCAGCGTGCTTTCTTGGAAATCCGCTCTTCCATCCCGGCTTCTTTTTCGCTGAGCGTCAAGACCATGCTGATCTTCATCTGATCTTCGGGGGTCGGCAACGCTTTATCGATGATGCGCCAGACGAGATCCTGTCGCTCAGATGGGCGCATCTGCTCAAACTGCCGCGCAACAACGAACAGCCGATATAGCTTGGTGCCTTTTACCGGCTCACACTCAACGGCTGCGGTGATGCCACTATCTTTGAGGGTCTGCTCAAGGGCCGGGATGGCTTGGCTAAGGAAGGCCGGTATCTTCTTCACATTCTTGACAACCATGGCTTCAGTTCCTTCACGCTCTCGACGAACTCCCAAGCTTCTTCCCACGACGCCTGCCTTGGCGAGTACCGCACGGAGATTGTCCACCGAGCACAGATCGACTTGAGCCGCTGGGACAAACGGCTCGATCGCCTCTGCTCGCGTGCAGCCAGTCGCGCCATGACTTCCGGAAGCTCTGCCAGTATCCTGTCCAGTTCATGGAATCTGTAGCACAAATCCCAGAGTTTAGCGTTGACCGTCGACAGGCCCGCAGGCGGGTTCTGAAGCCAAGTGTACTTTTCGAGCAGGCTCGCCTTCAGAAGGCACTCGACCGCAATTCCGCCCAGGTAGATCGCGCCGTTGGCCCGCTCGGCGTCATGGGTCCGCAGCAGCGCTTCGGCGTCACCCAACCGCCAGTTTGCCACAACTCGTGCATCCCGCGGATGCAATTGTCTACGCTCGAATTTACTCATCTCGCCGTAATCCCCGTCCAGACAAGCGCGAGTATATACGGCAAGGCGCAAAGAGAAAAGAGCCCCCCAGAAATTCGCGGGCCTCACTTCACCGCCGGCTGGGTGGCCAGGCCGAAGCGGTCTACGCGGGCGTGGCAGCTGTATCGGCCGGGGTGGCGCGTGAGGTAGTCCTGGTGATACCCCTCCGCCGGCCAGAACGTCCGCGCCGGCTCGACGGCCGTCACCACGCTGAAGCCACGCTCTTTAAGCTGCGCGATCAGCCGCTCGGCCACCGCCTTTTGCTCGGGGTCGGCATAGAACACGGCGGAGCGGTACTGGCTGCCCAGATCGGGCCCCTGCCCGTCCTTCTGCGTGGGGTCGTGAATCTCAAAGAAGAGCTTGGCCAGGTCTTCGTAGCTGACCTTGGCCGAGTCGAAGATGATCTCGACGGCCTCGGCGTGGCCCGTCCTGCCAGTGCAGACCTGCTCGTACGTCGGGGCTTCCGTCCGACCGCCCGTGTAGCCGCTACGGGCCGCCATCACGCCCGGGGTGTCGCGGAATTGATGCTCGACGCCCCAGAAGCAGCCGCCGGCGAAAATGGCCTTGCGCAGCGGCGACTTCTCGGCCGGCACGAACGCCAGCGAGGCAGAGTTCACGCAGTGCCGCGTGTCCTTGGCCGTCAAATGCTCGCCCTCGAATACGTGGCCGAGGTGGCCTCCGCAGTGGGCGCACAGAATTTCCGTCCGCAGCCCGTCGGAGTCGCGCTGGCGACGGACGGCGCCGGGAATCTCATCATCGAAGCTCGGCCAGCCACAGCGACTCTCAAACTTCGAGTCCGAGAAATACAACGGCGAGCCGCATTGCCGGCAGGCGTACAGCCCGTTTTCAAAGTGGTTCCAGTACCGGCCCGTGAAGGGCGGCTCGGTGCCCTTATCGCGAATGACATGACTTTCCTGTGGGTTCAGCGGCGACATCTTGAACATGAAAGCGTCCTTTTCCGCAGCCTTAACGGCCCAGTAGCCCGGCTCGCTCGACCTGGCCGCGGCAGTGCCCCGCGCAGCCAATACCATCACCGCCGCCGCCACGCCCACCAAGGCCACCACCGCCGCCATGCTGCGCATCATCTGTCCTCATAAGAGCTTCTCGCCTCAACCTGATAACGTCTTCTAACACAATGTGATACATGGCAAGGGGGGCGAAGGTTCGATCCAAGGTTGCGAGTCCCGCGACGGACAGGGGATCGGTGGGACTCGTCGCTCCGCTCCTCGGCCCACCCTACGGCACCGGAATCGGCTTCCTAACCGGTTCCACCCGTGGCACAGCCGCCCTCGGCTGTGGCTTTTGCGGCTATATCGACGTCTTCTCGCGCGTCTTCACGCCCGAGGGCGGGCGTGCCACGATTACGCGAAACCAGTTCTAAGAACTAGGAACTCTCAACTCTGAACTGCCGTTAGAATGCAGCCGTGTTTCATACGCAGGACACCATTGTCGCCATCAGCAGTGCCGCCGGCCCGGCCGGCAGAGCGATCGTGCGGCTATCGGGTCCCGCAGCCATCGCGTTGGCGCAGGGCGTGTTTTTTGCACCGCTGGCGGAGCTGCCGGGCTTTCGCGCCGTTACGGGCGTCGTTGGCGTCGGGGGCGACTGGCCGTTCCAGTGTCCAGCCAGGCTGTACCTGTTTCGCGCGCCGCGAAGCTACACGCGGCAGGACGTGGTGGAATTGCACGTGCCCGGCGAGGTGATCGCCGAGGCCTTGCTGCGCGAGCTGCTCAGCGCCGGCGCACGCCAAGCCCAGGCCGGCGAGTTTACGGCCCGCGCCTTTTTCGCCGGGCGATTGGATCTGGCCAAGGCCCAGGCCGTCGCCGACATCATCGACGCCGAGGCCGACGCTCAGTTGCGTTCGGCCGTGGGCATGCTCGAAGGCGAACTCAGCCGCCTATGCCGCGCCCCGGCCGATACGCTGACGCAGGCCTTGGCGCTGGTCGAGTCCAGCATCGACTTCGCCGATGAGCACATCGAGTTGGAGAACCCCGCCGTGCTGGCTGATCGCGTGGCTCAGGCTTGTGCGTCGCTCCAACGCGTGTTGCAGGAGAGCGGCCAGTGGGTCAGCGCATCGGCGCAGCCGCACGTGGCCATCGCCGGGGCGCCCAACGCGGGCAAGAGTTCGCTGCTCAATGCCCTGTCGGGCCTGGACCGCGCCATCGTTTCTTCCGTGGCCGGCACGACGCGCGACGTGCTCTCCGCCCCGGCCAGACTTGCCGCCGACCTGGAAGTGATTCTGTTGGACGCGGCCGGACTGGAACGATCCGACGACCCGCTGTGGCAGACGGCGAATCGCTCGGCACGGCAGGCGGTGGCCGCGGCCCAGGCGGTGCTGTTTGTCGTCGATGCCACCGGGGCGGACGTGCTCGCGCAGCGGCCGGGTGCCACGGCTGCGGAGTCTGCAGCCGTGCGCGAGAGCACGGGTGCAAACACACCTGCAAACGCCGCAGGTGTGGCACCCTTGATGGACCCACCCTTGATGGATGGGACATCTCCGGCTCAGCCGCTCCCAATGACGCCACAGCAACTGCTGCGCGGAATTCGCGACCTCATCGCCCGATCGCCGCTGCTGGTCGTGGCAACAAAGGTGGACTTGCTGGAAAGCCGCACGGCGCTGGCTGGGCTTGCCCAGACGCTGGGACAGGAAGTGCTGCCGGTCAGTTCGATCACCAGCGAAGGACTGGACCTGTTGCGCCGGCGCCTGGCGAACGTGCTGGCCACGCAGGCCACGCCCCACTCGGGCGGACTGCTGCTGCATGGCCGGCAGCGGCGCGGAATCGGCCAAGCCGTCGCCGCCGCACGTCAAGCATGCGAAATACTCACCCGCTCGCGCACCTTGGCCGATGAGGCCGAACTCGCGGCGGCGGAACTTCGCTCGGCCTTGCATCATCTGGCGGAGATCACCGGCCAAGTCGTCAGCGAAGACATCCTGGCCGCCATCTTCTCGCGTTTCTGCATCGGCAAGTAGAAACAGCGCAGAACTCACCGCAGAGTCCGCGAAGAACGCAGAGAGAAGTTTCTTTGAAGCATTTCAGCTTCGCGGTCTTCGCGGTCTCTGCGGTGAATCAGCTCTTGAGATAAGTTACCTAGTCCATCGGCGGCAGCGTGACGCTGTCGATGGGCGGCGAATCCGTCTCGACCACGTCCATGCTCGTCAGCGGGTGCCAGCCATCTTCGTCCAGCGGCTTTATCGCCAGCTTCACCACCGGCTCGTCGCGGTCGTTGACGATGGAGCAGGCCACCTTCACTTCGCCGAGCTTCAGTTCCTTGGGGAAGATGAACTTCTCGCGGAAGAAGGTCAGGTCGGGCATCCAGGTGCGGATGTCCTGCTTGAGCTTGACGATGTAGTGCCGGCCGCCCTGGCTGAAACGCAGTGCGAAGTGGTATGGCCGGTAGATCGGGGCCACGCCCTTGTTGTCGATGGTGGCGAAGACCTGGATTTCCTGGCCGGCCCGGGCCTCCAGCGGCAGGCTCATCTGCTGGATGAAGAAGCGGTAGCCCAGGCGCTTGTTGAATTCCATGATCTTGGGCATCCACTCCTCGGGAATGGCCACGCTCTTGGGCATGAACACCGACATGTGATACTTGTAGCCCTGCTCGATGATCCAGTCGATGTCGAAGTTCGCCCGCTTCCACGACGCCGGTGTGCCGGCGGACTCGAACGTCACCGGGGCGTACTTCCAGGCATCCCACCCCACGCTCTCCTGCACCGCCGGCGGGTACGCCTCGTACATGTGATTCCACGATAGCTCGTCGGGCACCACGCCCATGCCGCGTTTGCGCACGTCGCCGAAGCTGTCGGCCCGCCAGCCAAAGTGCACGCCCGTGAGCGTCGAGGCGTACTTGCAGCCTTCCGAGCCGAGCATCAGCAGCAACGTGGTCTTCTTGAAACTCTGGCGGTAGATGTCCACCAGCTTGGCGGCCGTTTCGTAATTCGCGTTGCCGCCGGTCTCCCCGAACTGCCCGCCGTAGGCCACGTCGAAACTCTCCAAGTCCGGGTGGCCATCGTAGCGCTGGCCTAAGACGCGAATGAAGTCGCCCCACTGCTGGACGTACAGCGGGTTGTTGTGGTCGAACCCCTTGCCGCTCTCGCGTTGGGTGCCGCCCATCTGCAAATACCATTCCGGCGGGCCTTCCTTGTTGACCCACGGCTGGACACGCACTTGCAGCGTCTGGCCGCGATCGTGGGCGGTCTTCAGCGCCGCATCCAGCACGTCAAAGCGAATCTTGCCCTTCTCGGGTTCGAGCACCCGCCAGGCCCAGCGGCAATACGCGATCCGCGTCGGCGGATACTGACCGTTGGACAGGTCGGCGTTCTGGGGCGGCGGAAACTCCAGCGGCCCCTTGCTGTCATCCCAGCGCAGCGTGGGGTACAGCGGATCGCCGTTGAAACGCTGGAAGGTGGTGGTGCCCTTGTGCGGGTTGTTCAGGTAGGCATCGTTGTACTCTGGCCGGATGCGCTGCACGACTTCCTTAGGCCCAAAGCGATCGCGCCACCGCGCCGGAGCACTGGACGACGCAGAGGGCCCACTCGCCGGCGCCGATGCCGCTAATGAACTCGGCCCACTGGAGGGCTGGGGCTGCATGGCCGGTTGCTGGGCGTAAGCGACACAACAGCAGAGGATGGCTAGAAGCACGAGGACAATTCTCATTCCTGGCCCTTCCGCAGAAGAAGAGGCGGCATAATGCGACTGCGACACAAGGTGACAATCCAGTGAAGCATTGTCGGGCCTAGACTGCGGCGGATCAAGGGGAGTCGGACACGAACGCGAACCAAACTTGCAGACGCCAAGCGTAACGAGGATAATGCCCGTCAGCCCTTTGGGCGAGATCGGCGGAACCCTGTGAGCGAAGTTGGCGGCGTAAACTCGAATAAGCCCGGACGATGGAAAGATGACATCGCGCGGTCGGTCGATTTCTACAACGACTGGTTCCTCCGGTTCGCGCCGAAGGCGTATTGCGAAACACGTCAGAAGACTACAGTGCAAGTCGAGGCTGCGTTGAAGTGGACGCGGAACCTCGGGGACATATCACCCGAACTGTTGCGGGCCCACCCCGAAGTTCTTCCGATGCTCAGGATGGCCACAGCCCCGCCGATCGCCCGCGACCGATTGATTGGACTGGCGGGAGTATCACGAAATCTCGTCAGCAGCATGGAAGACCACGGCAAGGTGCCCCTGCGGCAGTGCGCTATATTCTCTTCCTGTGCGGCTACTTCGACAGTGGGTATCTCGGATACGAGGCGGCCGAAGGCATCGACTGGGTCTGGGAACATCGAATCGATGATCTAGGCGAGTTTAGACTGTGATTGCACGACACCAAGAGGCGATGGAACAACGGCGGCTTGAGCTTCAGGCGAGCCTGGACTCAGCCAAGACCCAGCTGGCCCGCAACAAGCTTGGCCAATTCGCTACCCCTACGGCGCTGGCAACGGACATCCTTTGCCTGGCTAAGTCGCTCCTGCGCGAAGGCGAACTCGTTCGGTTTCTTGATCCAGCCTTCGGCACGGGGGCGTTCTACTCCGCCCTGCAACATTGCTTTCCGGATCGCCAGATTCAATGGGCCAAAGGGTACGAGATTGACCCCCATTACGGCCAGCCCGCACAATCGATTTGGCAGGACACCACGCTCGCGCTGACGCTGGGCGACTTCACGACGGCCAAGCCACCTGGCAACGAGAAGGACAAGGCCACGCTGATCGTCTGCAATCCACCGTATGTTCGGCACCACCATCTCGATGCTCACGAGAAGATCAGACTGCGAGCGGCATCCCTGCACGCCGGCGGCGTGGACTTGAATGGCCTGACCGGACTGTACTGCCACTTCGTGGCCCTGTCACACGCATGGATGGCACAGGATGCGTTGGCAATCTGGCTGATTCCCAGCGAATTCATGGATGTAAATTACGGAAGGCCGCTGAAAGAATACCTGCTCAAGCAAGTGACGCTGCTGCGGATTCACCGCTTTGACCCCAACGCGGTCCAGTTCGATGATGCCTTGGTGTCCTCGGCTGTCGTGGTGTTCCGTAATTCTCCGCCGCCTGCAAAGCACGTTGCCCAGTTCACCTACGGCGGGCAACTCGCCGCGCCAAGCCTGAAACGAGTTCTGCCCATCGCCGAGCTTCGCACTGAAGCCAAGTGGACAAGACTGGTTCACGCGTCAGAAGGCCGTGTCGCGACGAAAGGGCATGCGAAGCTGGCGGACCTGTTCACGATCAAACGCGGAATCGCCACCGGCGCGAACGATTTTTTCGTGCTGCCCGAATCCCGTGCCGACGAACTGGAACTCCCCCGCCGCTTTCTCAAGCCAATCCTGCCCAGCCCTCGACTCCTGCCTGACGATGAGATCCGCGCCGACGAGCAAGGCATGCCCATGATCGACCGCCGGCTTCTGCTATTGGATTGCCGCCTGCCAGAGGAGGAGCTCCGCCGCGACCATCCGCAACTGTGGGCCTATCTCCAATTGGGGCGTGATCGAGGACTTCCTGAACGCTATATCTGCGCCCACAGAGAACCTTGGTACGCGCAGGAAAATCGCGAGCCAGCTCCCTTGCTGTGCACGTACATGGGGCGCACGGGGCAAGGCAAAGGCGCTTTTCGCTTTATCCTGAACCACTCCAAAGCCATCACCGCCAACGTCTATCTGATGCTCTATCCCAGACCGCCCATCGCAAGGGTCTTTCGGGACCACCCCGACGCACTAAGATCGACATGGACGGCGCTTAATGCAATTCCTTGGGATGAGTTGCTGGGGATCGGGCGGGTATATGGCGGCGGACTTCACAAAATGGAGCCCAAGGAGCTGGCCGAAGCGCCGGCTGATTCCCTCCTGGCCGCCTTGCCCGAAGCAATGCCGCGCGCCAATCAGCTCACGCTCTCGTGGTAATGTCACCCTGCGCGGCGCAAGGAATCTCTGAGCCTGCGCTCTACCCCGTAATGTGCGAGAACAGCACGGTGGACAGGTAGCGTTCGCCGAAGCTTGGCATTATGGCGACGATGACCTTGCCGGCGTTTTCGGGGCGCTGGGCCACGATCTCGGCCGCTCGCAGTGCCGCCCCGCTGGAGATGCCCACGAACAGGCCCTCTTCCTTGGCGGCGCGCCGGGCGTAATCGATGGCCTCGTCCTGATCGATGGGCAGCACTTCATCGATAACCTTCATGTTGAGCACCTTGGGCACAAAGCCCGCCCCGATGCCCTGGATCTTGTGCGGCCCCGGCTGGAGCGGCTCGCCGCGCAGCATCTGAGTCAGCACCGGACTCTGGGCCGGCTCGACCGCAATGGCCTTGAACGATGGCTTGCGGGCCTTGATGCCCTCAGAAATTCCCGTGAGGGTGCCGCCCGTGCCCACGCCGGCAATGACCATATCGACCTTGCCGTCGGTGTCGGCCCAGATTTCCGCGGCCGTGGTGCGGCGGTGTACCTCCGGGTTGGCTGGGTTCTCGAATTGCTGGGGCACGAACGAATCCTGCTCAGCCGCGGCGATCTCATTGGCCTTGGCAATGGCCCCGGTCATGCCGTCAGCGGCCGGCGTAAGCACAAGTTCGGCGCCTAAGGCCTTGAGCACCTTGCGCCGCTCGACGCTCATGGAATCGGGCATGGTCAGCATCATTCGGTAGCCGCGAGCGGCCGCCACGAAGGCCAGGGCGATGCCCGTGTTGCCGCTGGTGGGCTCGATGATGAGGGTCTGGTCGGTGATCTGCCCGGCCTTCTCGGCCGCATCGAGCATGGCCACGCCGATGCGGTCCTTCACGCTGACCAGCGGGTTGTGGCTCTCCATCTTGGCCAGCACGATGGCCGCAGAGCGGAACATCTTGCGGACTCGCACCAGCGGCGTGTGGCCAACGGTCTGGGTAATGTCGTCGTAAATGGCTGCCATGAGGGAGTCCTCGTGTCGCGGCCGTCTCGCCCGCGTCTTTGGTCCTCGAGTTTTATCGGCACGGGCGAGACGCCCGCGACACTTTTCACAGGCCGCTGCAAACCACACCATATCGATAGGCTTTGCAGCGCTCGTACATTATAGCGGGCCGCCGGCCAGACGACAGCCCCCCAGTCCGGCGTGAGGCCTTTGCTGAATCTGCGCAGGCTGGCAGCATGACGGCGATTTTGTGAAGTTTTCCCTTCCGGCGACGCGATGGAAGAGGTAGCTTGTTCCGGACGAATCGGATTCGTCAGGCAGGGACTGAATTCATGGATGAATCGCAACTTCGCCACGTTTGGTCGAACCGCCAACCGCCTAATCGCATTACGCACCTGCTCGAACCCATGCAGCAGCTCGTCGAGCATCAGTTGGTGCGGCGCGTCAAGCAGATCGGGCAACTGTCTGCCATCTGGGATGAGTGCATTCCCGACTTCATCCGCGAGCACACCGCCATCGTCCGGCTGCACCGCGGCGTGCTGACCGTGGCCGTCGATTCGGCCGCCCACCGCTACCAGCTGCAAATGCTCCTGCAAGAGGGCCTGATCCAGGCCATCCGCGAGCGCTTCCGCACCGGCCCGCTCAACAGCATCAAGCTCGTCCCCGGCCCCTTCGACGCCCTGGAATTCCCCGACGCCCCCGCCCGCCGAAGACGCAATTAGCAGGGATGCACGGGATTCACGGGATTGATAATTCGTAGGGACAAGGTCTCGCGCGATCCGGATGCCGGGTGCCATGGTCAGCCCGCTGTTCAGGGCTGGCCATGCTGCGAGTGTCCAGGCATGGCCAGGCTAGGACGGCAGCCTGGCCATGGCACCCAGCCACCACCGAACCAACTCATTTCGCGGTGGAAGCTGGCTGAGTGCTGAGCCGGTTGTTCAACTGGTGAACCGTTCCTCTCGCCTCTGCCGCTTCTTCATCTCGGCCCAAAGCTTGCAGGCAGTTTGCCTTTTGTTCGTAGAACTCGGGCTTGGGCGAGCAGTCGATGGCGTGGTCAATGTCGGCCAGGGCTTCCTCTGAGCGTCCCAGAGCAAGACGCGCCTGGCTGCGCGAGCACAGGTTCCCCGGCTGCTTTGCACACAGGGCCAGTGCCTGCGTGAAATCCTCGTCCGCCGCAGCATAGTCCTTATTGCCAAGATGCTTCGCGCCGTCTCTCTCGAATCGCGACACCAGGACGGAGTCATCGGTGGGAATCGCGGACATGGCGAGGTCCAGCACCGGCCCGATGACAACGCCGCCGCTGTGAGTGAACAGCAGGACGGCAAGGACGATCATGCCCAGCTGATTGAATCGCTTGCTGCCCGAGGGCTTCATGCCCGGGATCAGGCAAGGCCAGATCTTCGAACCATCCAGCGGGGGAATCGGCAGCAGGTTTAGAACCGCCAGCATGACGTTGATAATGGCGGTGAGGCTGAGCAGGATGTTGGCCAACATCATGGCCGGCTGCGCCAGTGCGCCATGCCGGCAAGGGTGAAGCATCAAGTGCATCAAGCCTACGCAGATCGCCGCCAAAGCCAGATTGGCCGCAGGCCCAGCCAGCGACGTCAGCAGGAAGTCCCGCTTGGGATGACGGAAGTTGTACAGGTTCACGGGCACTGGCTTGGCCCAGCCAAATGGCAGGATCAGGATGGCCAGCGTGCCCCAGAAGGACAGGTGCCGAAACGGATTGAGACTGAGCCTGCCGTTGGCGCGGGCCAGACCGTCGCCCAGCTTCCAGGCCGCCCACGCGTGGGCACATTCGTGCACGGTCAGTCCCACCACCAGGCCGGGCAGGAACAGCAGGTTCTCGCCGGTCATTGAACGGCCTCCGTCAGGCCCAGTTCATGCAAGCACCGGGCCGCCAGGCGTGGGTCAAGTTGTTGCAGCTCGGAGAGGTCCGCCCTCATGGCTGCGGTATCGCCGGCGGCCTTGTGCCCCATGCAGCGAAAGTACTGCACTCTGGCCTTGCCCAGCAGTTCGGCTCGTTTCAGGTGCTGCCGCGCCCTGGTCGGGTCGCGCTGCGCCTCGCGGATCGCCCACATCGCCATCTCCGCCTCGCCGCACTCTTCGACGGCCAGGACGCGTTTGGCCTGTTGCTCCGCCACGTCGGCCTTGCCGGCCATCAGGCATTCCCACATGTGATCGACCAGCACCATGCGATGAAAGAAGGGACTCAAGTCATGGTGTCCGAGAAACTCCTCGCACAGTGCAATCTGCTCCGAAGGCGAACATCGGCGGCGCAGCGTATACTCCAGTATCCGTGTCATTGGGTGGCTGGGGGCTTGTTTCTGGGCGATCTGAAGCATCTCCTGGGCCAGCTCAAGGCCATCTCCAGGTGCGTCAAGCGCAGCCAGGCCGACGACGGCAGCCATTTCGCCCGAGGGATACTTGCGAACAAGCGTGGCGCCTTCCATCAACGCCAGTTCCGGCCCCCACCGAAACAAGCTGCCAATGTACAGGACGCCGGCAGAACCATCGTGGCTGATGCCCCAGGCAACCTTGAGGATGCGGGCTTTGGAACCGGGATCAGATACGAAGCGCGCAAGCAAGATCGCCGGCTGGGCAAGAAGCCGTCGAAACCATTTGATGATCCGCACAAAGGCCCCTTTCTTTCAAACCAGCCCGGATTGTAGCCGATCGGCCGACCTTGAACCATGCCCCAGACGATTCAGTTCGACGCGTGTGCAGTTCGTGGCGACTGTCCATCGTGGTTGCTCGCTTCACTCGCAAACCACGGCACCCCGGCGTCACCGCCGAACCTCACATGCTTCTGCAAGACAACGCAGAAGCATGCCACCCGACACCCGGCTCAGGAACCTCTCCCCGATTCCGGTTTCCCGATTCCCGATTCCCGTCTTCTTGGCTATCCTGTTGGCATGTTTGAATCGCTGACCAACAAGTTCAACGACGTCTTCCACCGCATGTCCGGCCGGGGGCGCATCACCGAGGACAACGTCAAGGACGCCATGCGCGAAGTCCGCCAGGCCCTGCTGGAGGCCGACGTCCATTACAAGGTCGTGCGCGAATTCGCCGAGTCCGTCGTGCAGAAGGCCAAGGGCCAGGAGGTCATCAAGAGCCTCCACCCCGGCCAGCTCATGGTCAAGATCGTCCACGACGAACTCGTGAACCTCATGGGCCCGGTGGACACGCGAATCTACTACGTCTCGCCCGCCCCCACCGTCATCATGATGGCCGGGTTGCAGGGCTCGGGCAAAACCACCACCTGCGGCAAGCTGGCCAGGTTCATTCAGCGCCAGGGCAAGAAGCCGCTGCTGGTGGCTTGCGACCTCCAACGTCCCGCGGCCGTGGATCAGCTCAGCGTCGTCGCCGGCCAGGCCGAGGCGCAGTTCTTCACCGTCGAGGGCGAGAAGAACCCCGTGCGCGTGGCCCGCGAGAGCATCAAGCACGCCGCCAGCGTCGGCTGCGACGTGGTCATCATCGACACCGCCGGCCGGCTGCACGTCGACGAAGAGATGATGCAGCAGGCCGAGGAGATCGCCAAGGCCGTCAACCCGCACCAGATTTATCTCGTGTGCGACGCCATGACCGGCCAGGACGCCGTGAATTCCGCCAAGGCCTTCAACGACCGGCTGGAACTCGACGGCGTGATCCTGACGAAGTTCGATTCCGACGCCCGCGGCGGTGCGGCCTTGTCCGTCAAGAGCGTCACGGGCAAGCCCATCAAGTTCATCGGCGTGGGCGAGAAGCTGGAGAACCTCGAAGAGTTCCACGCCGACCGCATGGCCGGGCGAATTCTGGGCATGGGCGACATGGTCTCGCTGGTGGAGAAGGCCCAGGAGCAGTTCGACGCCGAGTCGGCGGCCAAGATGCAGGAGAAGATGGCCAAGGGCAAGCTCAGCCTGGAAGACTTCCTGGGCCAGATGAAGCAGATGAAGAAGATGGGCCCGATGAAGGAGATCTTAAAGATGCTGCCCGGGGTGGGGTCGCAACTGGGGGACATGAAGATCGACGACGAAGAGATCGATCACATGGAGGCCATTATCCATTCCATGACCAAGGCCGAGCGCGAGGATCCCTCGATTATCGACAATAGCCGGCGGCGGCGGATCGCCCGGGGCAGCGGCATGGACCCCTCCGACGTGAGCGGGTTAGTCAAGAGCTTCGACTCAGCCAGCGCCATGATGAAGCAGATGTCGGGCATGGGCATGCGCGACCGCATGAACTTCGCCAAGCAGATGGGCCAGATGGACCTCTTCGGCGGCGGCGGAAAATTCAAGGTCAAGCAGCGCTCGCACCGACTGACGAAGAAGGAACGGCTGGATAAGAAGAAAAAGAAGCGGAAGTAGCGGCTTGGCTTCGCTGCGCCTCAGGCCAGAGGCCGGAGGGGAAGACAAAGGCAGGAGTCCAGAGACCCAGGCGCGACGCAGGAGGCCCCGGGCCGATGCGGGAGGCAGGAAGCCAAAGGCCGATGCGGGAGGCCAGAGGCCGACAAAACCCGGCAACCGTCAAGGGCATCTCGCCCCGGAGGGGCGAAGGGATGTAGCCACGGGTGGCGCGCAGGCCGCCAGCAGGCGGCCGGAGCGGAACCCGTGGAAAGAATCGTGCCTTGATCCCGCCCCGGCAGGGGCGGAGGATGCATTCAGATGCCCACAAGCAACGACCGGGACCGCCCGCTCAATCGAACACGTATCTTTCGTCGAACTCCACGCCATGAGCCCGCAGCAGCTTGAGAAGTTCGGCACCGAAGCTCTCGGCCTTGTGATGCTCAGCCTGCCCGGTGATGTACTTCTTGACGGCTTCTTCCTGAGACTTGCTGACTGAGAAGACGCTGTACCCTTCCTGCCACGCGAACCTGGCAAGATTCGGAAAGCTGTCATGCACCCATTTCGATGAACGCGCCTTCACGGTTCGCATCAGATCGGACACCGCACTGTCGGGCCGCCATAGCAGGTACATATGCACGTGATCTTCCACGCCGCCGATGTCACACAGCACGCCTTTCTCCGCTCGGATGATTCCGCCGAGATAGGAGTAGAGGCGTTCCTGGATGTCAGCGTTGATCCATCGCTCGCGATACTTGGTCGAGAAGATGACATGCAGGAGAAGTTGAGAGTATGTTCCCGGCATCAACGGCTCCTTCGCCCCGCCGGGGCGAGAAAGCGAATCGAAGCTCTTTCCACGGGTTGCGCTTCGCTCCACCCGTGGCTACATCCCTCGGCCCCGCTGGGGCCGAAAACTTCTCACACCCATTCTCACACCCATTCTCACACCTTCTCACACCTTCTCACAACTTCTCACAACTTCTCACAACTGCTGACAACCTAGCACGACCTCGTACAGCTTCGCGAACTGCGCGACGGCAAACTCGTGGCTCGCCGCAGGATTCCACGCGCGTCTATGCCAGCGTGCGGAGGATGCTTTTGACGGCTGAGGGGTCTTCCTCGTTGCAGGAGAAGCTGAAGGCGGCTTTGGGGCTCAGGCCCACGGTCACCTTGCCGTGGGGGCCTTGGAAGCGGACCGACGCCGACACGATGGCCTCGGCGTATTCCTGCATGAAATCCTTGCCGTGCTCGCTGTCCTGGAACTTGGGCGAGTACGGCCCGATCATGTACGAATTGTGGGCGAAGTCGCTGACGCGGACCGAGCGAATCTGGAAACGCTGGGTGGCCTTGGTGAGCTTGTCGATGGCGTCGCACACGTCCAGTTCGATGCCCTCGGCCACCACGGCCAGCCCCAGGCAGGTGGACAGGAACAGCCCGATCTCCTCGATGCTCTTGGCCGAGCCGGCGTAGACCTCCAGGGCTTCCTTCCGCGGTACGATCGTGAAGGGATACACCGTGACCTTCTCGACCTGCTGGCTGGTGACTTCCTTGGTTTGCGGATCGAGCCGCTGATACGTCTGGTTGGTGCGGCGGACGATGGCGGCCGTCACGGCCTCCTCGGTGGCGTTGTGGTTCAGCACGCCGTATTCATCCTTCTCCGGCACGCCGAACTTCTCCAGCAATTCCTGAACCTTCAGGGCGGGCGGGCAGCCCTTGATGCGTCCGATGTTGAGCTTGTATGAGGCCATTGGGTGCTCCTGGGAAAAAGGAGCATCATAGGCCCCGGCCGTACGCGTGCAAGGCCAAAGTGCGAAGCCCGCGCCGGGAATTCGCCGGCTCGCTGACAGCAACTTCTCCGCGGGCGCGACGCCTGTGCACGCTGCCGGCGAGACTCACAAAAGAGCGGTCCCGCCATGGTGGGACGGGGCCGCTCACACGTCGAACAGGCACTACTTCCGATGCTGCGACTGCGAGGACTGGGAAGAGGCCGACTGCTTGACCTCATCGAATTCCTTGCAGCCACAAGGGCACGCCGTGATCGTATCGCCCTTGTTCAGGTGGACTGTGTTCTCACAGCCCTGGCATTCGTAGTCCGCCGTCTTGTTAGCCTTGTCACCTGCCTTTACCATCATGCTGGTGCTCCTTTCTGCGGGCATTATAGGCAGGGCGAATTCCAGGCCGGGAGCCGGGGAAATCGCCCCTCCTAAAGCCTGTCCACATAGGATTCTACGGTTACGATTTTGTGCCGGCGGGGGCGGAAACAACGCTCCTCGCCCATGCGAGTTTCTGTGACGATCGTCACCTGGCACCGCGGGGCTCTGGCCCGCGTATCAGTGTTAGAGAGCACAAGGAGACCGATCATGACGCTCATGATGGTTCGACATCGGATCAAGAATTACCAGCAGTGGAAGAAGGCCTTTGACGACAGCGCCGAGGTTCGGGCCGAGTATGGCCTGCGCGACGGCTGGATCCACTGCGGCGCCACCGACTGCAGCGACGTGCTGGTCGCCCTCAGGTGCGACGACATCGAGCGCGCCCGGCGGTGCCTCGACGACCCCGAGTGCAAGGCCAGCATGCGCGAAGGCGGCGTGTTGGGCGAGGTGGAAGTCTTCTTCATGGAAAAGGTCTGCGACGTGCCGGCGCCAGAACCGGCCCCGGCCTTAAGCGGCACGGCCTGAAAACCCCGAGCCGCGTCTTCTCCGCAGAGAAGCGTGGCGGGCAGTGCCCGCCCTACACTTTGTTCCGTGAGGCGTTAACGTATATTCATCCGCATGATTGCATGGGATACAGGGGATGTCACGAAGCTTGTTATCCCATGCATCCTGTGCATGCCCGATGGTCTTTAAGGCCGGTTACCCGGCGAAGGATTCCTGATACCACTGGGCCATTTCTTCGTCGGTGACGGTGCTGTTGCGACCGGCCTCGTATTCGGCATCGACGCGGTCCTTGATGGCCAGCAGCCGGGGGTCGTCCTTGGCCACATCCACGTGGTAGCGCTGCTCGATCCAGTGCTTGATGCCGGCGGCCCCGCTCTTGTCGGTGATGGCCACGCCCACGGGCCGGTTGAGGATCTTTTCCGTATCGAACGGGTTATATATTTCCTCGCTCTTGAGCAGGCCGTCGGCGTGGATGCCGGCGCGCGTGACGTTGAAGTCGCGCCCCACCAGCGGGTAATTGGCGGGCACAGCCAGACCCACGTTCTGGGCGAAGTACTGGGCGATCTCGGTGATGACCGAGTAGTCCACGCCGGGAGTGTGCCGGCCCTCGATCTGGGCGGCTTCGACCACCATGGCCTCGATCGGCGTGTTGCCGGTGCGTTCGCCCGTGCCCAGCAGCGCCCCGTTGCAGCCCGAGCAGCCATACAGCCAGGCGGTGGCCGGGTTGATGAGCACCTTGTGGAAGTCATTGTGGCCATGCCATTCCAGCAGTTCGCCCGGCACGCCCGCGTCGTGGATCATGCCGTACACCAGCTTGGGCACGCTGCGTGGCAAGGCCGCCTCGGCCCAGGGCACGCCATAGCCCATCGTGTCGCACAGCCGGATCTTCACGTCGCGCTTGTACTGCTCGCGCAGCTTCATCAGCTCAATGGCCAGCGGCACCACGAAGCCATAGAAGTCGGCCCGCGTGATGTCTTCCAGGTGGCAGCGCGGCGTGATGCCCGCATCCAAGGCCGACTTGGCGATGTCCAGGTACATGTCCAGCGCCTGCCGGCGCGACTTCTTGAGCTTCAGGAAAATGTGATAGTCGCTGCAACTGGTCAGGATGCCCGTCTCATCCAGCCCGGCTTCCTTGACCAGTTTGAAGTCGGCCTTGACGGCGCGGATCCAGCCGGTGACCTTGGGATAGGCAAAGCCCAGTTCGCGGCACTTGTCGAGGCTCTCGCGGTCGCGCCGCGTGTACAGGAAGAACTCACTGGCGCGGATCGTGCCGCTGTCGCCGTCGAGCCGGTGCAGCAGCGTGTAGATGTCCACGACCTGCTGCACGGTGTACGGCGGGCGAGCCTGCTGGCCGTCGCGGAACGTCGTGTCGGTGATCCAGATGCCCTTGGCCCGTTGCATGGGCACGCCCTTGCCGTCGAAGGGCACGCGCGGCAAATGCGTGTACGGGAACACGTCCCGGTAAAGGTTGGGTTCGGCCACGTCCTGCAGCGGAAATTTCGTCTCACTCATTCTGAACCTCTGGCTGTTTGTCGCTCGCCGATGCGGTCCGGACCGCCTGGCCAAGTCAAGGATTCGCTCCGGTGGGCACACCTGCAAGAGCACTCTCTGTCACGTCCAGCCATTCTAAAGTTTGCGGGCAACTCAGTCAATCATACTGACGTTCCTCCAGCGGCGTTTGCGGCGAATTACACGGGCGACGGAATTAGCAGGGATGCAGGAGATGCAACGGATAAAGACATTTTCGAGTCTCGAATTTCGAGTTACGGGTTGCGAGTTACGGGTTGCAATGCGACGGCCCCCGCCTGGGTGCCGTGGCTTGCGAGTGCAGCGAGCAACCAAGCGCGCCGCCCCCGTGGGCAACCACGCGCGCCGCTCCTGTGGGTGGCATGGTCACGCTGTTCGCGTGACCATGTTGCGCCCTGCCCGAACGCGCCGGCACCATACGGAACGAAGCGGCACCAAACGGAACGGTTCGGAACGAAACGGAACCAAACGGAACGATTCGGAACCGTTGGGAACCGTTTGGCACGATCCGGAACGCAGGGGCAATCGCGCATAGTCCTGGCCGCCACAATCTTGCGGATTTCACCCTGCTCTCTTTACGTGCATGCAGGCCACGAGCGCACCCCATGCGCACAGTCGCGCAGCCTTCTGATTACCCTGGCTCATCCGCGTGGCATCCCTCTTCACTTTTCAAACTTTCTCCCCCGGCCCGCTTGGCCGGTGGCGCTTCTATAGAAGGATCGATGAACCTCTTTTTGCGCACAAACCGGCGCGGCACAACCGACTCTCCCGGCCAGCGTTCACTTTTTTGTTCAGGCCGCCCTCGCCATCCCCGGCGCGGCCGTGCGATGTGGGGCGGTTCTTCCGGGGCGACTATCCCGAAACGCGGGCCGGCCTGCCCGGCCTACGGAACTGAACGAACAGATCGGCAGGGATGCAGGGGATGCAGGAGATGCAGGGGATACGACACCTTTCAATGTTCGATGCAGCGGCGTTCGATGCAACGGCGAGACTTGGACCTGGGTGCCGTGGTTTGCGAGTGCAGCGAGCAACCACGCTGGGCCACATGGCCGCTGGACTCCGCGGCCACGGCCGGGTGCTGGGTGCCATGGTCAGGCCGTCGTTGGCCTGGCCATGCGCGGACCTTGCAGCGCGGAGGACCAGTTTCACAGGAACGGCATCGTCGTTGAGTCCCGCGGGGAAGCGAC
>CAITIS010000059.1 GCA_903892515.1 uncultured Planctomycetota bacterium | reverse complement strand
GGGTCGACGCTGGATCTGGACGACGTTCGAGTGTACGGCCGGGTTCTGGCGGCCGCCGAGGTGCAGGGGTTGGCCCAGGGCAACCACACGTCGTCAACAGAGTACGATGACGCCGGCAACGTCACGTCCACGAAGGATGCCTTGGGGCATACGACCTCATACGGCTACGATGCACTGAACCGTCAGACCTCGGTGGCGGCCCCTGACCAGCCTGCCGCAACAACGGATTACGACGCGGCGGGCAATGTTACGTCGGTGACGGACGCTCTGGGCAACCAGACGGTGTACGGTTACGACGCGGCTAACCGAAGAGTGTCGGTGAAAGATGCCATGGAGCAGTATACGACGAGCGTGTATGACGCCGTCGGCAACGTGATCTCTGTGACGGACGCTCTGGGCAACTGCACGGTGTACACGTACGATGCTCTGAACCGCCAGGTCAGCACGACCGACGCACTCGATGTGCCTGATGGGCTCACGACTCGGATCAAGTTGGACGGTGACTTGTCTGACTCTTTGGGCGGGCAAGTGGCGACTGCATCAGGCGCTGCGTGGGGCAGCGGCAGAATCGATGGCGGATTGAAGGTGGCATCTGGCGACACGCTGGCAAGTGCGGCTCTAGCCAAGACGCCAAACTACACGATCAGCTTCTGGATCAATCCATCCGATCTGCCTGCCGGCAACGTCAATGTGGCGACGTGGGGCACGCTCACCATGAGCATCGAGGCCGGAACCGGACGGTTCAGGGTGACGACTTCGACGACAACCCCGATTGCGTATGCATCCAGTGGCACGAGCTTGCAGGCCAACACGTGGCAATTGATCACCTTTGCCTACGACGATCAGAGTCACGAGGGCACCGTTTACATCAATGGCCGGTCCGGTACGAGCGTGATGAACACCGGACGGCTGGATCTGAATAGTCCGACGGGCGTGCTGAGCTTCTTCAGCTTGCACGGATCCTTGGACGATGTGAGGGTCTACAATCGCGCATTGAAGGGCGTTGAGGTCCAAGAACTCGCTCAGGGCAATCACACGTCCTATACACGCTACGACGCCGCTGGCAATGTTGCGGCGAAGGTGGACTCGCTGGAGAACACCACCGTCTACCAATACGACGCGTTAAATCGGCAGCTTAGCGCGACCGATCCGTTGGATGTCCCCCAGGGGCTGATCACAAGGCTCCGCTTGGACGATGCCATGGCCGATGACGTCGGTGGGCGCAATGCGACGTTGTCTGGCCAGGCGAGCTGGGCGGCGGGAAAGATCAAGAATGCACTGAGCCTGCCGACAACCGGCGTCCTAACGATTCCACACGTACCGGGCAGCGCCGACTACACTATCAGCTTCTGGGTAAAGCCCGTCACCGATCCGTCGGGCAGCGCGGTGAATCTGCTTACGTGGGGCTCACAACTGCAGATCAGCTCATCGCATACGAGTTTGTCCGCCGGCACGCCGAATGGCACGTCGGCGACCGCAGCCGCGCTGATCGGTAAGAAATGGCAATTGGTCACGTTGGTCTACAGCCAAACGTCTGGAGCGAAGCTGTTTGTTGACGGCGTTTCCGGGACGAGTGTTTTCAACACCGCCGCTGTCACCGGCGCCGCTGACCTCTTGATCCAGAGCGTCGTCGGCTCCCTTGATGACGTACGCGTGTATGACCGGGCTCTGGCCGACACCGAGGTAACTGCGCTAGCCCAAGGCAACCACAGCTCCTCCGCTGAATATGATGCCGTAGGTAATGTTAAGGCCTCGGTCGACCCGTTGGGCAACCGCACATCCTATAGCTACGACCAATTGAACCGTCGCACGTCCACCGTCGACCCGCTGGTCAATACGACGACCACCACGTTCGACGAGGTCGGTAACATCGTCCGCGTCACAAATGGCCTGGGAGACTCTACCGTTTATGCATATGACGCGGTCGGATTGCAGGTATCTGCGACCGACGCTACGGATGAGCCCGAGCAGTTGACCGCTCACGTGCGGTTCGATGAGGATGGCTCTGGCAGCGGCAGGGCGATAGATGACAAGGGGCACACGGTCACTGCAGTGACCAACAGCGCGTGGCGATCGGATGCCGCGGCAGGCAAGGGAAGCCTGTTCTTGCCCGCCGGGAGCAACGGCATCACAATCGGCTCACTGCCGGAAACGTCCAGCTACACGATCAGTTTCTGGGTGAAATTGACCAGCGCCGTGTCCTCGGGGAGCACCGTTCTTACGTGGGGTAGCTCGACGAGCACGCAGTTGACGATTACCAGAGACGCGTCGCGCTGGTCAGCGGGGACCACCACCGGGTATCGAACAACCCAGTCGGCTACGGGGTTAGTGGACGGGCAGTGGCAGCTCGTGACCTTCACGTATGACGAAAACGCCGGGAGCACACTCTACTTCAATGGAATTGGCAGCAGTTTGTCCGCGAACACTGGAGGCTTCACGACACTGCAGGCCGCCGACTTGAAGATTGCGTTCCCAGTGAGTGCGCAACTGGATGACATCCGCGTGTACTCCCGAGCGCTGACAGGTGGGGAAGTCAAGGGGCTGATGGAGGGGGATTGCACGTCATACGTCATCTACGACTCGGCGGGCAACGTGGCATCCTCGACCGACCAGGTCGGCCGGACGACGCGGTACGCCTATGACAAACTGGGGCGACCAGTCTCCGTGACCGATCCTGGCGGGCATACGACGACGACCAAGTATGATGCCGATGGGAACGCTTTGTCCGTGAGCAATGCCTTGGGCGAGACGACCAGCTACAGCTACGACGCCCTGAATCGGAAGGTGTCGACCACCGATGCGTCGGGAGTCGCCCTGGGCCTGAGCTTGCATCTGAAGATGGACGACGCCGTCGCGACCTCTGTGAAACAGGATTCGAGCGGATATGGACGCGATGCGACGACGACGAGTACCACGGCCATCGATGGCAAGATCAACAAGGCCCTTTGGTTGTGGGCGACCGACTCACTGCAGGTGACGGATCTTCCTCATGAGTCCAGCGACTACAGTGTCAGCTTGTGGATCAAACCCGTCAACCTAGGGAGCACCACCACTCAGATTCTGCAGTGGGGCAATCTGTCGCTGAACATCGTCAACCTGGAAAACGCGCATCAAGTACAGGCCACGGTCGGATCAGACTCCGTCTCAAGTTCCGTCCAGCTGACGCAGACGGAGTGGTTCCTGGTCACGTTCGTCCACACAACCGCCGGCGGAAAGCTGTATGTGCATTGCGCCGGGACGCCGGTGGAGGACGATCCGCTGTCGATGACGCCAACCTCCATGGCTGGACTCGGCAGCGGCAGCGACGATCTGATGATTCACGTCGACGCGCTTGTCGACGATGTGCGCGTGTACGAGCGAGCGGTCAGCGGCCAAGAGGTGAAGGCTCTCGCGGCAGGGCGGAACGATACATCGTTTACCGCCTACGACGCTCTTGGCAACGTGGCCTCCCTCACCGACCAGAGCAATAACGTGACTTCATACCGCTATGACGCCGATAGCCGGCAGATTGAAGAATCCACCGTGCAGAGCGGGGCGAAGGGATACGAATACGACGCCGCCGGCCAACTCACCCGCACGACGGATCGGGAGGGACGCGTCACCGAGTACGACTATGATCGGGCGGGTCGACAAGTGGACGAACGGTGGATTGGCTCGGGCGCGCAGGACATCCATCAGACGTACGATGCCAACGGAGATGTGGTCGAGGCATCCGACTCCGGCTCGACCTATCGATACTATTACGACGCCAATGGCCGGGTGAAGACCCAGGAAATGGTAGTCAGTTTGCAGAGCGCACTTCAGGGTACGAACAGCGTCTACCACGAAGCGACGCTGGGGGCTGGCGATCTTGCCGATTCGTCCGGCCACCTGTACGACGTGTACACGGTCTTCTTGCAGGCCGGCGATTCAGATTTCAGCGTTCGCATGACCGCGAGCCCGGGCACGATCGCCGCACCATTCATGGCTTTGCATGGAAAGGATGCCGTAGCCGGCGACAACCTGCTGCACGCAGTCAGCGGTGACCCGTCCGGATACTCACTGGATGACGGCCTCCCGGGGACGGATGACCATCTTGCAACGACCGGCTGGTATGACATCGTTGTGAAGAGGATCAACACACAAACTACGTCGGCCCCGTATACCTTGATGATGAGCGGGTTCCCGGGGATGGTGTACTATTACGAGTATGATGCGGTCGGGAACCGAACCGTCGTCATCGACAGCCGCAGTTCGGAGACGACGACCCGGAACTATGACGCGTGCCAACGACCGACCGATGAAACGGATACGGTGCACACTTCGCCGATCCGCGCCGAGTTCTACTACTGTGGAGACGGCAAGCTAAGTGCAATAGCACGGTACGACACAGCGGGCACCACGCTCAAGGTGGCGACGAGCACATACACGTATGACCCAGAGGGCAGACTCCAGTGTATGGACTATGGCACCGGGCTTTCCAAGTACAGCTATGAGTGGGATGCGGCCGACCGCATGACGCAGATGACCCTGGGGACTTCCGGAGATGACAACACCAATACTACGAAGACCTACAAGTACGACCTGAATGGGCAGGTCATCCAGGACGGAACCTCCGACGCGACGATCAGCTACGACGCCAGCGGCAATCCGCTTCCGGCCCTGGGTAGCGTGGGTTCAGAAAACCAGCTCACGTCGGACGGCCAGTACACGTACGGGTATGACCTCGACGGCAACATGACTTCACGCACGGGCCCCGATGGTACCACGTTGTTCGGCTGGGACCATCGCCATCGGCTTGTCTCGGTGACGTTGCCGGAATCCAACGGCAGCAAGGAGGTCATTCAGTATGGCTACGACGCACTCAATCGGCGTATCACCGAATCGATTAAGTCCATCGACGTGCTCGATCCGTTGCAGCAGATCCAGCCGTCCACTTGCGACTGGGTCTTCTACTACGAGGGTGACAATCTTCGGGTGCGGTTCCTTGACGCGGACGGGGCCACGGGCGATGAGAGCGGAAATGCCCCGATGGCGGACGACCAGCGGTACTTCTTCGGGCCGGATGCGGACATGGTGCTGGCCACCTGGCAGCCTGGTCCGGGCGGGTCGGGTGATCCATCGCTGCGGGATTGGTACATCACGGACCTGCTCGGGTCCGTGCGAGAGGTTGTGAAAATGGTGGTGGACGACTTCGGCCACTGGACGGTGACGCCACGGGCGATAATTGACTACGATGCGTTCGGCAAGGGAACCGTCACCGTTGACGATGCGACGCTCCAGCCGAAGGACTACCCGTTCCGCTACACCGGCAGGGAGTACGACTGGGAGACCGGCGAGATCGGGTTGTACAACTACCGAGCCCGCTGGTACGATCCCAATATAGGCCGATTCCTGAGCACGGACCCGCTGGGCTTTTCCGCCGGAGACACGAACCTTTACCGCTACGCAGGGAACAACCCGCTTTCCCGCAAGGATCCGTCGGGAATGGATGACTTCGGATACGACGGCGGATATGATCCTTATGGATATGATGACGGATACGGCTATGGATACGACACCGGGTGTGGATACGACGGGTATGGCGATTCTGGATACAACTGGGACTACGACCACGGCAGCTACGCCTTCGACTACTATCCGTCTTCCGTGAGCTACGACTCCTCCAGTTCCTACGACACGTACGGCAACTACGAGTACACGGGCCACTCGGGAGATTGGTCCGATTGGAACCCATACACCAGCTCCGCAGACACGTTCAGCGACACCATCTCGTCTTGGCTGGACGATGCGAGTTCATCTACGTCATCCTGGATGGACAGCGTCACCTCCTACGCCTCTTCGGCGATCCAAGCCGCCCAGGATACGTGGAAGAGCGCACAGGCGAGTATCCAAAACTATTTCGACCAGTTCTCCCACGCCGCCACGACGCCGGTGATGAGCACCGGTTCTGGCCCCTCCACGTCCCAACAGACAAGCGTTGTAAACAGCGTAACCGACGCAGCGTGGCAGGACCAGACGTGGCAGCGGACAATGACGTATATGGCGCTGACGAATCATTGGGAGATTAACGTAAATGGGCTCGGCAAGCTGGAGAATATGGCGATAATGATCGGCGGCGTATACGATCAAGCTCGGAGTCAACAAGTTGCTGCGGACGCCGCGATATCAGAGATAAACGATAGCAGCGGCCTGTATAACTCCCTGCGTGCGGCATGGCACGGGGAAAGTTCTTCCACGATGCTTAACAATGCGGAGGGCGCCAGGCGACAGGCCTGCAACGTGCAGGCAAACGCCGAGCAGTTGTTCGCATATCTTGGCCTTGATGCCGTCCGTCTTCAGGGCAAGGGGTGGAGCGCTATGGAAATACCATGGGCAAGGGACGGCTACGGCTTGAGTATTGCTGCAGATATCGCAGGGTTAGCACCTCAGCGGCCCATGGGGTTGCAACCAACGTACGATGAACTCATGGTCCTTCCCGGTGTAATCGGGTGGGCGAGGGGTACGGTAGCGATGGCAGAGGGGCTGTGGGCGACCGAATGGGCCCCAGAGGGAGCAGCGACGAAGTTTCTAGATCAAGGTTTTACGCCAGCTCAGGCCGAGTACTTGACGCGGCCTTACGAAGGGATGGGGCATCATTTCATAGGACAACGATATGGACTACCTGAGATCATCTCGGAGAGTCCACTGAATGTTATGAAGCCCAATGGCATTTCCATTGGCGACTTCTACGAAAGGCACTTCCTGGCCGATCCCTACTTCTACGGGGCAAAGTTCCCCAATTCCATAGGTGGCTCTTGGAGCGGGAATGCCCTTGGCCTTCAGAAGCCTGGATTGATGGGCAGGCTGTGGTATGGAAGCCCAGACGCACTAAAAATTACAGCTGGAGCGGGTGCGGCTGCTGGAGGCGCAAGTCTCTACTGGTGGTTATCGTCGGATGGCAAGTAGTTCTGCTGACTCGCTGATGAAGGCCAAGATGGAGACTCCGCACATGACGAGACGAACCTTTGTGACGTTTAGAGCGGCTTTCCCGGACGAAGCTCAGTGGACAGAGAAGGGCAGCCCTCTTGTGCCCGATGGACGGAGCATCAGCCAAGTACTTGCGGATGCAACAATGAAGGCCGGGCTTTGCCCTTCCGACGTGTCACAGCACAGCTTCTATGGCTGGAGTTTTGAGGTCGCATTCTCCAATCGCAAGGTTTGGTGCTTGCTGCAAGGCGGTGATCCTTGGCTGTTGCTTGTTGAGGATAGAAGGCGCGGGATCGGCAGCTTCTTTGGGGCCGCTTCTTCGGAAGAACTGGATGCAGTCTTGCACGCGATTGGCGGAGTATTGAGGCAGGATGCCCGCTTCTCGTCGATGCGGTGGTTTACGAAGCAGGAATATGAGCGACTTGGTCAATAATGTTGACCTCGAAGAAAGGCCGCAACCGGAGACCGGACGGAAGCGCGTGACGTGCTGGGAGCGTGGCGTGTTGAGGCGTCACGAGGGCGGATTGATAACTGAATAGCGGTGGCGGAACTGGTCCGCGGTTCTGAGTGCGCAGCGCAACCCAGCCCGATGTGGACTCAGTGGCATGACTCTGATCTCAGGCGGCCTTGCGGTAGTAATGCTTGAGCAAGCCGCCGAGCCGTTCCTGGCAGAGGATGCGGGCTGTGGTTGGCGGAGTTGTCCGCCAACCTGTGTTCTGTGATAGCTCGGTAGTTCTGCGCGGCCGCTGAGGGCTGCGAAGTAGGTTGTTTCACAAGTGAATGACGTGGGTGAAGGCTGTGTGCGACACTGCTGCTGTGTTGGCTTGGCCGTTAACTTCGGTCAGCGCCAGAACTGGCTGCCCTTGTCGCAGATGGTGTATTTGGGCTCGGTGTTGTCCGCCACGCCCGCAAAGCGGCGTGCAGGAGCAAAGTAGTCCTTCGGTCTTCCCATCTCCATTAAAGTCCGCCGCCGTGACAGAGTGGGGTCCTGCGCCCGTAGGGCCCCTACTTGCCACGGCCAGGTCGGCAAGGCTCCCAACTACTGCCAGCGCGTTGCCACCAACGACGGTGCCCTGGGGTTTAACGTCGTCCAAGCCATGATGTCACCGATTCGGGCACTGGATGAACGGTGGCAGTCGCAAGTCTTTGCGAGGGCGCAAGATAGAATCGGGAGCGTCTTCCTTTGTAAAGCGGGGGTTGCGGGTTCAAATCCCACCGCTGGCTGTGTGCGAATCGCCGCGAGAAACGGCGTTTCGCCTTGTGTTTACAGGGGTTTTCGCAGCATCGGCCGAAGCCGCCGCTTGTCCCGACTCATCCCGCCGAATCCCGTCCAAGCCCCTGGACGCGCCAAGCAAAACGCCAAGACAGAATCGCCCTTGGCCTGCCTTGCGAGCGATGCGCTCTTGCCCGGCCCGTTCGCCGTCCTGGGCCTGATCTTTGTTTCTGGGGCAACGTGGCGCGTCCTGTCCGGCCTTGGCGTTGTCCGTGCCCGTTGCCTTGGCGCGTTGCCGCTGGGGCGCGGCGGCAAGGTCCGGCAGATTTTCGACGGCCTGGGCTTCCTGCCCGGCGTAGACGTGGCTGTACCGCGACAGCGTAAGGTTTGTGTCGCTGTGCCGCATGACGGTCTGGGCAACCTTCGGATGCGCGCCGCTTGCCGCCAGCAGGCTTCCGCAAGTGTGCCTCAAGCCGTAGAAATCGACCACGTTCCCGGCGGCGTCAATATCCAGCAGGAAGCTCGACTTGGCCAGTTCGGCCCGTTGCTCAGCGCGGGCATCGTTCAACTTGCTCAGGCCGATCAGCGGACTATTCAGGGCGCGGCCTTCGCGAACCATCCACCGGGCGAAGCCGCTGAGAGCGGTCACGCAATCGTTGTGCGTCCGCGCGGACATCCGTCAAGAATTCCAATTCGTTTTGGAAAGTGTGGGAGCCGAACGACGCAATATGGTTTGGCGATCAAGGCCGCCATGACTTCCGTGTCCGTTCCGTCAACCCCATTGCGGCCTTGGAGGGTGAAGCGGCGGTCGAGGCTCGGGGTGGGGCGTACTTGCTCCGTGACGCTGAGACAGGGCAGGTGATGCGGACGGGGCGCACGGGAGACCTGCTCGTTCGGCAAG
>CAITIS010000058.1 GCA_903892515.1 uncultured Planctomycetota bacterium | reverse complement strand
TCCTCCGCTCGGCCAAGGCGCGGACCGAGGAAGCCCTACTCGACGCCATCGCCGCGGCCTTGAAGTCGGTCTGTGCCTCGGATGCTCAGGGCTGGTTCAGTTCCTGTGGATGCCGCTACGAATAATGGTGAACCGCTCTAGTGTTGGCGAAATAGGGACATTGGGCGGGAAATATCAGCGGTGACGTGGCGATGCGGCGGGGGGTTGCGCTAGACAGAAAATGGCCAGCTTGGCCATGTGTGTGGGCTGGGGACATCGCCCATGGTCCGATAAGTCTGAATCACTATCATCCGGCCTTTGAGCCTCATCGAGGCCCGGATGCGCACCGACGGGCTGGGTGCCGTGGTCGCGGAGTCCAGCGGCCACGAGCCAACGGCGGGAATCTGCGGGTTGTCAACGTCGGGAAGTCATGGGTTGCGCTTTGGCCTCGCCCAGCTCGTCAGCCCCGTCCCGTCCGCAGAACCTTTGCCGTCGCGGGTTCCGGCAAAGAACCTGCGGACCCTACGATGCCGCTCCAGCGCCACGCGCGAGCGCCGTTTCGGTGGGGTGCCACACCTGCGGCGTTTGCAGGTGTGCCAAGCGCCTCACAGGTGCAAGACTCCGCACCTGTGGCACCCGCCTTTCACCTGCCTCTTTCCACTTCTCGTCTTCTACATTGCTGCTCTTTGCGTCCTCCGCGTTCTCTGCGGCTAACGCTGTTGACTTACGGCCCGGTCTGGCCGCGAAGGTCCAGCAGCTTGTCCAGTTCCTCCCTGGGCAGCAGGTTCTTCTCGATGGCCAGCTCGCGGATGGTCTTGTTGCTCTTGTGCGCTTCCTTGGCCAGCGCGGCGGCCGCGTCGTAGCCGATCTTCGGCGCCAGCGCCGTCACGGACATCAGCGACCGCTCCACCAGCTCGCCGCATCGCTTCTCATCGGCTGCCAGGTCCTTGATGCACTTCTCCTCGAACACCCTGGCCGCATTGGCCAGCAGCGTGATCGACGTCAGCAGGTTGTTGGCGATCATCGGCCAGGCCACGTGCATCTCCAGCACGCTGCCCACGCCGCCCAAGGCCCCCGCGGCAATGGCCGCATCACAGCCGATCACCTGGCAGGCCACCTGGATCACCGCCTCGGGAATCACCGGGTTGACCTTGCCGGGCATGATGCTGCTGCCCGGCTGCGTGGCCGGCAGGACCAGCTCGCCCAGGCCGCAGCGCGGGCCCGAACCCAGCAGGCGAATGTCATTGGCGATCTTGGACAGCGCCACCGCCACCGCCCGCAACTCCCCCGAGGCCCGAACGGCCGCAAAGGGCAGGCTGTGAGCCGCAAAGTGATTGCTGGTCTCGCGGAACGGCAGGTGAGTCTTGCCCGCCAGTTGCCGGCAGAGTTCCGCCGCAAAGCCTTCGGGGGCATTGATTCCCGTGCCGACGGCCGTGCCGCCGATGGCCAGCTCGCACAGGTCGTCGATGCCCGCTTCGAGCATCTCGGTGACCTGCCTGACGGCCTCGGCATAGCCCGAGAACTCCTGCCCCAGCCGCATGGGCACGGCGTCTTGCAGGTGCGTGCGGGCGACCTTGACGACCTTGTCGAACTGCTTGGCCTTGCGCGCCAGGGCCTTTTGCAGCGAATTCAGCCGCGGGATCAGCTCGCCTTGGATGCCCAAGGCGGCCGAAACATGCACTGCCGTCGGGATCACGTCATTGGAGCTGGTGCCCATGTTGACGTGATCGTTGGGGTGGACGCTCTTGGAGCCCACCGCCCCGCCCAGCAGCTGAATGGCCCGGTTGGCGATGACCTCGTTGGCGTTCATGTTCGAACTGGTGCCCGAGCCGGTCTGAAAGACATCGACAGGGAAGTGCTCGGCGTGCTTGCCGTCGATGACCTCCTGGCAGGCCTGCATGATGGCGTCGGCGAGGGGCTTGTCCAGCCTTCCGGCCTTGTGGTGGGCGGCCGCGGCGGCCTGCTTGATCATGCCCAGCGCGGCGATGAACCGTCGCGGCATGGGCCAGAAGCTGATGGGGAAATTCTCGATCGCCCGGGCGGTCTGGGCGCCGTACAGCGCCTGCTGCGGCACGACCATCTCGCCCAACGAGTCGCTCTCGATCCGGGTATTGTTCATGTGAATGGCCTTATTGGTGGGCGGATTATACACCAACACAGCGAGTTCGTGAACTCGTGGCTTCAACCGCCTGGCTGGGCGCCATAGGTCAAGCGTGGGTGCCATAGGTTGAGCCGCGTTGTCTTGCGGCTCTACCTATGCGACGTCGAGCATAGGCAGCCCCGACTTCGCTGGAAGACGCGAAGCCGTGCCAGCCTATGGCACCCACCGAAGCTCGCCTTCGCGATCTCGCTGGCTGTAGCGATCGTGCTCAACGTGGTTGCTGCGCTTCGCTGCGCAAACCACGGCACCCGACTATCTGGCTGGGTGCCATAGGTCAAGCGTGGGTGCCATAGGTTGAGCCGCGTTGTCTTGCGGCTCTACCTATGCGACGTCGAGCATAGGCAGCCCCGACTTCGCTGGAAGACGCGAAGCCGTGTCAGCCTATGGCACCCACGGAAGCTCGCCTTCGCGAACAATGCCAGACCTGTTTGAATACTATGACGATAGCGGAATGCCGATAGAAGAATGACGAAGACCCTGCCAGACAGTCCGTCGCAGCCAGAGCCATCGCCTGAAGCCGGTGCGCCCGCGAGTCCTGCTGATACGGGGGGCACGCGCGGGTCGCGCGGGGCTGTGGCAGGGGGCACGGCGCTAGCTTCCCGGGGCGGCGCGACGCTAGTGCCCCGCGGCGGGGCGCTGCCGGCCAAGCTGGCATTGGCCATCATCCTGATCGTCATGGGCGTACTGAGCGTGGGCATCGCCTATGACTATCGCAGCGAGCGGCGAATCCACTTTGACGAGCAGCGCCGCAAGCTCATGGATCGCGCCAGCGGCCTGGCCATCGCGTTTCACCTCATCAACGACCGGCAGGAATTCGTCCGCTTCGTCCACGAGCTTGGCCGGCGCTCCGAAGACCCCAAGGAACTCAACCGGTACGTGCTGGTGCTCTCGCCCAAGGGCGAGATCGTCGCCGAGCAGGCGGCCGTCGAGAGCCCGGCCCTGCGCGAGCGGCTGATATCGGAGAACTGGCGCGACTCGCAAATCCCCGGCCACGAGATCGCCCAGGCCCGGCTCAGCACCGCCGACGGCTACACCTTCATCACGGCCGAGTACATGGACCGCGTCCAGAGCATGTTGCACGAGGAAGTGCTCAGCCGGCTCATCACCTCGGCCATCGTGGCCATCAGCATCGTGGTGGTGGTGTACCTGATGATGAGCCTGTACGTGCTCTCGCCGCTGGCGCGCATCCGCCAGGCGGCCAAGAGCTGGTCGCGGCGCGAATTCGGCCAGCACGTCAAGGCCTCGGGCTCGCGCGAGATCCAGGCGCTCTCGGAGGATTTGAACTCCATGGCCGACCTGCTCAAGGCGTACGAGCAGCGGCGCGACGAGGAGATCGAGCAGGCGCGGCAGATCCAGGCCAACCTCATGCCCACGGCCTTGCCGGCGGTGTCGGGCTTGGCCTTGACCACGGCGTACTCTCCGGCCGAGATCGTGGCGGGGGATTTATTCGACGTTTTCCCGGTGAACGAGGACGTGACGGCGGTGGCCATCCTGGACGTCTCGGGTCACGGCATTTCGGCGGCCATGCTCACGGGCATCGTGAAGATGGCGCTGCATCACCATCTTTCGCAGGAGCGTTCAATCGTGGCGGCCATGGAGGCCGTCAACGCCGACCTGCTCTCGTGCGTGGTCAGCGGGCAGTTCGTGACGCTGTGCCTGGGCCTGTGGGATCGCCGGCAGCGGACGTGGACGTACGTCTCGGCGGGGCATCCTGGCGGCGTGCTGCAATCGGCCCAGGGGTGCGAACTACTGGGAGCCACCGGGCCGCTGTTGGGCGTGCTGGACGAGCCGATCTGGCACAGCAGCGTGCTGACGCTCCGGCCGGGGGACAGGCTCTTCCTGTTCACCGACGGCGTGTTCGAGGCCGGCAAGCCCGAGGGCGGCCTGGAAGAAGAAGGGCTGCGGCAACTGCTCTTTTCGCTCCGCGACCTGAGCATGCCCCAGCAGGTGCATCGCGTCATGGACGAGGTTCGCCGCCAGAGCGGCCCGCAGGCACAGGACGACAGCACGATTGTCGCCCTGGAAGTGCTGGAGGGGCGCCAAGCCGATTTCTCGCCGCACATGGGGGCCTAGCACTCCGTCCGGGCAAAACATGTGGGTGCCACGGCTGCGGCGTTTGCAGCCGTGATCCTTACACACCTGCAAACGCCGCAGGTGTGGCACCCAAGCCATGGCCCAACCACGGCGCCCTGGCCTGTGGTATTCTCGGATTTGGCAGAACTCCTGCTGTGCGGCTGGGGGCCTGGCTATAATGCCTTGTCATGTGTGGCTTTGCAGGTGAATTCACGTTTGGTGCGGCCCGGGCGAACGTCACGCTCGGTGCGATCATGGCATCTCATCTGGTCCATCGCGGGCCCGATGAGGCCGGGGCGTATCTCAGTTCCGATGGCCGGTGCGCTATCGGCTTCCGCCGGCTGTCCGTGCTGGACCCGCCGCTGTCCAAGCAGCCCATGGCCAGTGCCGACGGCCTGGCCGTGGTGGCCTTCAACGGCGAGATCTACAACTTCCGCGACCTGCGCACGCGCTTGCAGCAGGCCGGCGTAAAGTTCGGCACGCAGGGCGACACCGAGGTCTTGCCCGCGCTGTATCGCTCTATCGGCCCGGAGATGCTCAAGGACGTCGAGGGCATGTTCGCCTTCGCGCTGCACGATGTGCCGGGCAATCGCCTGATGCTCGCGCGCGACCGGCTGGGCGAAAAACCGCTATGGTATTGCCTGCTGCCGGACCGCGTCGTGTTCGCCAGCGAGGCCAAGGCCCTGCTGGCCCATCCCATGGTCCAGCCCGAGATCGACCCGCGGGCCATCGCGTTTTATCTCAGCTTAGGCTACGTGCCGCACCCGCGCAGCATTTGGAAGAACATCCACAAGCTCTCGCCGGCGCACTACCTGCTGGTCGATTCGCCTGCCGCCAAGCCCCAGCGGTATTGGCAGATGCCGCTTTCGACCATGAAGATCTCCCAGCACGACGCCATCGAGCAGACGCGCGTGCTCTTGCGGCAGTCGGTGCGGCAGCGCATGGAATCCGACGTGCCGCTGGGGGCGCTGCTCTCAGGCGGGGTCGATTCCTCCATAACCGCGGCGCTGATGGTCGAAGCCGCCGGCAGAGGCCAGGCCGTGCAGACCTTTTCAGCCGGTTTTGAGCAGCAGAGCTTTGACGAGCGGCCATACGCCCGCCGCGTCGCCCAGCGCCTGGGCACCAAGCACACCGAGTTGCTCATCAAGCCCGACGACGCCGGCAAGCTGCTCGACACGCTGGTCAAGCAATATGACGAGCCCTTCGCCGACTCCTCGGCGCTGGCGTTGTACCTGATCTGCCAGGCCGCCCGGCAGCACGTGACGGTGGCCATGACGGGCGACGGCGGCGACGAGGTTTTTGGCGGCTACGACCGCTACCGCGCCATGCAGTTCACCTCGGCGATGGGCGGCATGGGCTGGGCGACCATGAAGCTGCTGGCCGGCGTAACCAAGCTGGCCGGACCGAAGGACGAGAAGTCGCTGGCGCGCCGGCTGGTGCGGCTCTCCGACGGCCTGGACGACGTGCCGGCCATGCAATACTTCCTGTACCGCCGGCTGCTTGGCCCCGGCCAGTTGGCCGCCCTGATGCAGCCGGACTTCGCCAAGGCCGCCATCGTCGATCAGCCGCAGGAATGGTTCATCGAACTGTACGAAGAGCCCGAGTACGACGACGAGTTTGCCTACGCCCAGCATCACGACCTGGCGACGTACCTGCCTGACGATATGCTCGTCAAGGCGGACATCGCCTCCATGGCCCACTCGCTGGAGTTGCGGGCGCCCCTGCTCGATAGCGCGGTGGTGGCACTGGGGTTGTCGCTGCCCTGCAAGCTCAAGGCCGGGCCGCTGCGGGGCAAAAAGATCCTGCACAAGGCCTTCGGCGACTTGCTGCCGAGCGAAGTTTTCACCCGGCCCAAGCGTGGCTTTGCCGTGCCCATCGACAGTTGGCTGCGCGGCGAACTGTTCGACATGATGTACGAAACGCTGCTGGAAGGCCCGCTCATCCGGCGCGGCTGGCTGGCCCGGCCGGCGGTCGAGCAACTCATCAACGAACACCAACACCACGTCGCCGACCACCGCCACCGCCTCTGGGCCCTGCTCTGCCTCGGCCGGTGGCTGATGCTCAAGTAGCCAAATCCGGCCACAGGGGACGCAGGCTTCTGCATAATCCAGCATCGGCGATGACCCAGTGGACAGCGGGGTCATGCAGCCCGAAGGGCTAAAAGAGTACAGCCTGGGGCAACGCCCCAGGTGAGATGCGTTACACGGCCAAGCCCTGCAAGGGCGCGAGAGGCAAAGCTGTCCCGCCCTTACAGGGCTGACATCATCGCATCCTCGCAACCCAGGGCGGCGCTTCGCTGTGCCCTGGGCTGTACTCTTCAAGCCCTTTGGGCTTAGCAGCCCGTTGAAGAAGTGCTTGCCTTTGTAGCATGGGCGTCTCGCCCATGAGTATTTCGGCCACTTTCGCGTGGTTGGACCACGGGCGAGACGCCCGTGCTACGTTTCTCAACGGGCTGTTAGCGGGCACGGATTGAATCGCCTCGTGCAAAGCTTCGTCTCGGTGGCTAAAGCGCCAGGAAGTTCGCCATTAGCCGGTGGCCCAGGTCGGTCAGGAAGCTTTCGGGGTGGAATTGCACGCCTTCGGTCGGGTGGGTTTTGGAGCGGATGCCCATCAATTCGTTCTGGTCCACGCTCCAGGCGGTGGCTTCAAAGTCGCTGTCCATGCCGTTGAGTTCGACGATCAGGCTGTGGTAGCGCGTGGCCGTGAAGGGGTTCTCCAGGCCGCGATACACGCCCTTGCCGTCGTGGCGAATTTCGCTGGTCTTGCCGTGCATCAGGCGCGGGGCCCGCACGACCTTGCCGCCGAAGACCTGGCCAATGGCTTGATGGCCCAGGCACACGCCCAGGATGGGAATCTTGCCGTGAAAGTGGCGGATGAAGTTCATGCTCTCGCCGGCCTCATTGGGGGTGCAGGGGCCCGGGGAGATAATCAGGTGCGTGGGGCCAAAGGGCTCGACCTGCATGGGCGTGATGGCGTCGTTGCGGAAGACGCGGACCTCCTGGCCAGTCTTGAGTTCGCCGATGCGCTGGACGAGGTTATAAGTAAAGCTGTCGTAATTGTCGATCAAGATGATCATGCCTTAAGGATACCTTTTGCCCGCCCAGCCGGTCAATGCGCGGAGCAGACCTTTGGCACAAACGTGGTTGCTTCGCTTCGCAAGCCACGGCACCCGACCATCGTCAGGGTGCCATAGGTTGAGCCGCGCCGTCTTGCGGCTCTACCTATGCGGGCCGATCACCGTGTGTGCAGGGGCGGACTATCGCGCCACCCTGGCTCGCCGAACCCGACCCAGCAGCACGCCGGCCACCAGCAGCAGGGCCGTGGCGGGTTCAGGGACGACCATCAGGCCGACTTCGCCGGGGACGCTGAAATCCAGCGTAGCCGAAAAGCCGTCAGGCATGGTCCCGACGCGCATGCCGTCATCCGTGATAACGCTCGTGCTCTTGCCCTTGATGATGACGTACCGACCCACGCCAAACCCTGGCCAAGCCGTCACGTTGATGCTGCCTTGCAACGTGGTGAGCTTGGTGGTGCCCAGGTCCAGCAGATCGCTGTTGGAAGGATCGCCCAGGTCCACGTCCAGCCGGGATTCTGTCCCGAAAAGGATGCTACCATAGGCGTACATCTCCATCGCCCCCAGGGCGTCGCCAGGACACACATCAACGTTCCCAAGAACCAGCGATGTATGCCAGGCCGCGATGGAACCGGCGCCTTCGAGCCGACCACCCTGAAAGTCACAGTTGGACACGGCGTCGAGATATGAGTGGGCGCCGATGTGCGTGACACCGCTGGTCTGGACGTACGTCGAGCAGGTAAGATCACTCATTATTCCCTGCACGTCCACGCTGCCGGTATTTGTGATCTGCCTCGAGCCATACAGGATGGCGCCGCTGCTCAGATTGATGACGCCCTCGTTCGTGGTGGAAGTCAGACCCATACCTGGCCCCCATGGGTCCCAATCGTTCCAAATCCACAGCGTGGTGTTCGGCTGATTCAGCGTGATGGTGCCCTTGTTGCTGATATCAAGGTTCGCGTGAATGCAGGCCGAACCTGAACCGGTGAGCGTCACCCCGGCCGGGACGCCGCTATCAATTACCGCCATGTTCGTTAGTACATAACTAGAGCTCCATGGGGAGGTCGGAAAGGTATATGTGTTCGCGAAGGTCAAGCTTCCCCCCGGAGCGATGATGGTGTATCCCAGCTCGCCTCGGGTCATGTTCACGTTGCCGTGGATGACGGACGGGGCCGTGCCGCTCTCATAGAGGTTGAGCGTCTTGCGGTCGGGGATCGTGACATCGCCCTCGATGGTAACGCCATCCAGCGAGCCGGAGAGTTGCACCCCGCCCACGACCTTGATCGTCCCGCCCTTGATGCCCGCGCCGTACCCGGACGAATAATTCAAAGCCGTGACCTTCGCCCCGCCGCCAAGATTAAGGACGTGGCCGGTGTTGTCGATTCGATCGTCCTGGGTGAACTGCCACGTGCCGCCGGTGATCGAGAAATTGCCTTCGAGTGTAGGCGCGCCGGTGATGTCGCAGTTGGTGAAGGTCATCGTGCCGGTATTCCTAACTTTCGGCGTCCTTGATACGGCGCTTGGGAACGACACAAAACACCCGGAAAAGGACATCGTTCCTGCGTTAGTTCCTGTTCCCTGAAAAGCTAGGTCTCCATCCCCGAATGTAAAGTTCGCAAATGTCATGAGTCCATCATTGCGCCACGTTCCGGCAAGATCGAAAGCGGGCAGGCGACCGGCGGGGGCCAGAGCGCTGTCGCAGCTGATGACGCCAGAGGCGGCATTGACCCACTGGCAGCCGCTGTAGCCGAGATACATCGAACCGCCCTGTATCTGCCCTGAGTTGGTGAAACTGCCAAGTTCCACGGCCTGTCCGGATATCTTCCCTTGGGTGATGACGGTCGAATCCAGCATGGACCATATGATGGTAAACCCATTGGATGTCACGACGGTGGCGGGCCCGAGCGTAAGGGTTCGCGAACTGGCCACGGATATGCCTGGGCCCGATGAAACACTCTGCATGGTCACGGCCTTGTCGTTCCAGACCGCGTCCTGGTTGATTGTCAGAGTGGCGTCGGTCACCGTGATGTTCGAGCCCTGGAATGTCGTGCCGTTGGCGACGGTCAGCTTGCCGCTCTTGCCGGTCAAGTTGAAATCGCCCAGGACGTTCACGCCGTCGAGCGTCCCGCCGGTAGCAGTGGCCGTAATGCTGTTGCCGTGCAGGTCCAACTGGCCGCCCTTGAGCGTGCCGCCGGAGAACTTCAGCACACCGGCCCAAAGCTGGCTGGGCGCGGGGCCGGCCAGGCTGAGCGTGCCGCCGGTGGTGATGTCCAGCGTGGCCTGAGGTGAATTCAGCGTGAAGCTATTCACCGTGGCGGCCGACTTCATCGTCACCGTGTACGGGCTGGCCCCAGCGGCGGCGATGATGGCGTCGTATAGCGTGGTGCCGTTATTGGGCAGGCCGTTGTCCCACTTGGTCGCGTCGCTCCAGTTACCGCTGACGGCGGTGAGCCACGACGATGCATCGGCCCAGG